>BNXH01000061.1 GCA_025999435.1 Bacteroidia bacterium | reverse complement strand
AAGTAGTATAATAGATTTCAGGCAGTCCCCTTTCCTTTCTCCTATCATTATGTTAGAAGTTTTTACTTGTCCTGTTTCCTTATTTCTCAAATCTTATAATTACTAACACTCTATAAAGTATTATTTACTAACATAATAATATACAGGACTAAGGTACTCTCCCCTTTTCCCTTTCTCCCTCCATTATGTTAGTAAAAAGTACTTCTATATAATTATTAACCACATTAAAACCAATCAATTATGAATTTACGACAATCACACAGGAAGCAAGCTAAGATAAAGCTTGCCTTAGAAGGCTGTTCAGGCTCTGGAAAAACTTATAGCAGCCTGTTATTAGCCTATGGTATGACAAATGACTGGACAAAAATAGCCATCATTGACACAGAGAATGGTAGTGCTGACCTTTATGCTCATTTAGGGCAGTACAATGTACTTACACTTCAAGCACCATTTACACCGGAGAAATATATTGAAGCTATTACTGTATGTGAAAATGCAGGAATGGAAGTTATCATAATAGATTCTATTTCTCATTGTTGGGAATATCTGTTGGAGTATCATGCTAGTCTGCAAGGATATAATACTTTTGCAAACTGGCAAAAGGTAACTCCTAGACAAAATACCTTTATCCAAAAGATACTTAGCAGTACATCACATGTTATTTCAACCATGAGGACAAAACAAGATTATATTCTCACAGAAAAGAATGGAAAAACTGTACCTGAAAAGATAGGGCTAAAGGCAGTCATGAGGGACGGAGTAGATTACGAGTTTACAATAGTCTTTGATGTTGACATTAAACACTATTCAACTGCAAGCAAGGACAGGACAGGTCTGTTCATGGGAAAACCCGAATTTACTATTACACCAGATACAGGTAAAAGAATCCTTCAATGGTGTAATGGTGGTACAAGCATAGAATCAGTTAAGGTAGAAATCAACAATGCTAAAACAGAAGAAGAACTCTATGCACTCTATCACAAATACCCTGAATGGCGGGAACAACTTACACCAGACTTTATGAGGATGAAACAAAGTATTCAATCAGCTAAAACCTCTGATGTACCAACAACTAACAATCAACCAATTACTAACAATCCTAATTTTATAAGATATGGAAACAACATTTCAACTATTGCCAGTCAGAAATAACCTGATTGGTGAAAATTATGTAATAGATACTCATGCAGAAGTTATAGAAACTACTGTAAGACAAACAGCATCATCTACTTCTACAAATACAACAACATATAAAAGGACACCATTTGTAGAAGCTAACACCAAAGAAGTTACTATACATCATCTTACAAATGAATGTGTAGTACCTGTTTTCAGCAAGGATAATGAAATTACTATCAGCCATCCAAACTTTATAGAAACAGTATGGAATGCAGCACACAATTTCTTTCAGGGAGAAAGTATTTCAGAACCGGATATAAGAGTTTCCCATGTCATCAAGGGAAGAATCCCCGAAGCTATCCATAAGTCTGTAAATCAGCTTTTAGAGACTGACAAGACCATTTATTATGAACGGATGGCTTTCTGTTTTGAGATTCCTACTATCTATGAGGATATTGAAGGTAACAGGTTGAACTTATCTATTGGGGGAGTAAGAGCCTATAATCATGAAAATCTGTATAGTAAGAAAGGAGCAGAGAAGTTTAAAGTATTCATCGGCTTTAAAAATCTTGTTTGCTGTAATCTCTGTGTTTCTACTGATGGTTACAAGTCTGAAATTAAGGTTATGAGTACAACAGACTTATTCAAGGCTGTTATGGAACTATTCCAACTCTATAATCCTGCAAGACATCTTCACCTGTTAAACTCATTCAAAGATGCCTCTCTGACAGAACATCAGTTTGCACAACTGATAGGCAAGAGTAAACTTTATCAATGCTTACCGCCAAAAGAGAAGAAACTATTGCCGAACATGGAATTTACAGATACTCATATTAATGCTGTAGCTAAATCCTACTACAATGATGATAATTTCAGCATTACAGAAAATACTGATTCTATTAGCTTGTGGAATGTGTATAACCTTTTCACTGGTGCTAACAAGAACAGTTATATTGATAACCTGTTAGACAGGTCTTTGAATGCTACTGAATTAGTACATGGTGTCAATAAGGCTTTGCATGGGGATAGCCATTATAGATGGTTCATTGAATAATCCTGAAATCAATCTACTTTTTGGGGAAGTCCCTATATAGTGTTTCTGTAATTTCCAGACAAAATAGTATAGTTGGCTTTAAGCAAGTTGAGCCAATTCTTGACAGAACTTCACTTTCAAATGTAGAATTGTGAAGTTCTGTTTTTAATTTTATTAAAGATTGAACTTGATATAATTTTCTCTAATTTTACAAATAGAAATTAACAATTAAAATTAGTAAAATTATGTATGATGCAAAAGTGATAAATATAATGATTGGTGCTCCTTCTGATATTAAAGAAGAAATAGATATAATAAAGAAAATAATCTTTGAATGGAATAGCAACAATTCTTTTTCGAGAAAAATAGTGTTGATGCCTCTACATTGGTCAACAGACACTTATCCAGCTATGGGAAACAGAAGTCAAGCTATCATTAATAAACAGATGACAAACAAAAGTGATATTTTGATTTGTTTATTTGGTACTCGTCTTGGCTCTCCAACAGGAAAATCAGAAAGTGGGACAGTAGAAGAAATAAATGAACATGTTGATGCCGAAAAACCTGTGATGGTTTATTTTAAAAATTTCATTGAGGATGTAAGTACATTAGATAAAATACAATTTGAAAAAGTCAGTGAGTTTAAAAAACAAATTCAAAATGGGGCTTTATACCATGATTACAAGTCAATACCTGATTTTAGTACGCACATTAAAAATCATATAGAAAAAGTTATTAATGATATTAGTTCATCTCTTAATACTCCTACTACGACAAATCAGTTAGATGTAAATATGCCAAAGTTTGATGAAACTGAAAATGGAGTTTTACAAGAATGGGTAAACTCTAATAGACCAGATGGATTTATTTTGGGTACTCTCGGTGGTAAATTTTATATCTTAGGCACTCATCAATATCAAGTTACAAAAGGAAAAGATGAGGTTGAATGGAATGATTTTATAGAACGTTTGGAAGAAGCTGGTTTTATTCAATTAGGGATGGATAGCAAAGGAAATACTACATTTCAGCTAAAAAAAGCAGCATATAATTATATAAAGTCTTTAGAAAAAGAATAGTTAATCGGGTAAGGTAGGTAACTACATTTCAAAGATTTATCATATATATACTATAATACTATACAAAGTTTATAAAAGCACCTTACCTACCTTACCTAATAGCACCAAGAATAACATCATTATAAGATGTAAGAATATCAGCATCCAAGATGTTTTCTATATTCTTTGGTGGACTCCTTTTCAAGTATTTTTATCAACTATCAATATACTATGATGTAATATATCCACATGAAAACCAGTCTGGTTAGCCAGTCTGTGAGAACACCTTATTTGAACAGGTTACTATACTGTAACATGATGTAACATCGGTTAGTGTAAGATAGCCCGATTGAGTTCAGGTATCATCAATAACAGTATATTATATCCTGTATTGATGATACCCAAGTTAGTGTAGATTATAATAAGTCAGGCATAAACTAACTTATGATAACCTAAGTATCATCATTGAACAAGATACTACACTTAAATCAAGTGTAATATAACCTGTCTCTGGTATATTGAATAGTAATCGGACTATCATACAATGGTTTATACTGGTGTTATAACATTCATCATTGATGATATTTCTACTGGTATAGGTTACATCAGTATGAGCATAAATTAGGCTTGAACTATTCTAAAAAAAATTTACTATAAAATTTTACATCAAGAATACGTAAGCTCAATAGCCCATGATAACCCACACCCACCTTAAACACAAGAACAAACTCCCCCACCAACTCCATATAAACCAACAAACTCAGGCAGCATATTATTCCTCAAAATCAGCATCCATCCACCCCTACTAAATCTTAGCATTGACAATCAATGTTGTAGTGTAAAAGACTACTATTCAATCAACTTGCTAAAATTATTATTATGGTAACAATTACTAACTACAAAGAGGTACAAACAGCAGATGGAAGACAATTTGTGTCAATAGAGCTTCAAAGTGAGCCTAAACTTGTGCAGAGTTCAACAACAGGAAACTTTTACCTTACAGTGAATAAAACAAGGGTAACAACTGCATTATCTGTAGATGTATGTAAAACTCTGGTAGGTCAACAACTACCCGGTACTGTGGAAAAGATACAGGTTGAGCCTTATGAATCAATCAACAAGGAAACAGGAGAGGTTAAGGTTCTGCACCATGTGTTTGTTTATACTCCTGATGAACAAAGTGTACAAAAGGTACAGCTTGGAGAACTACCAATGATGACAGATTTCAATATGGGTATGAACTCTATGCCAATGGGTTCTTTTGGTATGCCTTCCTGATAATCAGAATTACACAGACCTTACCTGAAATATGGTAGGGTCTGTTATCCGTCCAGTTTTTGGGAGAATACTATATAGGTATATTCCTAAAAAGTGGATTGATGTATTAAGAACTGTCTGGATGTCATATAAATCTTATATAATAGTTTTCTATGAAAACCGGACAGAATTATAATACTGACCGGAAGACATCAATAATAAGATATAGGTAATTATCTTTTAATGGTGTAACTATAACTAAAGTACAATGATGGTATGTTTTATCTATTGGTGTATCTGTGTGCAAGCTACTATAGTACCATCACATGATTAATCAGCTTAAGTATTAACTCTATCTCTAAACATATATTATTTATATGGATTATTCTTATATTTGGTTACTCAATAAATGAATACATGATTAGTACAAAGGCAGATATACGTGAATACTTTTATATACCTGACAACCAAATATTGTATGTAGAAAAAGAATACAATGAGTTCCTTAATGTATGTTTTAATAATGTTGAAGAATTTGAATCCCTTTTTTCCCATCATTATAAAACTCTAAATGATGGACTATATAAAGAATCTAACTTCATATATATACCTAAGCTTATAAATAAATGGAGTAGCAAATCCGGCATAGATAGCCTGAATGATGTATTAAGCTATAATCATCCTGCCTTATATATAGATTCTGTAAAGATTAATAATCTACTAAAAATAGATACAGTATCATACACTAAGTTTATATCTAAAATGTTCGATAATTCATTCTCTGAACAGATAGATAGTGGACTATTGATGTATTCATACAGGCTTGGGGAATTTATCTATTTTCCTCTACGAGCAAAAGACTTAGATACTCTGATAAGGGAGATAGAAGTGTTCTTCAAAGAGCTTAAAGTTAGATTATCTAATGCTGATTTTGATAATTATGCCTTATCATTTCCACCGGACAGAGATAATATTCCTGATGATGAAAAGACTGATTATGATTTCACTTATAGAAACAAAATTGCTGATGAAATAAAAGAACGTATATCTACACTAAAAAAATTAGGACATGAAGAGTTCTTATTACGGCTTATTACTAAAGAAATATTGAAAATAGACAGTGATACAGAGTTACAATCCATAGTACATGACCTCACTTTCTATAGAGATTTTGTTTTAGCAGAACCCAAAGAGATTAATAGGATAGAAAGGTTTAAAGAGTTTTATCTTACTGACAAAGTAAGCCCTCTCATTATAGACCAGAGTTATAGAATATTACTACCAGAGTATAATAACCTTGAGATAAAACTCACACCTCTTCAAAAGGCTGTGTATTTCCTGTTTCTTAGACATCGAGAGGGTATATTGTTTAAAAGACTTGGATATTATAGGCGGGAATTACAAGACATCTATTGTGATATATCTAATCGGGAATGTTTAGACAGTATAGAGAAAAGTATAGATGATATATGTAACCCTGCCGAAAACTCCATTAATGAGAAGTGCAGTAGGATTAAAGAGGCTTTTCTCAGCCAATTTACCGGAGAGATAGCTGGTAACTATTATATAACAGGAGATAGAGGTTATCCGAAAGTAATATCCTTAGATAGAGCCTTAGTAACATGGAAGGTTAGACTATCTTATGATGATAGGGATGAGGATATTATGACTCCAGAAGACTTTGACATTAATAACCTCTAATGCTTTGCAAGGTTGCAATAAACCAACCTGTATTACTATCTGACTTACCTTTACCGCAGTAAGGTATTAGTCCATGCCTGATGTCCTGACTTAACTTTCTACTTAGGTAATGATTTTGTATCAACTTAAATTCATATTTTTGTTGAATAAACAATTAATCATTTGCTTATGGTAGAATAACAGAATCAAGACATAATTAATATAAAGCGTTTGCTTTATTGCTTGTAGGTTCATAAAATCACCACTTTTAGAAACCAACTGCATAGTAATAATAGTGAATGTTCATGTTATAGGCATGGGCTTCCTTATTGCAGTTGGTGGGTGTTGTGGTGATACCTTTGAACTTAGTGAGGTAAGTACCATGCCTTCTTGTTTTAACTATGGTACAACATTTGAAATCTAAACTTATGACACATGATTTTCAAGAAGAAGTCTTATTAACAGGTATCTTTTTGGGTATTGTTCTTGGTTTATTATGCCTCTTATATAGAGTGTTTTTCAAAAAGCCATCTACTAAGTGGCTGATGACAATAATGACCTTAATCATTTTTTCAACAATACTTGCATTGTCTTTAACAAGTCTTCAATATTTTCAGGAAACAAGTACATATCAAGAATATCAAACTTCATATACAGGTATTTCACGAACTCATACAGAAAAGTCAATACGATGGGATTCTATTATTAGTGCTGTGTTAGGAGTGATATTGGGTAGTGGAATATCTTGTGGGATAGTTTCATTTACACAAAAGACTACTTGGGTAAATAAAATAACGAATATTCAAAGAATTATACTTGCAATTGTTGTTCCTCTGGCTTTGGCTGTTTTATTTATAGGATTGAATGAACTTGCTGGATGGTTCTTATATCTAATAATTATAGGGGTCTTTGAGTTTACTCTGTTTAAAAGAAAAGATGATGAAATATAACTTAATAAAGATGAAACGATATTTTATATTATTAGCATTGACACTATTATGTAGTATGATATATGCACAGAAACAAACTACTGCATACTTTGAGTTTATTTATGATTGTACTCTGGTTAATACAAGCAATAATACCAAAAGAAACAGTTGGAGTTATGAGTATGAGAATGATAAGAAAGGAGTGCAGATAGCAATAGATGTGAAGATAAACCCCAATGGAGAAGATTACCCTAAAGAACTACTCGCTGGAATGGTTACTAATACAGGCTATATTAAGACAAGCATAGGAACATTCAAAAAATTATATGCTGCTGTATCTACAGGAGAAACACAAGGCTATTACTTGAGAAAGGCAACATTTAATACAAAGCACAAAATGTACATAGTATCAGTTGTAGGAACTAACAAAGAACTCACATCAGCTGTATACAAACAATTAGAACAAACTTTTATCACAAAATAACTTATGGAAAAGCAATATCACAAAGGACTTACTATTACATTCTGGGTAGTTGCTGCAATATTAGGAATACACTACATTTTCATCTATTTGCCTCATGCAGTAGATAAAGGGATTTTTAGTATCGGAAGTTTAATAATCCCAGCAATTATCTTGTTAGTAATATGGTTACTCAAAAGAAATGCGGAAAAGAAACTGAATGGAAATACACCAGAAAAACAGTTAGAGGATAACCCCAAGAATGGCTATACATCATCAACTCAACATCAAGTTAAGGAACAAACACTAGATAATACACTAAAAGAATTTAGTAGACAATTCACGGAAGAACAAAAGACAATAATCATCTGGTTTTTAGTCAAGATAGCTAATTCTGATGGTGATGCTAATGCAAAAGAAGAACAACAATTATCCCAAATTATGGAGTTACTTGATTATGATATGTCAAATACTAAGATACAAGCTATAGCATTAACTGTTGCAGAATATCCTGTTTCTAAGTTGAACGAGATTGTTTTGACATTAGACACATCATTAAGAGAATGGTTTGTTATCACAGCTTTTTCTCTAATTGTATGTGATGGAGAAGTTAAGGATAAAGAAATTGAAAGTAGCGTGTATTATAGTTCAATATTCGGTTTTTCTGTGGAAGAACATGATGAGATAATCAAGAAAGCAACAGCTTTATATGGGAATTTCAACAAAAAGTAAGTTCACTAAAATATAAATAATTATGGAAGATAATAATTGGGGATGTGTTTTAGGTATTGTTGTACTCATCATCGCAATAATACTACCTTTCATTTACTTGCCTTTAGGCATAATAAGCATCTTAATCTTTGCCTCTTTGGTGAAGCACATGCTTGGTGGGAATAACAAAAATTATTAATTTATAAATCACAGACATTATGTGGATAGTAATAATTATAATAGCAATAGTAGTCATACTTTTAGTGATGGCTTCTTTAGGTAGTGGTAATCAGTTATACGAGGTATCTGATGAAGAAGGTAATCATGTATATATGGGAACAGCCAAACAGTGTGCTGATTTTATGCAACTCAAAAGAGATTGTGGTTATAAAGGTAGATTAAAAACAAAGAGATATAAGAGTCCTAGATGATGCAAAGTCAGAAGTATGTTATATATTTGATACTACTCTTCTCCTTGTCCTCATGCACAGGGAGAAGTAGTAGTTCAAGTCACAATAACACCAATGATAAATATACTTATGTTGATGGTGATTATTATGCAGAAGTGAAATATCATAATCCAAAGACAGGAACACGTTCTATATATACTCTAAAGGTCAGGATAAAAGAGGATAAACTTGTTACAATATATTGGACTAATGGTGGATGGTTAGATGATAGTCATTTTACACCACCTGATATTAATACAGGTGAGGCTTCTTTCACTACTGATAGGAAGTATAAGTATGATGTAAAGATAATAGGAAATAGTAAGTAGTATAACTCACCCTCTACTATGTTAGTAGAATTATGAAATAAATTAATATTAACCAAGTTCTTGCTGACAAACCTTAATCAGAAAGGAATGTTAGCAGCCATGTTAGCAAAATACTGAGCAGATAAAGGTAACAAACTATATGGTGATATACCGTATTAATAATTAATCTGTTATCTACTCAATCAGAACATTAGAGCTAAGTGTCAGAGTATCCTTCCAAGCTGAGGGTCGCGGGTTTGAGCCCCGTCTTCCGCTCTGATGAAGAGACACTTACAGAAATGTGAGTGTCTTTTTTCTTTTCCATTATATTGACTTTTCAGAGGTAAATGTAAACCATGATGTAAACCGAAAAAACATCATGAACTCTACTATTAATGCGGTTTGTTACAAATCAAAGACCTTATCAAACGGCGAACATCCAATCATGTTAAGAGTTACAAAGAACGGAAAGCGAAAATATCTTAGTTTGGGTATATCCGTTCATCCCAAAAATTGGGACTTTAAGAAGAACGAGCCGAAAACGAATTGCCTGGAAAATCCAGCGCGCGTTGACCCCGTGCGCCAAGTCGAAGTTGACCCCTGAAAAAACTTTATGATTACCCCTAAATTATCCTGGTCGACGGGGTCATTTCTATTTTAGTTTATTTGTTTTTACCTACCTTCATTTTTCTCACACTCTCACCCGTGAGTTCAATCTGG
>BNXH01000060.1 GCA_025999435.1 Bacteroidia bacterium | reverse complement strand
TTTTATAAGGCTGATACAAAATAAGATAAACAGAAGACCTAGAGAAAAATTATGTTTTCAGACACCTTCTAAAATATTTTATGCATCTTTGAACTAAATTGTCGCATTGGGTATTTGAATCTGCGATTGCCCTAATCAACAAGTTTGCACTTATTTGTTTTAAAACAAATTTCTTACATTTGTATCACTTATGAGTAAAATTCAGAATACAGAAGGAAGCCTGTCCCAAATCAACAGATACGCCATGCATTATGGTCTGATTCTCGGCGCGTTTTGGGTATTCAGATACTTGTTTCTGGTAGTTGCTGAGATAGGTGTATCCGATAGATTCAAATTCTTGTTCTATCTGATGAACATTATCACACTTTTACTCATGTATATTCTTTATTATAAATATAAAAGTTCTGATACCGAGAAACCGAAAGGCGGCATATATTGCGTCTTGTTTATGATAATGATGTGTTTCTATGCCTCATTTTTGGAAGGTGCAATCATATATGCGCACTATAAATTCATAGATCCTGCATATTTTTCTAATCTTGTATCTATAACTATTTCAGGGGTGGATAGTATGCCAAAAACAGGTTTAATATCAGAAGAGAGCTATGCTCAAACCAGAGATACAATGGTCGCGATTTACTCAAGTAAAATTACTTACATTGTATTCGAGTTTATAAAAAATATATTTCTAGGGTTATTTTTAGGTGTTATCCTAAATTTTGTTGTAAGTATAAAAAAGAACTGATCGCCGATATGGACATATCTGTAGTAATACCCTTGCTGAATGAAGAAGAATCGCTTCGTGAACTCCATGCTTGGATAAAAAGAGTAATGAGTGAAAATAGCTTTTCTTATGAGATTATTTTTGTGGATGACGGCAGCACCGATCGCTCATGGGATGTAATCTGTAATATAAAAAAGGATGACAACAATGTAAAGGCAATACGATTCAGGCGTAATTATGGTAAATCGCCGGCATTGCACTGTGCCTTCAAACGAGCAGAAGGAGACGTTATTATCACAATGGACGCCGACCTTCAGGATAGCCCCGATGAAATACCGGATCTATATAAAAAAATAAAAGAAGAAGGTTTCGATCTTGTTTCAGGATGGAAGAAGAAACGTTACGACCCTCTATCGAAAACAATACCGACCAAGCTATTCAACGCAACTGCCAGAAAGGTTTCAGGAGTAAAACTGCATGACTTCAACTGCGGACTGAAATCGTATCGGAAAGATGTGGTAAAAAACATTGAAATATATAACGATATGCACCGTTATGTCCCTTATTTGGCCAAAATAGCAGGATTTAACAAGATAGGGGAAAAAGAAGTACAGCACCGTGCCCGTAAATATGGAAAAAGTAAGTTCGGATTGAGCCGCTTTGTCAATGGGTATCTTGATTTACTCACCCTTTGGTTTCTGTCGGTTTTCGGAAGAAAGCCCATGCACTTTTTCGGGCTATGGGGTTCGGTAATGTTCTTTCTGGGATTGCTGGCTGCTATTGCAGTAGGGGCATCCAAATTATATGCGATAAGCAAAGGTGTTCCTCATCCGTTGGTTACAAATTCTCCTTATTTCTATATCGCTCTCACTATGATGATATTGGGAACTCAGCTTTTTCTTGCAGGGTTCTTGGGCGAAATTGTATCACGAAACTCATCAGACAGAAACGACTATAAAATAGAAGAGGAACTATAATACAGGAATGCCGCTACGGAATACGGCATTCTTTATAACCGGAAACACTAATGCAACTAAAAAATCTTATCGAAAGCCGCTATTCAGTAAGGGCTTACCTTCCCAATATCGTAGAACGGGAAAAAATCGACTACATTCTTGAATGTGCCAGGCTATCACCTTCGGCCTGCAACCTTCAACCCTGGAAGTTTTATATAATAACAGACCCTGTATTAAAACAAAAGGTAGAAGAATCGTACAACAGAGAATGGTTCAAAAGTGCGCCAATGCATATTATAGTCTGTAAGGACACGTCCATTTCGTGGAAACGAACGGCTACCGACGGAAAAGATTTTAGTGATGTGGATGCAGCTATCGCGGCTGAACATATCTGTCTTGCAGCAGCAGAGCAAGGATTAGGCACATGCTGGATCTGCAATTTCAACCCTGATATCTTAAATAAAGCGCTTAGCTTACCGCCAAATATAGAAGCCACTGCCATATTCCCTATCGGTTATATAAACGAAGAGAAAAGCATCAGTCCTTCCAAAATAAGGAAACCGCTAGCAGACATCACCGAATGGAAATAGTGCAGATAATAATCCTGGCCTTTGGACTGTCGATGGACAGTCTGGTTATCGCCCTTACCAGTGGAGCCATAATTGGAAACCACAAAATCGTCAATGTATTGAAAGTCGCTGGTATGCTTGCATTTATGCAGTCATGCCTTACTATCGCAGGATGGTTTATAGGTTATACATTTACTCAATATATAGATCAATACGATCACTGGCTGGCTTTTGGTATATTGTTTTTCCTAGGGGTACGGGTACTTATTTGCAGTATAAGAGGAGAAGATAACAGTTCTCCCTTCAATCCCCTAAATTTTAAAGTTATGTTTAGCTTGGGTGTGGCCACCAGTATAGACGCTACAGCCGTAGGACTCTCTATGTCGTTAATAGATCAAAGTATTATGCTTCCCGCTATCATAATAGGGACTGTAACATTTTTATTATCCTCTTTAGGTGTTGTTTTTGGATGCAAGGTCGGACAACGCTACAACTATTCCATAAACATAATCGGAGGCATCATTCTCATCGTCATCGGATTCAGCATTCTGGCTCAACACACAATACTGAAAGCTTAGAACCTGTTTACAAACGCCAAGTCTTGTTAAATAATTAAAATGGATAGATCAACAAGATTATTTATTTGTTATATTTGAATTAAGAAAATAATACAATCATCATGACTATTTTTCTATTTTTCATATTCGCTATTGTCATATTCGGAATAATGTTTATCCTCTCCGTAATAAATGGAGTAACGTCTCTTTTATTCGGAAAACCAAATACTTCTTCCAACTACAGAGGTCGTACCAGGACACAAGAGTATGATCCATACAAGAATACAAGCAAAGTTTATAAAAAGATTTTCTCAAAAGAGGAAGGTGAATATGTGAAATATGAAGAAATAAAGGAGTAATACAATTCCATAATGATCAATTAATAGATTGAAGGGGCTGCTTATTTTTATTATAAGCGGCTTTTTTTGACTAGTCCTAAATAACCGTTACAGGTTTATTAGGACTAGTCATATTATTTTTATCCACATTTAGAAGCTCCGCAATTTGTACACTTCATACAACCTTCCTGATAAATAAGCGTTTCAAGACCGCAAACAGGACATTTCTGGCCTTTAGCCTCAGTATCGTTCGGCAGGTATTTCTTCAATGCACGCTCAACGCCATTCTTCCATGTATTGATAGTTTCGCTATTCAATTCTAAACCTTGTACCAACTTGACAACCTGATCGATAGGCATACCGTAACGCAATACCCCGGATATTAGCTTGGCGTAGTTCCAAAATTCAGGATTGAACTTACTGTTAAGTCCTTCGATCGTTGTTTTATAACCTCTTTTATTCTTGAACTGGAAGTCATAAGAACGATGCCCTTCATCATTTAATGTTTTAATAATGACTCCCTGATTTACATTCTTCGGCAACATCAATCCTTCATCGTCATCGGACAATCCTGTAAAGACCTCGTAAGGACGACCATCCAGCAACCCGATAAACGCGATCCATTTTTCCTTGTTATTTTGGAATTTGATAACATCGGCAACCAGCTCACGAGGACGATCCACTACAACCTGAGGACGTTCGTAACAATCCTCGCAATCCTCCGCTTTCTTCTTATCATCGGCTGCAATCAATACTCCGGCACGTGAGCCGTCACGATAAACGGTACAACCCTTACAACCACTTTTCCATGCTTCTATATAGAGGTCATTTACCAAATCTTCCGAGGCATCGGACGGAAGGTTGATTGTCACACTGATTGAATGATCCACCCATTTTTGTATACGTCCTTGCATTTTTACCTTCTGCAACCAGTCTACATCATTCGATGTTGCTTTGTAATACGGAGATTCGGTTACCATAGCTTCAACTTCCTCGTTTGTATAACGCTTAGCGGTAGGATATCCCATACTCTCCATCCATGTAACGAACTTGTGGTGGAATACAATATATTCTTCCCAGGAATCACCGTTCTCATCAACAAAGTCTACACGAACTTCCTTATCATTCGGATTTACTTTACGACGACGCTTATATACAGGCAGGAAAACAGGCTCTATACCCGATGTAGACTGCGTCATCAGACTTGTAGTACCTGTAGGCGCTACTGTCAGACAGGCAATATTACGACGTCCGTATTTTTGCATATCCTTATATAATTGCGGATCAGCTTCAGCAAGACGGTTTATGAAAGGGTTCTCCTTTTCTCTTTCAGCATCATATATTTCAAAAGCGCCGCGTTCTTTCGCCAGATCTACAGATGAACGGTAAGCAGCTAAAGCCAATGTGCGATGCACTTCTTCCGCAAACGTTGTTGCCTCTTCCGTGCCATAACGCAACCCCATAGCCGCAATCATATCTCCTTCTGCTGTTATACCGACTCCGGTACGACGACCCTCTAATGTCTTTTTACGTATTTTTTCCCAAAGATGTTTTTCCGGCCCTCTAACTTCATTTGTTTCCGGATCGGCGCCTATCTTTTCCATAATCATATCAATCTTCTCAGTTTCCAGATCGATAATATCATCCATAATGCGTTGAGCTAATGCTACATGTTTTTTAAACAATTCAAAATCGAAATACGCGTCTTTTTTGAACGGATTAACGACATATGAATATAAATTGATAGCAAGCAAACGGCAACTATCGTAAGGACAAAGAGGTATCTCTCCGCAAGGGTTTGTAGATATTGTTTTAAAGCCTAAATCAGCATAACAATCCGGAACAGATTCTCTTATTATCGTATCCCAGAACAGAACTCCGGGCTCAGCAGAACTCCACGCGTTATGGACTATTTTTCTCCACAATTCAGTCGCGTCAATATCTTTTACTGTAGTCGGACTGGAAGAGTCGATCGGATATTGCTGGGCATATTGTGTTCCGTCGACTACTGCCTGCATAAATGCATCGTCTATTCTTACAGAAACGTTTGCCCCGGTAACTTTTCCTTCTATCATTTTGGCATCTATAAAAGATTCCGAATCAGGGTGCTTAATGGATACGCTCAACATCAAAGCCCCGCGACGACCATCTTGTGCTACCTCACGTGTAGAATTCGAGTATCTTTCCATGAATGGCACCAAACCTGTGGACGTCAAGGCTGAATTCTTTACAGGAGAACCTTTAGGCCTGATATGAGACAAGTCGTGCCCCACTCCACCGCGACGTTTCATAAGCTGAACCTGTTCTTCATCTATACGAATAATTGCTCCATAAGAATCCGACGGGCCATCAAGACCGATCACAAAGCAGTTGGACAAAGAAGCTATCTGAAAATTATTGCCTATACCTGTCATAGGGCTTCCCTGAGGTACGATATATTTAAAATGGTCAAACAAACCGAAAAGCTCCTTTTCTGTCAATCCATTTTTATACTTCGCCTCTACACGGCCAATTTCGTTAGCCAATCGCCAATGCATATCTTCCGGTGAATGCTCATAAATTTTACCCGAAGCATCTTTCAATGCATACTTATTCACCCATACCTTAGCGGCTAATTCATCTCCGTTAAAATAATTCAACGCGGCATTATATGCCTCTTCAAAAGTGTAAACCTTCTGTGCCATTTACTCTATATTTTTTGCTTAATTACATTCGATTTTACAAAGGAAAGCCTGCGATATTTTTCATTATACAATATTATAGAATAAGAGCAAACAAAGCAAATTTTTCAATAATATTTTATCAACAAAATGAAAAGTTTTCCATTTTAAAACAAAAACACCTAATAATAAGTAATTTATAAAATAAAAAACAAGAAAAAGTTTTCTATTTTAAAAATAAACCTCATTATTTGTAAAACAACAAAAGAACGATTATGTTCCCGAAAAGACATAAAAAAAATCGAAAAGGAAAACTTTAACCTTTTCGATTTTATAATATATTATAAATCCGGCTCTTTCAGATCAATCTGCTCCGATAAGTTCCGGATCAATCATGATACGTCCGCAATATTCGCAAACAATAATTTTTTTGCCGATTTTTATATCCATTTGCTTTTGAGGTGGTATTTTATTAAAACATCCCCCACAAGCGCCACGCTCGATACATACAACCGCCAAACCATTGCGGGCGCTCTTACGTATACGTTTAAACGCATGCAACAAACGAGGTTCTACTTCGGCTTCTATATCTTTCACTTCGTCGCGAAGTTGCTCCTCCTGCTGTCTGGTTTCAGACACTATACTTTCCAGTTCCGCTTTCTTTTGAGCAAGATCTTCTGAACGTTCACTCAGGAAAGTCTTACTTTTTTCGATCTGTTCAGTGAGATTTTTCGATTCTTGAGAAAATTCACGGGTACGTTTTTCTGATAATTCTATTTCAAGCGTTTCGAATTCTATTTCTTTGCTCAGATGATCGAACTCACGGTTATTACGCACGTTATCCAATTGCTCTTTGTATTTTTCGATTTTCAAAGAACTGTCTTTTGCCTTCTGTTTTTGATGCGATACAGCTGTATCGGCTTCTTTTAGTTCTGCTTCGTATTTTTTTATACGGGTTTCCAGACCAATAATCTCATCTTCAAGATCTCCAACTTCCAGAGGAAGTTCTCCTCGAAGAATCTTAATATTGTCTATTTCAGAAAGTTTTTGTTGTAGAGAGTACAAAGTTGTCAACTTTTCTTCTACCGTAACTTCTTTATCAATTTGTTTTTTAGCCATAATTATATGATTGAGAGTTATTAAAATTATTATAAAAAAATGCAGTAATCCGATAGTCTTCTATCTTCTTACTACATCATCCGTAATAAACGGGAGTATATCTCCGCTTGATTACAAATAGTTTACAGGATTTACATCGAATCCCGACATATATACCGCGAAGGTAGGATATTTTTTCGAGATAATATCGAAAAAAATATTCTTTGTGAAAATTTCTGATTCATAATGCCCTACCACGGCAAGCAACAACTTATCTTCTACATCATAAAAATCGTTATACTTAGCATCTCCGGTTATAAACACATCCGCACTATATGATATAGCTTTTGGAATAAGAAAAGCCCCACTCCCGCTGCAAATAGCCACATCGCGCACGGTTTTACCCCGAATGGCAGAATGCTGTATCGTTTTCAGATTAAATGTATCCTTAAGCAGGTACAAAAAGTCTTCCTCGTCCATTTCTTCAGGCAAAGTCCCCACAACTCCACTACCGGCTCCCGACCAAATATTCTCAAGGGCATAGAAATCATAAGCCGGCTCCTCGTAGGGATGCACGGCAATCAAAGCCCGTTGTACCTCTGATTGCTTGTACGCAGGAAGAATGACTTCTATGCGGGTTTCGGGTTCAGTATGTAATTCATCTATTTCTCCAACAAATGCATTCGAACCATCGCCCGCTCTGAAAGTACCTTCACCCGACACATTATAACTACAAGAATCGTAATTACCTATATGCCCGGCCCCGGCATTGAACAAGGTACTCCGCACCAGCTCGGCATGTGAGTGAGGCACGAATGTCACAAGTTTTATCAACTTATTTTTCTGAGGATCAAGAATCCTTACATGTTGCAAGTTGAGCATATCGGCCAAATACCGATTAATACCCTGCGACGCGTTATCCAGATTGGTATGTGCGGCATAGACCACAATGTCATGTTTACACGCTTTCATCATACATCGCTCTACATAATTTTTTCCTGTGAGAGATTTAAACGCGCGGAAAGCTAAAGGGTGGTGCGAAACAATAAGATTACAACCTAAAGACACAGCCTCATCGACCACCGATTCGGTAACATCGATGCAAACAATCGCTCCTTTCGCCTCCTGGTTGACATCCCCTATCTGAACACCGCTATTATCAAATTCTTCTTGCAAAGGAATAGGGGCAACCTGTTCTATAATATGTAGTATATCTTTTATTTTCATGATATTCTTTTTTATTATGTCAAAGTTATGATTTTAATTGAATGTTTAGTATCATTACATCCTAAACATTTTCATTTCAACAACATGACTACAGATAAGAAAATACCCACAAGCATTGACGAATATATAGCCGACTTCCCGGCAGATGTCCAAAAAATTATGATAGAACTACGTCAAGCAATACAAAAAGGAGCGCCTGAAGCAACTGAAAAAATAAGCTGGGGAATGCCGACTTTTTACCTGAAAGGAAATCTAATACATTTCGCAGGGCATAAAAAACATATAGGACTATATCCGGGAGCAGAAGCAATCGAAGTCTTTTCCAAAGATATGGAGGCCTATAAAACATCGAAAGGAGCAATGCAACTCCCTTTGGACAAGCCGCTACCTCTGAAATTAATAACAAAGATTGTAAAATTTAATATAGAAAGGAACCTGAAGTCAAAATAACAGAGAAAGAAGGTATCCCCAAAAAATGAAATTTCCGTCATTACGAACGAGGCGAAGCAAATCAAGACATTGATTGTTAATGGATTGCTTCGGGGTGTCGCCTTCGCAATGACGTGTAAAAGACCTTTTGGGATCTCTTTATTTGGGTAAACACACAGGTCTGCCCCTACAAATGGAAATGACAGAAATAAAGTTTTGATGAGGTTGCCCTGTATGTTATTCTGATTTTGTGATTCTAATATATTTCGATATATTTACGAATAAATAATTTTCAACACCTTAAACAAAATAGCTATGAAACAGAAATTTTTATTCAGCTTTTATTTTATGCTGCGCACTTTTATTCGCGTGTGATGGGAAAGAGGGAGAGCAGAATGATACCATTAAGTTATCAACAAAAAGGTTAGTTTTTGGGTATTCTGCATCCACTCAGGAAATTACGACAAAAGGAGAAAAATGGGTAATTGATTACGTAACAGTTAATAACGTTTCGGTCGAAGATTTTCCGTCACAAGGAAATGGAAATGGAGATTTTTATTATGAAGGAGAATGGTTTCAACTAAAAAGAACAGCTAAAAAGTTGGAGGTATCGGTAAAGGAGAATACGACTAATGAAATCAGAAGAATACATATATACATATCGGATGCTAATTATTTCACAAGTGTTAACATAGAACAAAAAGCAAAATAAAAACCTAACCATAACTTAAAAACTTTATATGATTATCCGTATTTATACCTAAACTCATTTTTATAGCTCACGCAAGCTATGAGCAATCTACCAAAGAGAGCCTCTCCAAAATATCTCCGGTTGAATTTGTAGCAAAATTCGTCCAAGTAGTTTTGCAGGAACTCCGGCTTGATGTCATGAAAGGTGTTTATCAGTTGCCTTTTGGCGTTACTGATAGCGATGTGTACCCAGGTCAATACCTCGCCCACTTTCTCCTTGGGAATAACCTGAGCGTTGTGCTTGGGGACAAAATGCTTTAAGTCGACATAAGAGGTCGAAGCATCCGTGTCCATTTCTGTGACATTGCCCGTGAGCTCTCCAACGACTTTAGTGATGGTTTCCTTTTTCAAATCATCAATCACTTTCATTTTTAAATAGCCTACCCGACGGGATTTTTGCCCTTCCTTCGAAAATTCCACCAGTTCACTTTCTGCCTGAACAAGAACCTTTGTCTTCTTTTGGCTTCCACGCCCACGCTTGAGGGGTTTTTCTTTTTCAGCAGCGGATGTCTCGGTGGAAAAATAGACCTCATCCAGCTCTATACGTCCGGCTAAGATGTACTCATCATCCCTTCTTCCCATCGCCTGAAGGATCTTGTGTACCATGTGCCAGACAGGCTGATACCGATTATGACCCAGCTGGCGTTGAATCTCCTTGGCTGAAAATGTCTTTTTCGTGGAAGTAAGTAAATCAATAGCGATGAACCAATAACGAAATGGCAGTTTGGATTTGTGCATCACTGTACCGCTTTTAAGGGTTATGCGCGTACAACAACCCTTGCACTCATATTGCTCCTTGTCCTGCTTCCAATAATGGTCATCCCCACCACATTTGGG
>BNXH01000059.1 GCA_025999435.1 Bacteroidia bacterium | reverse complement strand
TATACAGGTTCAATATCATTTATTATAAGCTCTCCGTTTACTTTTACTTTTTGTCCGGGAAGAACCCGCATTCCTACTGAAGCGCGTCTTCCCGGACAAAAAGTAAAAGTAAACGGAGAGCTTATAATAAATGATATTGAACCTGTATATATTGCTTTCAACAAGCCCGTAGGCATTGTAAGTACGACTGATACTCTGGAAAAGGATAACATTATCAATTTTATCAGGCACGAGCAACGTATATTTCCCATCGGACGTTTGGATAAAGATTCTCAAGGATTAATTCTGTTGACCAATGACGGTGATATTGTAAATAAAATATTAAGAGCCGGAAACAACCACAAAAAAGATTATTTAGTAAAGGTAAATAAGCCCATTACAAAAGAGTTTCTGACTCGTATGGCGCAGGGTGTTCCTATCTTGGACAGGGTCACTCGCAAATGCGAGATTGTGGAAATTAACACTTATATGTTTCAAATATCGCTTATTCAGGGTTTGAACAGGCAGATCAGACGCATGTGTGAATATTTCAATTACGAAGTATTAAAACTGGAACGTATACAGATAATGAATATTAAACTGGGCAATCTCGGACAAGGAAACTGGAGGAACCTTACAGATCCGGAACTGGAAGGCTTATTTGATATGCTTGAAGATTCGGAAAAGACAGCACAATCCAAAAAACCTTCGAATAGTAATAAAAGTTTTAATAAAGCTCTTGAAAAATCGGATCTGAAAAAAGATTACCGTAAGACCAACAGTATTTCAAAATCGACAAAGAAAACAGATAAACCAAAGCAAACTCCGGATACAACGGAAAATCCAGTTAAAAAAAGTAAACCGAAAACAAAAGGAAAACCAGCTAGCGGATTGAGAGTTGGAAAGCAAAAAGTAGTAGCGAACAAACCGAAGTCAAAAGCAAGTAAACCTCTTAAAAGTCGAAAATAAATAATATTCTAAGTTATTATAAACTATAATATGAAAAGCTGATACTCAAAATATCAGCTTTTTGCATTAGAATTAGATATAAATAAAATGTCGAAATTGTACCATATTTATAGCGAAATTATGAAAGTCCTTATCCGAATCAATTTCTATATTTGTACTAAACCTATTTATGCATACATTATGAAAAGCACAATTAAATTAAAAGTTCTGTCATTACTAATAATAATTTCTTCATATCTATCGATTCATTCCCAGAACAAAGGCGATGAACAAGGGATGGATTTAGGAAAACTAGACTTATATCAAGACACTTTGGCTGTCAAAGATGCTCTGACCGGATGGTGGAAAGAAAGTATGAAAAACAACCTCGAACGAATGTCATGGTTCAACGATGCTAAGTTCGGCTGTTTTATCCATTGGGGGGTATATTCCGTCCCTGCCGGTATTTGGAAAGGCAGAAAAATCGGAGGCTATACAGAACATCTGATGCGACAAGCCAGAATTCCTTTAGAAACATATAAGCGGGAGTTAGTATATCCCTTTAACCCATCCGAATTCGATGCCGATGAATGGGTACAAAATGCTGTAAATGCCGGAATGAAATACTTCATCATTACGGCAAAACATCATGATGGTTTTGCCCTCTACCCTTCTGATGCATATCCTTATGACATTCGAATGTCTCAGTTCAAACGCGACCCTATGAAAGAACTGCGCGATGCTGCCCGCAAACACGGAATAAAGTTTGGATTCTACTATTCCCATGCATTCGATTGGGAACATCCCGATGCACCCGGAAATGACTGGGATTATGATAATCCCGGAGGTGACAAACTGTTGCATGGAGCTAACTGGTGGCTTAACTTTCCGGAGTTTCTGCCTCATGCAAAAAAATATGTCTCTGAAAAATCAATTCCTCAAATTATAGAACTTATAAAAAAATATAATCCCGACATTTTATGGTTCGACACGCCACACAAATTGCCTCTATATGAAAATATACGGATATTGCAAGCAATCCGGGAAAACGACAATGAGACAAAAATCGTAGTTAACGGACGTTTAGCACGATACTCTATTACGCAATATGGAGACTACAAGAGTACAGCAGACAGAGCGGCATTCTTCCCTCCTGAAGAAGGATGTTGGGAATCGATACCAACCACCAATGAATCATATGGGTATAGCAAAGTAGATTTTTCTCATAAACCGGTAAGTTATTTTGTTCGTTTATTAGCCAGTGCCACGGCCAAAGGCGGCAATATATTAATGAACGTGGGTCCTATGGGTAACGGTAAATGGGATGATACAGATGTAAAGATATTTCAGGGCGTAGGTAACTGGTTGAAAGTATACGGAAAAGCTATTTATGGAAATGAAAAAACAGATTTACCAATACAACAATGGGGTGTAACAACCAAAAAAGAGGACACTTTATATCTGCATATATTTCACTGGCCAAAAGACGGGAATATTGTAGTTGGAGGGTTAACCTCCGATATAGAAAAAGGATGGATAGTATCGGATAACCGGGCAAAGCCACTAAATATAAAAAGAATCGATTCTAAAGACTTATCTATAAAACTACCGTCAATAGCTCCTGACACCACTAGTACAGTGATTGCCTTGAAAGTAAAAAAAGAAAATAAACCATACCCTATCAGGCTATTAACGCCTGATTGCGAAAACACACTGTTAGTATTCGACAGTCAAAGAATAGGAGAAGGCCTAGGATTTGGAGATGGAAAATACAGTAGGAACTATGTAGCAGGATGGAAAAATAACGACCAATACATGCAGTGGGATCTGAGAATCTCTCGATCTACCGAATTTGATATTTATATTGACTATAATACCGAATCGGCTAAAGATTCCGGCATTGTAACCATTCAAATAGCAGATAATTTATACAATGTGAATTATACTCCATTGAGTGGATGGGGTAAGATAAATACAATTCATGCCGGTAAAATAAAATTGAGGAAAGGAGAATTTAAGGGTACATTAAAAGGAATAGAATATGAAGGAACACAATATATGCGTCCTATAGCTATCCGGTTAGTACCGATAAATAGTAAATAAAACTTCTATATCCACAGTACATAAAATATTATTACTCAGAAATATACAGTTAAAATAATGAATTACAAGCCGATACTTAAAGTATCGGCTTTTTTCTTATCCTCTCATAATATTAAATGAAAACCATATTTAGTTAAAATATATTTTAATCAAAATATTTAATCATTTAATTAATTTATATTTGTCGCATAATTTCCAAAGTATGCAAAAAGATCAAACAACAGAAGAGAAAATAAAGCTTGCAGCCAAAAAGCTTTTCCATGAAAAAGGCTACGGACAGACCAAAACAAGAGATATAGCAGAAGCGGCGGACATTAACACTGCCCTGCTAAATTATTATTTCAGAAGTAAAGAAAATCTTTTTAACATTATAATGCTCGAAAGTCTTCAGGATATGTTCTTTTTTATACGAGACTTAGCAAATGAGAAAAATTCAAATTTAGAAGCAAAGATAGAAGCTATAGTAAACCGGTATATCGAAATTTTCAGGGAAGAGCCCAATTTACCTCTATTTGTATTAAGCGAAATTCAGGCTGATCCGGAAAGGCTGATGCAAAAAAGTAAGATTCCTAAAAATATTTTAACTGACAGTTATTTTTTCAAGCAAATAGATGAACAAATAAAAAAATCGGGAGTAAATATTACCCCTATACATGTATTCTTAAATATCATATCTCTGACTATACTGCCCGTCGTCGCGCGCCCCATTATATCCTATATGTATGATATGAATACAACTGATACCAAATATTTTATAGAAGAAAGACGACAACTTATTCCCTTGTGGATAAAAACAATGCTCAAACTTGATAAATAAATATGAAGTTTATGAAAAAGAATATCCTTTTAATTACACTTCTGCTGATTTGCAGCACAGCTTATACTCAAGCCATCTTAACTTTGGATGGATGTCATCAAAAAGCAATGGATAATTATCCTCTGATTAAACAATACGGGCTAATATCCCTCACGGAACAATACTCGTTGGAAAATATTTCAAAAAAATATCTCCCTCAGTTCTCTTTGAACGGACAGGCTACATATCAATCGGATGTAACAAAAATCCCTATCGATCTGTCATCACTACCTATACCAAACGCCGAAATACCCACGATGAAGAAAGATCAGTATAAAGCAACCGTAGATGCTACACAACTAATCTGGGACGGAGGTACGATCAATGCCCTGAAACAAGTAACCAAAGCCAATACTGATGTGGAAAAACAAAAAATAGAGGTCGGCATATATTCTATTAAAGAAAAAGTAAATCAACTATATTTTGGCATATTGGTAATAGATGAGCAACTAAAGATACTCGACCTGACAGAAGCCACAATGAAAGCAAACAAAGATATAGCCCGGTCTATGTTCAATAATGGAGTAGCTATGCAATCCGATCTGGATCAAATTGATGTAGAGTTGCTAAACATAGGCCAAAACCGAACTGAACAGTTAAGCATGAGGCAAGCATATTTAAGCATGTTGGGACTATTCATTCATCAGGAACTGGATAATAAAACCATCTTACAACAACCGGCCGGTAATATTGCATATGGGAATATTACACGCCCCGAATTGTCCTTGTATCAGTCGCAACGGCTACTTCTCGACAAACAAGAGAGTTCGATAACAGCTAAAAATTTGCCTCAGATAGGTCTATTTGCTCAAGGGGGATATGGACGCCCGGGATTGAATATGCTGGACACCAAATTCAAACTCTTCGCTATCGGAGGCGTTAAGTTGAGCTGGAATTTCGGTAACTTGTATACCAAAAGCAATGAACGGAAGCTTATTGCCAATAACAAAAACAGTATCGATGTACAGCAAGATGTTTTTCTGTTCAACACAAATGTACAATTAACCCAACAACAGTCTGAAATTCAAAAGACACAGAAACTGCTGGCCAAAGACAATGAAATTATCCAATTGAGGAATCGTATCAGAAAAACAAGTGAAAGCAAATATAAAAACGGAGTATATCAAACCAATGAGCTTATCCGTGATATAAATGCCGAAAACCAGGCAATGCAAGCTAAAGCGCTTCATAATATACAATATCTGATAAGTATCTATAATTATAAATATATTCAAGGAAACTAATATGAAACGAAGCATGATTTTTGTCAAATCACCAAAGTCCATGATAATAAAAATCATGTGAGTTCCATATGGCAATTAAAAACAAAATTATTTACTTATGAAATATACAATACTGATAGCAGTACTAATACTTGTTTGCTCGTCTTGCGACCGCAACAAATTTAATCATGATGCATCGGGAACATTCGAAGCTACTGAGATTATCGTTTCAGCCGAAGTATCCGGCAAAATAGAGCAATTCGATGTAACTGAAGGTGATGAGCTAACAAAAGGCCAGTATCTGGGATACGTGGACACAACCCAATTGTATCTGAAAAAACTACAATTGCAGACTACATCCAAAGCCGTAACTGTAAGGCGTCCGGATGTGTCCGTTCAGGTAGCAAGTACTAAAGAACAGATATCAAAGGCCGAAACCGAAAAGCGTCGTGTGGAAAATCTCTTGAAAGACGGTGCCGCTACACAAAAGCAACTGGATGATGTCAACTCTCAGCTGGCTGTGCTTCAACGATCTTTAGCTGCGCAATTAAACTCTCTAAGCACATCTGTAAACAGCCTGAATGAGGAAAGCAGCGCCTATGAAATACAAGTAGCCCAAATAGAAGACCAGTTGTCTAAAAGCCGTATCATCAATCCTGTCGCCGGAGTCGTATTAAGCAAGTATGCGGAAGCAAAAGAAATGGCCTCACAGGGCAGACCTTTATATAAGCTAGCCGATACCAAGAATATGTTTTTGCGTGCCTACATTGTTTCCACACAACTGGAAAGTATCAAAATCGGGCGAGAGGTAACCGTTTTTATCAATTCGGCTGATGATACTCAAAAATCCTATAAAGGAATTGTTTCGTGGATATCCGATAAAGCGGAATTTACACCTAAAACCATACAGACACAAGATGAACGGCAGAATCTGGTATATGCAGTGAAAATTACAGTGGAAAATACTGATGGATTGATAAAAATAGGCATGTACGGCGATGTAGATTTCAAATAATGAGCCAATGTGCCAATTTGAAAATTAGCAAATTAGCAAATTAGCAAAGCGACAAAAGCTAATGGCTAAAATAACTTGTAACTATTATAAAAATGAAAACAACTATATCCATCAATAATATATCCAAAACTTACACAGGCAAACAACCTGTTCATGCTTTGGATAATATAAACCTGCAAATAGAAAAAGGTGAATTATTCGGGCTGATAGGTCCCGACGGAGCCGGAAAAACATCCCTTTTCAGAATATTGACCACTTTATTGCTTGCCGACATGGGAACAGCTACTGTCGATTCTACCGACGTAGTGGATGGTTTCCGTGAAATACGCGACAAAATAGGTTATATGCCCGGACGCTTTTCCCTTTATCAGGATATGACAATAGAGGAAAATCTTAACTTTTTCGCAGATGTTTTCAATACCTCTGTCGAGGCTAACTATAATCTTATAAAAGATATATATATACAGATAGAACCTTTCAAGAAACGGCGCGCAGGCAAGCTATCGGGAGGAATGAAGCAAAAGCTGGCTTTGTGTTGCGCCTTGATCCATAAACCGGATGTTCTATTTCTGGATGAACCGACAACCGGGGTAGACCCTGTATCACGCAAGGAATTCTGGGATATGCTGAAGAAGCTGAAAGAGCAAGATATAACAATAATGGTATCCACTCCGTATATGGACGAGGCCGGTATGTGCGACCGCATAGCGCTGATACAAACAGGCAAAATATTATCTGTAGACACACCTCGACAAATAGTCGCCAACTATCCGCATAAGTTGTATGCAGCCAAGTCAAAGAATAATTATCATCTATTGGAACAATTGAAAAGTCAACGAAACATCAACCTATGCTATATATCGGGTGAATATCTGCATGTTATTTTCAACGGGGATGATATCAACATAGATTTCCCTGACTATGAACTGAAAGAGATAGAACCGACTATAGAGGACTGTTTTATACAACTGATGAGCCATGAAAGTAATTGAAGCAAAAAACTTAACAAAAAAGTTCGGTAGTTTCAAAGCCGTTGACAGCATCTCTTTCGAGGTAGAACAAGGTGAAATATTCGGTTTCCTCGGAGCTAATGGCGCCGGAAAAACTACAGCTATGCGGATGCTATGCGGATTATTGAGTCCGACATCAGGCGAAGGAAGTGTAGCAGGATATGATATATACAAAGAGGCTGACAATATAAAAAAGAACATCGGCTATATGAGTCAGAAATTTTCCCTTTATGAAGACTTGACAACACGGGAGAACCTGCGGCTTTTCGGCGGAATATACGGGATGAGTGATAAAGAGATTAAAAATAAAACCGAAGTCGTAGTCAATGATTTGAATCTCAAAACCGAACAGAATGCTTTAGTTAGTTCTTTACCTTTAGGAATAAAACAAAAAGTCTCGTTTGCCGTATCTACTTTCCACTCTCCTAAGATAGTGTTTCTGGACGAACCTACCGGAGGTGTAGATCCAATGGCGCGGCGAACTTTCTGGGAAATGATATATAAGGCCTCAGACGAAGGTATTACTTCTTTTGTGACAACGCATTACATGGATGAATCAGAATATTGCAATCGTCTTTCTATTATGGTAGACGGACAAATACGGGCATTGGGTTCCCCTTCCGGACTAAAAACAGAGTTTAAAGCAGAATCGATGGATGAGGTATTTCAAGCCTTGGCAAGAGATACAAAAAGAAACGGAGAATGAAACAACTCATCAGCTTTATAAAAAAGGAAGTTTATCATATTACGCGTGATCCGCTGACATTGATAATCATGTTAGTACTTCCGGTTGTCTTACTGATGATATTGGGTTTTGCCGTATCAACAGAGATAAAGAATACGCCATTTGCCATATTGGACGAATCGAAATCGGCAGAATCCCATAAGTTGATAGAAAAAATCAGTAATAATAAATACTTTAGTTTGACCGGTTATTTGAATAGTGCAGATGAAATAGAAAAAACATTTCAGAAAGGGAGCTGCAAAATGGTCATCATCATTCCTTCACAATTCAGCAACGATTTATTGCATACAAATAATACAGATATACAACTGATGGTAGATGCATCGGATCCGAATGAGGCCTCTACCCTGGTTAGCTATTTCCAAATGGTCATGATGCAATATCAACAAGAAATATCTAAAGGAATGCAAAATGCCCAATTTATTAATGCAGAAGTAAAAATGCTATATAATCCACAGATGAAGAGCGCTTATAACTTTGTACCGGGCTTAATCGGATTGATCATGATGATTATTTGTGCAATGATGACATCCATATCCGTTGTCAGGGAGAAAGAATTAGGAACAATGGAAATTCTGCTGGTATCGCCTCTCAAACCGACCACTATTATTCTGGCCAAAGCTGTGCCTTATCTTATCATTTCCATTCTGAATGTCATATCCATCCTTCTTATGTCATACTTCATCCTCGATGTGCCTATAGCAGGTAATGTATTCCTGATTATGCTGTTAAGCATTATATTTACTTTTTCGGCACTTGCTTTGGGTTTACTCATTTCGTCGGTAACGCAAACCCAGCAAGCGGCAATGATTGGTTCGGCAATAGGGCTCATGTTACCGTCAATGTTATTGTCCGGATTAATATTTCCTATTGAAGGAATGCCTGCCATACTCAGGGGCATATCGTATATTATCCCTGCCCGATGGTTCATCGAAGCACTTCGGGACGTAATGATAAAAGGATTAGGATTCAGCGCCATTTGGGTGCAATTTTCAGTATTATCGGTTATGACTATTATTTTGCTGACTGTAAGTATCAGGAAATTTAAAAACAGATTATGAGAAGATTAAAATATTTACTGCAAAAAGAGTTTTTACAGATAATCAGAAATAAAGTTCTGCTGCGAATGATTATTGCCATGCCGGTAATACAACTTCTTATTCTGCCATGGGCTGCTACATTCGAGCAACGCAATATTTCTTTGAGTGTTGTCGATAATGATAAAAGTTCCTATTCCCGTAATTTGCTGGAAAAAACTACTTCTTCCGGATTTTTCCAATTGACCGATTATTCAGCTTCATATAACAAAGCTATAGATGCAATAGAACAAAACAAAGCGGACCTGATCCTCGAAATTCCTCAAAATTTTGAAAAAGATTTTGTAAATCGACAACCACCCACCCTTATGTTATCCATCAATGCTGTAAACGGGCAGAAAGCCGGCCTGGGGCTTTCTTATATTACACAGATTATAAACGATTATAATTCGGAAATTCAAAATACTGAAATATCAGGCGGAATAAGTATAAAACCGTACT
The DNA here is from genome assembly GCA_025999435.1 of Bacteroidia bacterium. GTDB lineage: Bacteria > Bacteroidota > Bacteroidia > Bacteroidales > Dysgonomonadaceae > Dysgonomonas. The sequence continues at coordinate 937 of BNXH01000059.1, read as the reverse complement.
ACAGATATAATACGACAATGAACTACCGTAACTTTATGGTTCCCGGAATATTAGTTATTCTGGTAACTCTGATGGGTGGAATGCTTTCTTCAATGAATATTGTACGTGAAAAGGAGGTAGGTACTATGGAACAAATAAACGTAACTCCAATTCCCAAGTTCATTTTCATTTTAGGTAAATTGATTCCATTTTGGGTTATAGGGCTGTTACTTCTGACGGTAGGGATGATAGTATCCTGGTTGATATATGGTTTAATTCCCCTCGGGCATATGATCAATATTTATATATTTGCTTTTTTCTATTTGCTGGCTTTCACAGGCTTTGGACTGATGATATCCAACTTTGCCGGCACACAGCAACAAGCTATGTTTATGATATTTTTCTTCCTTATTATATTTATTCTTCTTAGTGGTCTGTTCACCCCTATTAGCAGCATGCCTCAATGGGCACAAATAGTTACATTCTTTAATCCATTACGTTATTTTGTAGAGATTATTCGTATGATATATATGAAAGGAAGCGGATTTACAGATATATTACCAAATCTTGCCAAGATCATAGGTTTTGTAGTTGCTTTCAACATCTTTGCCATACTTAGTTATAAAAAAACAACGAGTTAATTCTTTTTTTAAATTAAAAGGGGCTGTGTCAAAAGATAAAACTCCCGTCATTGGTAGGGCGATAGCCCGAAGCAATCCATTAATAATCAACATTCTGGATTGCTTCACTTCGTTAGCAATGACGTGTAAAAGACCTTTTGACACACCCTCATCATATAAAACCTAGTAGAATTTCAATAACTTATATAGTCGTCCCTTAAAAAGCCCACAAATCGACAATGAAAGGTAATTTAAGTCGGAATAAAGAGCAAGAAATCACTCTAAAAAACAGGTCAAAAGATGATTTCCATTTGTTGATCATCCTTTTGAAGTTATAG
>BNXH01000058.1 GCA_025999435.1 Bacteroidia bacterium | reverse complement strand
AAATACCAAAAGTACCCATTGCTAAAAAGGGAAAGGTCGAAATCCATGAGAAACGTTGGATTGTGGAGAGAACCATAGCTTGGACGCTTAACAATAGGAGGTGCTCTAAAGATTATGAAAGAAAAACCGAAAATGCGAATGCCTTTGTTTGTATTGCTAATATTCGTAGATTGACAAGGATAATTTAATTCAAACAGATTCTAAGATAATTAGTTGAAATGAATAAAAAATGAATATTAAAATTTCATTATATTATATATCTGATAATTAAATAATTAATATATAAAGTGAATTTTAATATATTATTAATATTCCTATTCGGAAGCATTAAACATATGCTGTTACCAACCCTTTATTACCTGCCATTTTCACTTAGATTAATTTGTGAGAACGAAAGAATTTCCGAAAAATAGGGATCTATAAAGCGACAGGTTTTCAAAACCTACTTTGTAGCAGATCAATTATCTCATTCAAATAAATCATAATTTATATCTATAATATCATAGTCTATACCTATACCTATGTATAGTACCTATAATAAATACTTACAATTAGGTATTGATACGCCTCTCTCTTAGTAATACTTTTGTGGAGTTTTTACATTTTTAACGAAAATTTAATATGAAATGAGAGCGTATATTGTCTATTCGTCAATGTTGTTTGTTATATTTATCCTTATTTCTACTGAATTATCCGCTCAGGAGTTAAAAGCTCAAGATTCTATTCGTTCTAAAAAGCAAGAAAATTCTTTATCAACAGAAGACTTCAGCAGAGTTATGAAGTTAACAAAGGCTTTATCTCGGTTAGAATTAGGTGGGTATGGAGAAATTGCGATGACTCGTAATTTCTTTAGTGATAATATTAATCGCTATTCCCATGCTAATGAATATAAAAATGCTAAAAGCCATGGTCGATTTGATATTCCTCATGTCACATTTTTCGTCGGTTATGATTTTGGGAAGGGATGGAGAATGAATGCAGAGATTGAATTCGAACATGGTGGAACAGAAGCTGCGGTAGAGCTGGAAGCCGAGGAAGCGGGAGAATACGAAACTGAAGTTGAAAGAGGGGGAGAAGTCGCTTTGGAACAGTTCTGGATTGAAAAAACATTTGCAAAAGCTTTGAACCTGAGAATAGGTCATATTATAGTACCGGTGGGATTGACAAATGGCAATCACCTTCCGACTCAGTTTTTTACAGTTTATCGTCCTGAAGGTGAAAACACCATAATGCCGTGTACGTGGCATGAGACAGGTATTAGCCTATGGGGAAATATAGGCAAATGGCGTTATGAGACTATGTTCTTACCCGGGCTTGATTCAGAATTATTTAGCCGCCAGAATTGGATACAGGGAGGTTCTCCATCACCATATGAATTTAAGATCGCAAATACTTATGCCGGCGCTGCGCGTATTGATAATTACTCAATATCCGGTTTGCGACTTGGTATAAGTGGGTATTATGGTCTTAGTTTTAAGAATAATATGCAGCCTTCGCAGGCAGATAAATATAAAAATGTTAAAGGCGCTGTTACAATCGGATCATTCGATTTCGAATATAATGCGAATAATCTGATTGCCCGTGGATATTTCGATTATGGACATCTTGGCGATTCTGAGATTATATCGGGTTATAATAAGGGTTTACCTAAACTATCCCCATCGCCTCGTACGAATGTAGCATCTGACGCTCTTGCCTGTGGGGTTGAAGCAGGATATAATGTTTTTGCCCATATCTCAAAAATGCAAAAAGATAAACAAAAGCTATATGTGTTTGCCCGCTATGAATATTATGATTCTATGTATGATACGGCAACCAACATACAAGATGACGAGTGGTGCGGGCGTCAACGTATAGTGGGAGGTATAAATTATTTCCCAATCAAAAACATTGTATTCAAAGCTGAATATTCGGCTGGTCTGCTGAAAAGCCAATACAACAATGAGAATAGCCTATCGATTGGCTTTGCATATGCAGGCTTTTTTACAAAATAATATATAAAACACTAATCTTTAATTAAAATCATATGAGAATCTTTTTTAAATATCTGCCATTGGTAGTTTTCGTGGTAGCGATGGTATTCGGGACTACCTCTTGTAGCGACGGTGAAGATAATACAGGTAACGAAAATCAGGAAATCCTTGAAAAAGCTGTCCCTCAGTATGTAAATAATGTGGTAATAACGACCTATAAATCGTTAGCAGACGAGACTATCGATTTATATGAGGCATTGGTAGCGCTAAAGGCAAATAAAACAGATGCAAATGTAAAAAAAGCAACAGACGAGTGGATTGCAACGCGTAAATACTGGGAATTAAGTGAAGCATTCCTCTTTGGAGCTGCGGGCGATTTCGGGATTGATCCACACATAGATACTTGGCCGTTAGACAGAACCGCGTTAGTATCGTTGCTCAATAATAATGATTATCTAGCCAGTATGGACTCTGAAGATGGATCAGCTTGGGCAGGAGAAAAATTAGGACCTAGTTTGCTTGGATTTCACGGCATAGAATACATCCTATATGCAAATGGAAACGTGAAAAGCGCTAGCCAGATTACAAATAATGAACTGATATATGCTGTTGCTGTTGCCGGTGACCTTCGTAATCAATGTATCCGTCTGGAAGCGGCCTGGGCAGGACTTGATAATGTAAGTGCAGTGAAACAAGCCTTAATAGAAGAATTCGAGTTGGGGGTAACTATGGGAAATAAATCATACTACGGTGCGGATATGATAAATGCAGGAAAAGCAGGAAGTACATATAGAACGATATTGGATGCGAATGAAGCTATAATAGAGGGATGTGTAACTATCGCAGATGAAGTAGCCACCATGAAAATAGGTAAACCTCATACAGGAGAAGATCCTAATTATCTTGAATCGCCTTATAGCTATAACTCAAAAGTTGACTTTATAGACAATATAAAAAGTATTGAAAATGCATATCTCGGCGGAATCAGCGCAAGTGCCAGAGGAGTATCGGTAAGCGACTATATCAAGATTGTTCATTCTGAGCTCAATACTAAGGTCATAAATGCTATCGCTAATGCCATAGCCAAAATAGAAGCTATTCCTTATCCGTTTGATACCAACTATTCTTCAACTCAGGCCAAAGCGGCGATGGATGCTTGTAATGAATTAGCTGATGTGCTTACAGAAGCTAAGGTAGCTTTAAGAAAATAGTGAATAGTTAGAATTTACTAAGAGGATACTTTTCATAGTGTATCCTCTTATTTCAATTATGAAAAACGATCAACATGAAAAAAGTTAATTTATACATGCTTAGCATACTGAGCAGCTTTCTCGTACTTGTTGTAAGCTGTAGTGACGATAACAATAGCAATAATGGCACACCGGATAAGGAGCTGTCAGAGGAGTACTATTCAGGAGGGATATTGGGAACTGCATTTATTGAAACACCGTTTGCTTACGAACAGCCTACACCGGTGGTTGAACAGAGTTCAGATTATTCTTTGCGCTTTAAATACGGAGAAGCGTTTTTTGAAGATCAGTTCAGTACCAATTCGAGTGGGTTGCGTAGTGGTTTAGGCCCTGCGTTTGTCCGCAGTTCATGTATTACATGCCATCCGGGATACGGACATGGAAAAAGGGTGGACCGATATCGTGCGAATGACTTCGGGAACGGATATTTATTAGTTGTGATAGATGAGAACGACAATTATGTGAGCGCGCTGACCGGTATGCCGCAAACTCAGGCTGTAGCTCCGTTTCTTCCGCCAATCAACGAATCGGGGATAAAAATAGAGTGGAAAGAATATGTCGACGAATTTGGTAACAAATTTCCTGATGGAGAAGCTTATAGTTTAATATACCCCGAAGTAACTATAGACCGGTCAGCGTTTAATGTTCCAATGCCGGATTTTTACAAAGTAAAGCTTGAAGCTACAATAGGTATTTATGGTACAGGGCTGATAGATGCAATCCATGATGATTCATTACTCGCGCAATATCAGCGTGAGAAGAGTTTAGGCTTTACTCTGAATGATGCTAAATATATTCCTGCGAATTTTATAAAGGAGGTTGATGGGACATCGCATCCGGGACGTTATACTTATGGGCTTACCCGTGGTACATTGCAGAATGGGCCGGGAGCAAATGCGATCTGGAACATTACGAATGTTACCCGGTCGGATAGGAAAAAGCATTATGTAACCGCAGCTTATGCAACGGCAATGTCTAAGAATACCGCTATTCAGGTAGCTTTAGGTAAAAGCGAACAGGAAATATATGACTATCTGATGTCTGAGAATCTGCCTGCCGAAATGGCGGACGAAGATTATATAAACTTTATGGTATGGCATCGTGGATTGGCTGTCCCCGCGGCTCGTAATTTGGATGACCCTACGGTAAAAAGAGGAAAAGAGATGTTCTACTCTATCGGATGTACAAGTTGTCACCGTCCGTCGTGGACTACAGGTGCGGATAACTATTCAGGAGATCCTATGGTAAAAGGAAAACTTCCTCAATACCCTTATCAGAAAATCTGGCCATACTCCGATCTTCTGCAACATCGTCTCGAAATGGTAAATGATATTCGTACAGGATGGTGCCGTACAACTCCACTTTGGGGACGAGGACTATCTCAGAAATGTACAGGCGCCAGTGATCATCTGCATGATATGCGCGCCCGTAATTACAATGAAGCTATTATGTGGCATGGGGGAGATGGAAAGTATGCAAGAGAGAAGTACCGTAAGCTATCTAAAGAGGACAGACAAGCTTTAGTAAAATTCCTGGAGTCAATTTAATCGGATGAAATCTGAATATATAAAATGGCCGGCATTCGGGACTCTGCTTGCTTTAACTGTGGTTATGGTAATTGCGACTATTCTGGAAAAACTTTTTGGTCGTGAGCAAGTAATGAGTACAATATACGACTCATGGTGGTTTGTGGCATTATGGGGTATACTGGTTTTAACCTCAGCCTGTTATATTTTTCATAGAAAATTATATCAACAAAAAGCAGTGTTTTTATTGCACTGCTCTTTGTTTGTTATATTGTGCGGTGCATTTGTCACATTTCTCTCCGCTGACCGCGGCTACATACATATCCGGCAAAATCAGATACTAAACTATTATATATCGGAAGAAGATAATGAAAGGCATCAGGTTCCTTTCGATATAAAGCTATTGCTTTTTGAAATCGAATACGATTCGGAGACAGATCATCCAATCGATTTTATAAGTTATCTCAGAGTTGACGGAAAAGTATGTCAGGTTTCTATGAATAAAATATATAAACATGAAGGATACCGTTTCTATCAGCTGGAGTATGACAATGATGAGATGGGAGCAACGCTGCTGGTCAACTATGATACCTGGGGCATAGCTGTAACATATGCAGGCTATTTGCTATTGGCAATATCCGTTTTATGGATTCTTTGGCTCCGGATATCGTGGAAAGGATTATTGGGTATATCGGTTGTGACAGCTATTCTATGGTACTACATTTCACAAATGAATCCGATGACTCCGATATTGCGTTCACCAATGTTAGCAGCCCATGTGTCGATTATAATGGTAGCATATTTATTATTTATATTGATTGCCGTATTTAGTATTATAGCTCTTTGTTCGAAAAGGAAATCCGATAAATTATACAGATGGAATTTAAAACTTCTCTTCCCGGCTTTATTCCTGTTGGCTATAGGAATCTTTCTGGGTGCTGTTTGGGCTAATATCTCCTGGGGGCGTTATTGGGGATGGGACTCGAAGGAAACATGGGCTCTCATCACATTGATCGTGTATGCTATTCCAATGCACAGAAATAGTTTTAAAGCATTCCGTTCGCCTCGATATTTTCATTTATATTGTAGCATTGCTATTCTGGCTGTTGGTATGACTTTTTTCGGTGTGAGCTTTTTATTAGGGGGAATTCATAGCTATATATAATTAATGTCAATCAGTAATTAAAGTAGTCAAGTAGTTATCAGTTGCTTAGCAACTTGGAAGTTAAAAAGTTATGAGTTTTAAGTTTTAAGTTCTGAGCACTCACTACTCACTACTCACTACTCACTACTTATTACTTATAACTACTTGACTACTAATGAGTGAAACGAGTGATAACTTCTCTGACTACTGATTCGCATAATTAAAGATTTTAAGGTATAGAATAAAATGGATGGTTGTAAAATATTTTCTATAGGGAATAAAGTATTGATTCTATGCGTTATTTCGAGAACTTTGCCCGAAGCAATTCAGATGAAATGAATTTCGTTTACCCTAACTTCTTTTAGGGCAAACGAAATTCTTATCTTTGATTGATGGAATCATTATATAGCTATCTTGGCTCCATAGAGGACTTTCGCATGGAGAATAAATGTTATCACAAGCTCTCCGATATATTGTTGATAGGCCTTTTAACCTATTTAAGCCATGGCGAAGACTATGAAGATATGTTTTTGTTCGGCATTACCCATGAAGAGTTTCTCAAGGAAATAATCACTTTAGAAAATGGGATTCCTTCCCATGACACGTTCAATCGTGTATTTTCGAGTCTGGAACCGGATTTGCTTCGCCAGTGTCTTAACGATCATGGCAAAGACTTAATCGGACTTCTATCCGAGAAGCAGATTTGCCTGGATGGTAAGAAACTAAAAGGAGTTAGCCCTGGTAGTCGTGACAATACAGGCTTATATATAGTCAATGTTCCTTACGACTGGCAATTCCCGGGTGAAGAAGTCTGTATACTTTCCGAAAGGTCTGCACGACTGAACTGTTTTGCCATAATAAGCAGGGATAGTGAATGTAATCCAGTTTGCCACGCAGGAAAAAATAGATGCGCAGAGAATCATGGAGTTTTTGGGAAACTTCTCTCTCTGGATACGCAAAGAAACTTTCCTTGTATTTGACAATGCTGCCGTACATCGTGCTAAATGCATTCAGGAACGTGTCCCGTTTTGGGAAAAGAGAGGTCTTTATCTTTTCTATCTGCCTGTGTATTCTCCACATCTGAACATTACCGAAACTATATGGAGAAAACTCAAGAGATAGTGGAGCTGACCGGAAGATTATCTCTGCAAGGAACAATTGTTCTATGCAACACGAAATGCCCTTGCTGCTATTGGTAAGAATCTCTTTATTAATTTTAAGCATAGTGTTAACTAATTGTGATGTGCTATCTTTTAATTTTTCACATTTGTAAAAAGTTCATGGAAAATAATTGTTGTTTGGTAAAGCAATCAATCTTTAAGTTTTGGAATAGTATTTCCGTTTACCAGACTGTTTTTTTGATATTCGGTTGGCGTCATGTTGAATTCTGTCTTAAAACATTTCGCAAAATAACGCTGATCGGTAAATCCAACCGCGTAGGCGACTTCGGATATTGATATTGATCGGTCTTTCAGTAATTGGCATGCGTGTTTCAGTCGTATATTACGGATAAATTCATTAGGGGGTAAACCGGTCATAGTCCTTATCTTACGATATAGCGACGATTTCGACATATTCAGAAATTGAGCAAAAATGTTAATATCAAAATCGGTCTGAGACAGATGTTTTTCTATAATTTTCACTGCATTATCGAGGAATTGCTCATCTATAGATGGATAATTCAATGTGGCGATATTTATTTCTACATTCGATTTGAATTTCGCCTGCTTATTCTTTTTATTGATGAGGAAATTATTGATACGGGATACTAATACTTTTATCTCGAAAGGTTTCGATATATATCCGTCGGCTCCCGCATCATAACACTCAATCCTGTCTTCGACACTATTTTTTGCCGTGAGCAACAGCACAGATATATGACTGGTTTCAATATTATTTTTCAAGGTACGGCATAGTTCCAGCCCGTCCATTTCGGGCATCATCACATCGCTGACTATTATATCTATATCATTTGTTTTTATTATATTGAGAGCAATAAATCCATTTGTAGCCGTGAATACGTTATATCGTTTTAGCAGGATATTCTTAATTGTATAGAGAATATCTTCATTATCCTCTACCAGAAGGATATTTATATTTTCTTTAGCGATATCCTCATTTTCATCAATCGAAATACCTTTCTTAACAATATTATCGAACTCCTCGATAATTTGGGTAGCTACAGTGTTTTTATTTAACTCTTTCGCCGAAAAAGAATCTTCGTCAATAGGAATTTCGATATTGAATACTGTTCCGATATTTAATTCGCTTTCAACACTTATTGTTCCATGATGGAGTTCGACCAAATCGCGAGATAATGAGAGCCCGATACCATTGGTTTGACCGGCATCAATGTTTTTGTTATAGTAAAACCTCTTGAATATATTGTTAATATCATCGGGATGTATTCCTATTCCGGTATCGCTTATCCTGATAGCCAGACAGGGATGATTCTCTTTTATAAATATTTGCAAACGAAGGTTGACGCATCCTTTAGCAGGCGTATATTTCAGAGCATTGGATAGGAGGTTATATATAATTTTGTCAATCTTATCAGCATCGAAATAGGCTTGTATCTGTGCAGGCTCTGATTCGAATGTGAAATTGATCTTTTTTTTGTTGATTAAAGGTGTAAAATTATTATAGCAAATATCTTGTATAAATGTCGAAATATCACCATTTGAAACTTTTAATTTCAGATTTCCACTCTCAACCTTTCGAAAGTCAAGTACTTGTTGTAACAATCGCCTCAGCCTGTTTACATTAGACTTCATAATATCAAGCTGGAGGATTTTTTTCTTCGAAGCGGCTTCAATATCATCAATCAGACACTGTATAATCGTTAATGGGGTTAGGAAATCATGTGAAATATTTGTAAAATAGCGTAGCTTTGTTTGCGTTAGCTCTTCCGATTTATCTTTTTCTATTTGGGTTATTTTCAACTTATTCTTCAACGTTATCCTGTTTTGTATTATTCTGAAAGCAATATATGCACATGATAATATAAAGGCAAAATATATAATATATGCCCACCAGGTTTCATAAAAAGCAGGTTGTTTATATATAATGAAAGTGGTTGTCTCGCTGCTCCATAATCTATTTTCGTCTGTAGCCTTGACATGAAATATATGAGTTCCTTTTTTCAACGTATTGTACATCGCGAACTGTCTGTCGCCATTGGTATATACCCAATCATCATCAATACCTTCCATTTTGTATGCATATAATATTTTGCCCGAATAGGTATAGTTAAGAGATGTAAAGTCAATCTCTATATTTTTGTCGTTTGAATCTAAAGAAAGCCGTTGCGACATCGCTTTGAATTTGGCGGCATCCTTGTTGCTTATTACCGACTGCCCTTGAACTTTAACATCCGATACAAGCACTACCGGCATCTTTATCATGTTAATATTTTCATTAACAGGTGTAAACAGGCATATTCCTTGATTACCGCCGAAGTATATCCTGTTTTTCGTTTTATTGAAGAAGATAGCTCCTTTATAAAAGGAATTTACGAACAATCCGTCCGTGGTCGAATAATTTCGGGATGCCCCATTTTTCGGATTATACTTTGTTATTTTTTTATTTGTTGTTATCCATACATTGTTAAATTCATCTACAACAATGTGTTGAATGGCTTCGCCCCTCATTTTACAGGACATGGTATAGTCTTTAAATGTCTCTTGGGCTCCATCATAAACAATGATATTGCCTTCATAAGTTCCAAACCATATTTTACCATCTGTACCGGCATATCCCGATGTAATATTATCGCTAATCAGCTCCTTTCCTTTTTTGCTGTAGTTCTTTATTTTCGGTTCGGAAAGGTCGCCGTTTTCCGGAAATTCAATTTTGTAGATACCTTTGCTTTCACTGCTCATCCAGATAGCGCCGTTTATATCTTCCGTGACGGCTGTTATAGCAGAGTTTAATTCTGTGCTGAACAGTTTGATATTTTCACTATTATACGGCTTTACAAAAACAGTAGAGGTAGTGGTTATCCAGATATTATTTTTACTGTCTTCAAAAAACAAACGAATATTACCCGCGGAAGAATTTATATCGTTTAGATTGATTTGCTTTTTTATAGATATATCCGTCTTGTTTCTATCCAGAATATAGATGAGAGGCTCATCATCATGTGCTCCCAGCCAAATATCGTTTCGATTTTTTATTCCACTGATGCAAGCAATATTTTTCATACCCGGTATATTCTTCAACGCGGGATAATCGCTGAATTTAGTTATCGTTTTAGTTTGGGGCGAATAGGTACATAACCCAAATCTGTTTTGGTTTAACCATAGCATTCCTGTATTATCCTCATAAATAGATGTTATATTAGGTGTTGCACCTAACTTGTCGGTTAAATTGCTTAATTCGATATTCACAATATCGGGTTTATCGAAATTAATGGTAAACGCGCCTTCATCAAAGGAAGCGATCCAAAGATTCCCACACCTGTCCTTGATCAGCTCACTGAATATCTTATTGGTATTTTTCAAAAGATCAGATATAGGAACCTGCCTGATTGTATTATCGGGAAGGTATTTCAGAGCATATAATCCGGTAAAAGACATCACCCAAATGTCTCCGAAATAATCGTCTTGCACGATGCTGAAGAATGTATCTTCAAGATGTTGACCATCAATATTGTAAACATCCTGCTTGACATACATCGATTCAGGGTTGCTATTCGGAAAAAAACGGAAAAGGCCTTCGCCCCATGTGCAAATCCAGTATTGGTTCTTGTTATCATGAAATATCCTAACAGGATTATTATTCTTTCCTATAACCGGATAATGAATAAACGTACCGTCTTTTTTATATTTATGCAACCCCGCATTCCAACATGAGACCCAAATGTCGCCGTGTTTGTCTTCATATATATAACTTATTGCACGGTTTGACGATA
>BNXH01000057.1 GCA_025999435.1 Bacteroidia bacterium | reverse complement strand
GTTACTTTTTAGTTAAATTCTGGTTTGTCATGCTGACGACAGGAAGCATCTCCTGTTTCTTGGGGATCGGGATCCTTCCCTGCGGTCAGGATGACAAAGAGGGTAGCCGCGCGAGCAAGGGGCTAACAGCTAAAAGCTATCGGCTAACAGCTAAAAAATGACTGTAGAAGTTTGTTACTTTTTAGTTAAATTCTGGTTTGTCATGCTGACGATAGGAAGCATCTTCTGTCTTCCGGGGATTGGGATCCTTCCCCGCGGTCAGGATGACAAAGAGGGTAGCCGCGCAAGCAAGGGCTAACGGCTAAAAGCTAAAGGCTAATTAACTGTAGAGGTTTGTTACTTTTTAGTTAAATTCTGGTTTGTCATGCTGACGACAGGAAGCATCTCCTGTCTCTCGGAGATCGAGATCCTTCCCTGCGGTCAGGATGACAAAGAGGGTAGCCGCGCGAGCAAGGGGCTAACGGCTAAAAGCTATCGGCTAACAGCTAAAAAATAGTTGTAGAGGTTTGTTACATTTTAGTTAAAAAGTTACGAGTAGACGAGATACGAGGTACGAGTTGTTTACTGCTAACTGATAACTGTTTATTCCGGCAGGAGTCTAAATTTTGATGCGGTTGCCCTACTAATTTTCAAATAGTAACCTTTTTAATATTTAAAATCTTATATTAAAAATGATTTTCTTAATTTTTAATCCTCTATATTTGCAGGATGTTTCATTTTGATAATTGATGAAGATGAAGGCTATTTTTACACGGATTATTTTACCATGTATTTTGCTCGGAGCTTTTTTCTCTTGCGAGACGAAAAAGGCAGATTCGCCAAATGAAGTGACTTACGATTCACTGTCTGTATCGAGAATATATCACATGGATAATGATTCTACGAAACCGTCGTGTACAGTGAAGGTTAAATATATTTTTCCTGTAAAATATTCCGACGCGGGAGTGCTATCTAAAATTCAGCGTGAACTTAATTATGCTATTTTAGAGGATGAAAGTTATGAAGCATTGAGTCCTGATAGTGCAGTGGAGAAGTATGCCGAAGACTACATCAAGAACTATATTGACGAGGCAAAAGTCCAGTTTCCGGATTGGGCGGAGTCGGGCGAAACAGAAGATTATTTTTCTTTCTATAAATCGATAGAATCGAAAATATTATATGACAAGAATAAACTACTTTCTTATCAGGTATCTACAATGGATTATAAGGGTGGAGCCAATTCGTCGACTCTATATAAAAACGTTGTGATAGACCTGAAAACAGGAAATGTTGTTACAGAGCAAGACATATTTATTCCCGACTATAAGAAGGTCTTAAATGCCATGTTGACCAGTAAAATTATAGAGCAGAATAACGTAAAAAAGGCAGAAGAATTGCTCGAATTCGGTTATTGGGGAATAGAAGATATCACGTCTAATAACAATTTTTATCTGGATGACAGTGGTTTGATCTATATCTTTAACCAAGGAGAATATTCGGCACCTTCGTTGGGTAAGATTCAAGTACCTTTCTCTTTTGCAGAGCTGTCAGCGATCCTTAAACCCGATTCTCCAATTTCATTTTTATTCAAGCAATAAATGGATATAATCCTTAAATATTTTCCTAATATAAGCGAAGAACAGAAGAGGCAATTTACAGCGCTATATGATCTATATGTGGATTGGAACTCGAAAATAAATGTGATCTCACGTAAGGATATAGAGAACCTTTATTTACATCATGTACTCCATTCGTTGGCTATTGCTAAGTTAATTCAATTTACCGATGGTACTAAAATTATGGATGTCGGTACCGGTGGCGGTTTCCCGGGGGTGCCTCTCGCGATTCTTTTCCCAAAATGTGAATTCCTTTTAGTAGACAGTATTGGCAAAAAGATAAAAGTAGCCACAGAAGTATCCGATGCTATCGGGTTAAAGAATATTCAATTTCGTCATTGCCGGGCAGAGGAAGAAAAAGGGAAGTTCGACTTCGTTGTTAGTCGTGCTGTTATGCCGCTACCCGACTTGGTCAAAATCGTAAAGAAAAACATTTCCAAAGAGCAACATAATGCTCTTCCCAATGGGATTATTTGTCTGAAAGGCGGCAATCTTGATAGTGAGATGGTTCCTTTTAAAAAGACGGCAGAAGCCGATGATTTGTCAATGTATTTTGAGGAAGAATTTTTTAAGACGAAGAAAATTATATACGTTCTGGTCTAGTGTTAAGTTAATTTGCTGCAAGCCTTGTATAGGGTATGCTACCGCATCTGCATCCTTATAATTTTTTTTAATGTTACTTGGCGGGGTTCGCCGAATGCTTACATTTAAACAGGCTTTTATATATTTTGATATTTACATATGGGAGAAACAGTCAACAAACTACAAACCTGCCAGATCTATTTCGATGGCTGCAGGGTAAAGTCGCTTTGGGTCGAAGAACAGAGCGCAGCTGTTGATCAGATGTCTCCGCTCAAGCTTCACCTTACCCTGAAACGCCTTTTTACCGTTTATGGTCAAGTTGACATCTTTGCTCAACTCTACAAGTTCCGGACATAAATAGACCGTAAGTTTTCCTTTGGTGGCAGGCGTATAGTTCTTCCCAAATTTCATTTCTATGCCCCACCTGGGATCGGTTTCGATAGTCTCATAAGAGACCAGATCGGCCCGAAGGGTGATATTGTTGCCGTTTATATGGAATTCATAGTATGTCCGTTGCGAAGCGTCGTCGTTTGAGCGCTCGTTTACCGCCAAATTGTAAAATCCCTGCCGATAGTAACCGTCCATCTCGAAATTCTCCCATGACACAAATTTCGGATATGGATTACGTGTAAACTGCCTAAGCCAGGGAGTGGTGGTGGAGTAGTTTATTGAGTGGGCGTGGTTGGGAATAAGTTCGATACGGTGGACAAAACTTCCGGGATACTCCGACTGCAATCGTTCAAACTCATCCTTCGTATATTGCGTCAGCTTGTTTCTGTGAAACATGGCGTCTTCAGCCCCGGTGAGCAAAGAGAAAGCTATGTTGCGGCAATTCCCGGCAGGGGCGTTCTTCAGCGGTTCGCCACCGGCCATCGGACCTGCACCTGCCATATAGTCGGCATAGAATGAAGCTAGTCGTTGGCTTCCATAGCCACCTTCGGAAATGCCGAAGAAATAGACTTTGTTGGCATCTATATTGCCATTTGTGAAAGCCTGCCGCAATAGTTTTTCATAAGCCCACAACTTCGATTGCATATACCACCGGTAACGCTTTTCGTTAGGCATTTGCGGTACGAAATAGGCTGATGGCGAATCGTTGAACCGCTGTGCCAGAGTTATACCGGCCTCCCATTCGCGGTCTTTCGGTCCCGAGCCATGCAGATAAACGAATAACGGAAATCCCTCTTGTGGCTTTTCTCCTTTCGAACCCCAATAGTATGGCATCACGGCATCGGCTTCAAGCTCCTGTGGCAGGTGCCAGTTATCCGAGTAACGTTCGGCCAGCGGTTCAAGCCCGATCAGTTTTTCCTCATCAAAATCCGTATTGGCAGCTTTCCACGCCTTCCATACCAGTTCCCGCTCTTGGACAATATCCGCGAGCCTGATAGGTGAGCGATCGTCAGAGTGTTCGGCATTTCCCGCTAAGTGACCGGCAAAATATTTTGCCAACTCGTTCTCAATCTTTTTGGAATCTTTTCCTAACATCCGGTAGTTACTGCGAACACAACTACTACACATGAGAAGTATGACTAGCAATGCGAAAAGAGGAAGGAATGTTTTCATAATCGTTTCTTTCTAATGTTTTGTTTTTTCGGGCAATAGAAATTACCCTTACAAAATAATTGGAGTGATTTAGGTGGCTTCGCTACCAATGACAAGATAAAATGTTTTTATTAAATAAACTTTATTATTATTTCTATTTACCTGTTTCTTTCTTAAAGTTCTTCAGTCCTGTATTCAGGAAGTCGATATATTTACTCACATCCTCGTTGTATGCATATGAAGGCCCTATAGGGTTTCCGTCGTTATCCAGCAGGACATAGTATGGCTGGGAGTTTGTGCCGAACTTGTGGCGTTGCAGGTAACTCCATTTGTCGCCTATTGTCTTCAGCTTGGTGGTTTTACCATTTTCTTCTACCTCCATTACCTCAGGCAGTTTCTTCTTATCGTCTACCATCAGGGTAATCAGCACATAGTCTTTTTCCAGTAATTGCTTCACACGGGCATCTGTCCATACCGACGCCTCCATCTTACGGCAGTTGACACAGCCATATCCCGAAAAGTCTATCATCACAGGCTTATTGTTCTTACGGGCATACTCCATACCGGCTTCATAATCATCAAACATGGCATGGACTTCACCCTTATACAGATTGAAATCCTGAGTGAACAAAGGAGGAGAGAATGCACTGATAGCTTTCAACGGTGCGCCCCACAATCCCGGTATCATATACACGGAAAAGGCAAAAGAGATAATTGCCATGAAAAGACGCGGTACCGAGACATGCTTCAAATCGCTGTCGTGCGGTAGCTTCAGCTTTCCAAGTAAATAAGCCCCTAATAATATAAATATTACGATCCATAATACAAGGAATACTTCGCGGTCGAGGATTCCCCAGCCATAGGCCAGGTCGGCCACAGACAGGAATTTAAGGGCTAAAGCCAATTCCAGAAATCCTAAGACAACCTTTACCGAATTGAGCCAGCCTCCCGATTTAGGCATGCTTTCGAGCCATGACGGAAATATAGCGAATAGAGAGAATGGTATAGCCAGAGCTAAAGCAAAGCCGAACATACCGATTGCCGGTGCAACAATAGATCCCGAGCTGGCAGCCTGTACCAACAGCGTCCCGATAATCGGCCCTGTGCAGGAAAATGATACCAGCGCCAATGTAAATGCCATAAAGAATATACTGATAATACCGGTAGTGGAATCGGCCTTCTGATCCATCTTGTTTGTCCACGAAGACGGTAAAACCAATTCGAATGCCCCGAAAAACGATATGGCAAAAACAACCAGCAGAGCAAAGAATATAATATTGAAAATCGCACTTGTAGCTAAGTCATTCAAGGCGCTTGCCCCGAATATACCGGTTATCAGCAGTCCCAGAGCTACATATATCAGGATGATGCCCAGACCGTACGTCATTGCATCTTTAATGGCTTTTCCCTTACTTTTTTTGTTACGCTTGAGGAAGAAACTGACAGTCATCGGTATCATAGGCCATACACAGGGGGTAAGCAGGGCTATGAAGCCACCGCCGAAACCTCCGAGGAATATCCAGAAAAGAGACTGTCCGGACGTATCGCCTGCCGCACCGTAAGTTTTTACTTCTTCTATCACGGGTTTCCATAAGTCGCCGCTGCTTACTGCCGTTACGGTCGGTTGTGCCAGTGAGTCGGACGGTATCGAATCGGCTGTAGCGGAAATCGTCTCTGCCGTTGCCGGGGTACTCTCTCCGGCTTCTGCAACTACAACTGTTGCAGGCAGGTCTTTCGACTTAAAGTCCAGATCTATCTTTATCGGAATACACTGGCCGTCTATTTCACTGCAAACCTGTGAACGCAAATCACCTTCCAACGAAAAGGCTGCTTTGTCAGTTATTTTCAGCCGTTGAATAAAGGTAGCCTGTCCTTCATAATAGCCGACTTCCATTTGGAATATATCATCATAAGACTTTTTCAGTTTGGAATTGACAGCCTTAAATTCACCTGCCTTCGTCGCTCCCTTCAGCTTGTCGATGGATAAACTGGTAGGCAGGGGCCCTCCTTCGGGTATGTGAATATCGTAAAGGTGCCAGGTATGATCTATCTTAAAATTAGCAGTGAGTTCCACTTCTCCATTTCCTTTATCGAGAAGCTTTACGGTCCATGTCGCAGGATTCTGTGCGTATGCCCAGGTGAAAGAGACAAGGGTTAAAAAAAAGAATAGAAATGTTTTTTTCATATTGGTTTTAAGTATATTTGCGTGGAGTTAAGCGTATCTCTTTTTTTAAGAGATCAATTATTAAATTATATCCGGCCCAGAATTGTATCCCGATAGATCCATCGATCTCGTCGTTATGAGTTGAACTATTGAGTGCAGATGCCTGTAATGTTACAGGAATATTATTCTTTATAATGTTCCCGACTCTGAATTCGTATGCTTTTCCATGATAGACCGGGGTAGAATACCCCATGCTTACGGTCGTTCCCATAGATTCGGGCTTGAACCCTGATTGCAGCAACTGTTTTTCCCTGACAAAATTACTAAAGGCAATCAAGTTGTAATTTGCGCCTGTGTCGAGCAGAAAATTTCCCATGACCGATTGCATTTCTGTTATCCCCAACTCGGAAGGAATAATAACAAGAGCACGATGCATCCTGACGGGGATTGTAATATCATCCCCTGCATAATGATAATCTCCGAAACTATACAAATATATTTTTTGATTATCGAAGTCGATTTTTGTAATATATTTCTTTATCAGGTTCAAGCCGATAATGCCGTCCAGATTGTTTCCAATCTTATCGAAGATGGCCATATTTTGCCCGGTAAGCGATAATGAATCTGTTAAATGTACTGTGTTTTCTGAAGATATGCTTACTTGTGTCCGGCCTCCCACAATATTTGTGTTTTGGGTATAATTCGCTTTTATGCCTAATGAGTCGGCCAGCGATTTTTTTATAGCCATGCCGTCGGCTCCTGTGTCCAGAAGGAAAGACAGACGGTGGCCGTTGTTGTTCAGCTTGACGGACAGGACTATAGACTGGCCCTTTTGCCTGAAAGGTATGACAGCCGCCAGTGAAGATTTTCTGTATCTGCTTTGTCCAAACAGGCGATCGAAATAGTCGATGAACAAGATTTTATTTTCACTGTCGAAGGCGATAATGCTTTCTTGTGGTTTACTTTGTTGCAGTACGAACCTCACATTGACATATACCGTATCTTTGCCGGTTTGTATAGAGCCGGGCAACAATTCGACAGCCCCGAAGTTCACATGTTGCAGGATTGTCTCCAATAGATTATTAGTACCTGCACCCATTTCTGTGCTGATGGATACATCTTCGGAAAACGTTTTTCGAATTAGTTGCATATCTTTATTTCTCAGCCCTTCGCCCAAAGTTTCAAGAACCGATTGAATGCGACTGTCATTTGCCTGGCAGTACGCGGGCATCGGAAGAAAGGCAGTAATAGCAATAACAGTAACGAGTCTGATATATTTCTTAAACATCTGATAAGCTTAATAAGGAAAAGATAGCTCTGTATCAGGCTACCTTTCCCGGTTTGTATTTAGCAGTAACTATTCTTTCAATGCACTGTTTATAACTGCTCTTATTTCGTTCGAAGATGGGCGGGGAGCGTCTGCAAAGATCAGTTTTCCATCTTTTCCTACCAATATAAATCGTGGTATCCCTTTTATGTTATATGGCTTCATAATAGCTTCGTTAGCCGCATCTCCCGCAAAAATCTGAATACCGGGCAATCCTTCTTTTTCAAGGAAGTTCAACCATTTTTGCTTGTCTTTCGAAATATCCACATTTACGCCGATAAAGACCATATCCTCGTTTCCATGATATTCAGCTTCTAATTTTTTCAGGAATGGAAACTCCCTCTTGCACGGGCCGCACCATGTCGCCCACACATCGATATATACCACCTTTCCCTTGAAACCGGACAGGGCGAATTCGTTACCCGTCCTATCCGTAAATTTGAAGTCTATTGCTGTTTTTCTTTCCACGTTCTTATTCAACGAGGCTTCAATGCTTTTCCATTGTTCCTTTTGGCTTGCTGTAACAACGTATTTACCGTATTTGCCTGCATATTCGGCAAAACTTGCAGGCGAACGGTTATTTCTTGCCAGCATAACAGCCAGTTCTCCCTTGATGGTATCGTTGCTTATTAAGCCCGAATCAGCGCCACCCAACAAATATGAAGCCGGATCATTATATCTTTTTTTCTTCAGTTCATCGCTCAGGCTACCGTCTAATTTAACGGCTGTCATATAGCCTTGCAACAGCAGGCTCAAACCTCCCGGATAGTTCAGCAGGGAAAGATTTTTTGTCAATGCAGGCAGATCGATATTTTTATAATATCCGATAAAGTCGTTTTCTTTCGGATGCTTGTTACGCGGAGTCTGTATAAACGTCAAAGCTGTGCACAGAAGGTCGTTCTTCATAAAATCGTTGAACGAACTGTTGAAGTTCGTATTCGGCGTATTCACCGGAGGATAGTTGTCTAACTCTTTCAGCTTTCCTTCAAATAACGGAAAAAAGTCCTCGTATGTGCTGCTTTTTCCTTTGAAGTAAACGGCTTTGTCTTCGAGTTGGAAAATAAAGCCGTGCCAACGCGCCATCTCCTTGTTTTCGGGAGTATTTTCGCCTGTAAGCTCATAACTGTTTTCCGAAACGTGTACATTCAACTTGTCGCCGGGCTTGAAGTAAAATATATACCTGTTTATAATGGTAGAAGGTGAAAGTCCGATAACATAATAACCCTCCTGTTGCGGCTCGAATGTAAATGAGAAAGCGCCGTTTTCTCCCACCGGAGACGATGCTACCTGATGCAGCACACTGCCTGCTACGCTATACAGTTGGATGCTTTTTGGCTTTTCGCGTTGCCATAGTCCGTTGATAACGGAAGTATTCTGCGAAAAGCCATAACTTGCACCCAGTAGCGTTAAAAGTAATGTCAGTATTATTTTTTTCATTTGTTTCTCTCTTTAATTACCTGTATATATATAAAATTGAGACAAGCGTACAGCGGCGGACGATGGAGTTATACTGAACCGGAGATACCGCGCTGTAACCGGCTCGGAAATCTTCACATACATATTTTGTGTTGCTCCGCCTCTTTCTATTTTGCCGGCAAAACTACTCAACCCTGCCGCATATTTTGCTTCTGTTGCATAATAAATATCAACGGCTTTCATCGAATTATTCGAAGTGCTGGAAGAAAGGCATATTCCGGTTATGTTCTGTACCTCCTCGCCCAAATCGATTGTTATATCCAAGAGCCTGCCGCTCATACTTGTAATCATATAGCCTGCCGAACCATTCTTGAATATTTCATTGGCGTAACCATTGGGAAAAGTTGTAGAATAAGGAGGAACGGACCACGCCGCTAACAGGTCACGCCCACTACTATCGGCAAGCTTAGGTATCCCGTATTTCGAACGATCTGTTACTTTTGTACCCAAATCGCTTTCAGAAGCGACATATTCGCTATGCAGATCACTATTGAACACTATCGCGTAAAACACACGCTGTGCATTTACTTTATCAATATCCGCACCCGTAATGGACGTTATCTCGAGCGGAACGACATAACCCCTCATATCTGTCAGAGTTGAAACATTCCCCTTATACGAAAAGGTTCCTTCTACAGACTTAGCCCCCGCGGGAAATATTACCTCCACCGGTTCAAAATCACTTTCGGGCACTGCCTGATACTCGGTTCCCATTCTGCTATTAAAATCCGAAACGAGACTGTTATTCACAGATAATACGATCTTTGTCTCCCCTATTATTTCATAAAGCGATGATAATTTGAATTTTATATCGTTAAAATCGTTATCGAAGATTCCCAATAGGGGATTGTTCGTAATTTCACCGCTGCTTTCCATGTCGTTAAAATATACGCCGTTTTGCTGCGAAACATTGATTTTAAGATAAGCAACCCGCTCTTCATAATCGATTTTCACATCGGCGCCGCCATAAGAAGTGATCTTCACAGGCAGAAGGTAACCATTTCTGTCCAAAAGAGCCGACAACTTTCCGGTATAGGCTATCGCTACGGAATCGGCAGACTGAGTCTGGCCTTTCGGGATAGTCAACGTGCTATGGCTCACACTGCAATTCGTTATATATTTATAGCCGGTTCCATGCTGTACATTGTAGACATCGACCAGCTTGTTGTCAATAGCCAGCCTGACTGTCACATCATTCCCGACGGCGTTGGTAGAATGTACCGGAAACTTGATCAGGA
Organism: Bacteroidia bacterium; assembly: GCA_025999435.1. Lineage (GTDB taxonomy): Bacteria > Bacteroidota > Bacteroidia > Bacteroidales > Dysgonomonadaceae > Dysgonomonas. The sequence goes on along the minus strand of BNXH01000057.1, from coordinate 1,290 downwards.
TAGTATCCGCCCCTGTAACTTCAGCGTTTGCACTGTGACTGATCCGGTAATTGAATACCGAATCGGCGATATAAACGGCATGAGCCGCGTCAGAACCTGTTTTTTTTGCAAAATCATGTATGTCTTCATTGCAGGCGGTAAACAATCCTATTCCCAGTGCGGCAAATAACAGGTATATGCTTTTTTTGATGATTGTATTTTTCATAATTCTTATATTTCTTAATGAACGAAAAACTGAATTACATTTCTTTGTAGCTCAAGCCGACGATTTTACCCAGTCCTGTCCATGACATATCTATCTGGTATCCATTTTTAGCAGCTTCATTATTCGGGAATTTAGCCCGTGTCAATTGTCCTGAAACGTCACTGACTATCGTGAAGAATTCCAGTTTCCCACCCGTATCTTTCCCCAGCGAGGGATTATAGGTAGCCACTGCCAGATGCCTTTCCGCCCCGCCCCCGATACCGGTCGTGTTCGGAAGCATGTATTTGAATGCGGTAATTTCATTATAGCCGCCGGAAAGAACAGTTGATGTAATATCTTCAACAGCAGCGTTGGCAGCCGATATATCAGCCTTGTACACTTTGTTGTCATTCGTTACGTAATAGAGATAAGGCGCCTTTGCGAAAGGAGATCTGGCAAAGAATTTCGCTTGCCCGATGTTACTTATTGCCGGAAAAACAGACGCCCTTTTCTTGTTCTCTGTGGTTACCATATTTGCTACTGTTTTTTGGTCTGTAAACTCGATATATTTATAAGAACCGCCAGCCTGTTTCAGGATTGCGTAACCGGCACTGGGATAAAAATTATCCTCTTGTTCACCCATATACAATAAACCATCGTTCGGATCGCTAAAATTGAATGCTCCGGCCGCTTCATTGGGCAAAGCCTGCGTGTAATACAGGTCTGTTGTTCCCACTACAGCCGGAAAAGACTGATACATAAAAGCCTTCTGCCCCATATCATAATAAAGGGCGCCGCTTGTCCCAAAATAGGTGAACGGAGCAGGTTCGAAACGAGCGTTACCCGACGGGCGCAAGTTGTTCATCGGATTGGAATAGAAAACCCACATGGGCCACACGGTACAGATATACCAATTGCCTTGCCCGTTTCCCTCATTGAGATAGAACATCGAACGAACAGAAATTATCGCCCCGTGGATAACATAGGCAAACTTCATTTTTTCGGCAATAATCGGCTTTCCTTTTTTAACATATTCTTTATCCAAATAAGAATTGGACTCAATAGAATTGGATATGTCATACGAGGGTTTCCATGAAAAATCATTT
>BNXH01000056.1 GCA_025999435.1 Bacteroidia bacterium | reverse complement strand
GTTTAGCCTTTAAGTCCGTTATGGGTCGGACGTTGAAGCGGGGGCGCAAAAGCGTTTTTGGTTCCTTTTGCGGCTTTGGGCAAAAGGGACGCAAGCAATCTGTGATTGCGCGCAGAGAAGTTGATGCAAATAACCGAACAATTAATTACATACACTTCGTTCCTGTGAATATTAATTCAACTACTGATTCACATAAGTTATCAATTTTTACATTCAATCACTTTTTTTCTAAAAAAAACAATTACTTTTATTAACTAAAATTTATATAACAATAAAATAACACTTGTATAAAACTAATGCTTAATCACGTTTACTTAAGTTCTAATCTTATGAAAAATATTCTACTAATTCTACTAGGAATCTCCTGCTCTCTAACAGCTTATTCGCAAAGAAATTATCAAGAGGGGTATGTTATTACACTCCAGGGCGACACGCTTCGAGGATGGATTGATTTTCGCTCCGATAAGCTAAACAGTACAATCTGTACATTCAAGCCCGGCCCTACCGGTCAGGAACAAGAGTATCAACCAAAAGATATATATGGATACCGATACCTAAACGATGGAAAGTTTTATGTATCGCGGGAAATAGAAATAAATGGAACGAAGAAAACCGTGTTTTTAGAATTTTTGCTTGAAGGAATCGAGAACTTATACTACTATAAAGAGGGAAATGTAAGATATTATCTTCTCGAAGATATGAAGGGAGACTTTTTGTACACATCACAAGAACCAGAAAAGCTGATTACTACAGATAGAGTTAGTAGCTATGTAAAAGATATGAAATACATAGGAGTTCTGAAATATCACTTCAAAGACTATCCCGAAATTGTAAAAATGGCTGACCAGACCCAATACACACATGAGTCTATGATAAAACTGGTTAAAGCTTACCATGATCTGGCTTGTACATCCGACCAAACTTGTATTATATACGAATCAAAGGCCTTACGTGATAAGTATAAAATAAAAATTTCGGCCTATATAGGGTATAACAACCTAAATAACTATGAATTATACAGCAGTAATGATGTTGATTTCAAAGATATAATGGATAAATATTATCCAATATTTGGGGCTCATATATCATTTTCTTTGCCACGTGTATCTCAATCATTCAGCTTCGATTTAGATGTGTCTTTATCATCACTAAAGGGGAAAAAAGAATATTACAGCGGAGGGGACCCCATCAGTACTCAGGAAATAAACAGCTTAATAGGATTTATAAAAGCAGGTCCAGGTTACACTTATCACAAAGGAAGAGTTCGTCCTACAATAGAAGTCGGAATTACAGTAGCAAAGGCATTTGATCCTAAGGTCAAGATGACCCTTCATCAATCAGGCATAAAAAAAGATAATGGAGAAATATGGAGTACTGGAACCGGCTTTTATGCCGCGGCAGGAGTTTATATCAAAGTATTTAAAGATAATTTCATGTTCGTAAAGGCAACATACGATAAATATGCTACCGGTATCTTAGAATCGAATTTAAACTACTTAGGTGCTAGAATAGGTTATACATTCTAAAAACACTCGCCGGTCCAAAGAAGCGAAGAAGCTGACAAGATTAAAGTAGTTTTCAGGACGAATAAGCTGTTAAAGCAACCCGAAACATCACCCCTCTTCTATAAAAGACCAACGGGTACTGTCTTTTTCGCGTACCACGGCTTGTCCGGGTTGCATATCGGGCAATTTGCGCAAAGCGGGTTCCATTTCCAGCATTTCTTCTACCGATACCAGATAGGCATCTTCGTCTTCGACTACTTCATCGTCGCCAAAGAGTTGCCAGTCGCCGTCCTCATCATAAAACACGAAAGTTACGGGCGAACCGTTTGTCAGCACATAGCTGGTAGTAAGGATTGATTTATTCTTCGATTCTTCTTTCAGTTTCATTTGCGTAATTATTTGCGCAGTAAAGATAAAGGAATTAAATTTATTACCGCTTAGTTTTGTAATTCAAAAGAAAAACCGACAATAAATAAAACACATGAAAGAATTCAAATTTTGGGCTTTACCCTATTCTCAGATGCAAATGTTTCTAACAGCCTTGCCGGCGGGCATAGTCTTTTTATTCCTGGTATTTTCTATCGATAGAGTCAAATATTTTGAATATCTCTTTGCCGGGGCATTTGCATGGAATCTCTTCTTCTTTCTGGCCTTTCTAAAAAGGGTACGGATCAGTTTTTCCGAATCGGGAACAATTCATCTTTATGTAAACGGTAAGGAAAAAATTGTAGCCGAACCTCAGCAATTCGAATATGTCAGGGGAATTGATGTTAACAGCACGACGAACCAATCGACACTCTATCTAGTATTTAACGGGAAAGATTTCACTTTCAGCTTTTTCGAAAATAGAAGCTTTGGCAGCAGCAAGCAGCAGGAACTCTTACAATATATGGTTACTACCTATAATTTAGAGAAAGAATTGTACAAAAAATCGCTGATGGCGACAACGTATACATACCGGAATCCTGCCTTCAAGGGGGTATCGGTAGCGAACTATAACAAAAGCGAGAAGTGAAAAAAATACAGCAGGTCTGTAAGCCGGGTTCTGTTCCTCGGGTGAGGCGTTTGTCATTTATCTACGCCTGCCGTCACCGGCAGGCTCTAGCGACCTACCCCCCGGCATCGGGCGGGCAGCCCTACATGCGCCGGTGTACATGGTCTTACAACTCGCAAGTGATACGGCTTTGTACATCGCTGCACAAACGGTGAGCTCTTACCTCGCCTTTTCACCCTTACCCCCGTGGGGGCGGTTATTTTCTGTTACCTTCAACTCTGCCGTCACCGGCAGCTTCCCATTAAGAAATACGATGCCCTGTGTTGCCCGGACTTTCCTCTTTCTGCCTTGCGGCAGCCAGCGACAAACCGGCCTGCTGTATAAGGGGACAAAGATAGGGAAAAATTCGGTTTTTAATTGAGTATTGATTTTATATTATTCCCAACCGCAATCAGTCAACAGTTATCAGTAGTCAGTAGTGAGCGCTCAGAACTTAAGACTTAAAACTCAGAACTTTTTAACTAAAATGTAACAAACTCCACACTCATTTTTTAGCTATTAGCTGATAGCTTTTAGCCGTTAGCATTGTTTATTCGTAACTCGTAACTTTTTAACTAAAAAGTTACAAACTCCACACACATTTTCAAATTTTAACTACACTTCGTTCCGTTGAACGTTGTTTCAAATTCGCTAATTATCAAATCATCACTATATCTATAGATAAAACTAACGCCGGACAATGTTTCACTCTTCGTTCTTCATTTTTCATCGCTTTGCGCCATTCTTCACTTTTTTGAGGGGTTGCCCTGATTTGATATTTAAGTGATTAAACATTTCCAATTTAATGTTTATAAAGAGTAAAAAAATAATAATATATTTGAAGTCATCTTGACTTTTTATTTTTCTTAATTTTCTTTAAAAATATAACTGTAAATGCTATATAATTGAACGACTTCCAACTCGATAGTGTCGTGTCAAATCTATTAAGCAATGACCTGAAGGAATCTAACCATGCATTTGTTCTTTCAATCGAATATCGCTCTCTATATAGCATATCATCCAATAATATATCATCATTTGTACTTCCATTTCTGGAATTAAAATCAACATTGGCAAATATCCCATGTCTACAACATATCTTCCTGAAATCTTCCGAATCGAAACCGGAATCCGCATTAACAAACAATCCATCCAGATTTATACCTGCTACAGTCAATGTAGAAAACAATTCACCCAAAGTTTCCTCTATATTATATAGGTCATGGTGATTACCCGATACCGGATTGGAAATTGCCAGAGGCACTCCGCTACGGTCAACAAAGTACAACGCATTGGTGGTTTTCCTACTTTTACGTCCTTGATATGCAACCTCTTCTCCCCCTTTTACCGCTGGTGTGTGCTACCATCAATATCAGCACTGGATAAATCCAATTCAGCCTTATGATTAGATAATATCTGAATCCAGCTATCATGCCAGTCTCCATTTTTGCACCATTTGCGAAAATGACCGAAAACGGTTTTGTAACTTAAGACTGTTTCGCTGAACAGATTCTCCACAGGTAGCATATGCCATTGGATGCCTGTTTTAAGTTTATAAAGAATGCCATTTACTATTTCCACAAGACAACTCTTTGTCTTAAATCCTCTTTTTGCTGTAGACAAATGAGGGATTATTTCTTTTTCAATCGTATGAAGAGCGGATGTGTTACAAGTACGTTTTTGAACTCAGGGTGCAACACAAGGGTAAATAGATCCGGATAATAAGTAAGCACCAGTTGCTGGGCGTCAGTTCTGATTATGGATTTCTTATACTGGGAATTGTAGAGATCTCTCCTGACCAAAACTCGATCCAAACGGTCAACTTCCTGCTGATCAATGCTAAAACGGGAGATATTATTTCTTTCATCGAGGATGAAAATTTTGACATCGTTCTGACCAAGCGTGAGCAGGAAATATTGGAACTGGCAAATGAGGGATTGCTAAACAAAGAAACGCAGACAGACTATCGATTAGCATCCATACCGTTAACGGACACAGGCAGAATATTTTCCGGAAAATGGACGTTCAAAACCTAACCGAAGCAATCAACCTGGCTCGTAAACAGGGGCTGCTCGCTTAATATTTTACCTGTACTGCTGCCGGCGGTTTGATTATACCTTCTTCCTGCTGTCAGTCGGTCTTATTTATTCCATCTATGTGTATATTATGTTGATTTAAAGGAAATTACGAAATGTAGTTTACTCTCTATAAGGATGTTTTCAACGCTGGCTTTTCAGAATACAAACATATACAATATTACATATATTGGCGTTTTTATATGATGCCAATTATCTCATTTTCAGTACATAATATATTTATACGGTGACATAACGCTATGGCGCTGAATGTAACATGGCATCAAAAAAGCCGAGAGGCTGATCCCTTTTGGGGTAGCCTCTCGGATGTAGTGTTTTTATGAAAAAAAGATACTATATCACATAGTATAAATGGTCGTTACTTATTCATGCTTTCATTAACAGCGTCTTCTATTTATCGAAAGGATAACTTACCGAAGAGACTGTGAGAAGCATCCAGTTGTCAGGATTTGCATCATCTGTCAATTTTATCCATGATGGGGACTTCAGCAGGTCGGTGGTCAACGTAAACGTCCTCGAATCCGCATAGCCGAGAGGATTCAACAGATTGGCAAAACCGGCATTGTTATGATACCATACGCCATTGCCTCCGCCGGCCATCGCAAACTGCAAGGTAATCTTGTCATCCCCGACCAGTGTCTTGTTAAAATATAAAGAACCTGTGTAGCCGCTGCTGCTGAAAATAAACGCAAAATTGCCACTGTCGGTTCCCATATACGCGTACTGAATCCGTTCTCCAGCCACATTCGGATTGGTAGCATAGATGCTCTTCACCACATCCCAGTTAAGCTTGGTCCATGCTCCCATCTGGCTATAAGCAAAGTACCAACTGCCGCTGATAAACGTCTGGTTGATAGGAGGTATTACCGGAACAAGTTTTGCATTGCTGTTTTCAAAGGCTGTGAATGTTTCCGTAACCGGATCGAACGTAAATCCGGAGATCGTCAATCCGTCTATTTCCTCAGGCTCGTACAACTGGTAGCCGGTAGGCGTGATAATATACGGAACCGTCACCGAAATTTCCTGTCCGTCTGCGTTTTCATAGGTAAAAATCAGAGTCCTGCCATCCACTTTCACCGGAATTGTCTTACCATTTATCTGATAGGTAAACTGTTTGAAGGTCATCGCCGCATCGGTAGCCTGTAGTGTTTCAATGTAATCTGCCCATGAGGAACTGCCGGTCTTCGCGAAAGGAGTCATAATGACGATATTCCCTGTTTTCTTGCCTTTTAGCTTCACCGTATCGGCTGTCGCCTTCAGGATAAGGAATTCGAAGTCTCCCTCCAATCCTTTTCCGCTCCCACCTCCGATATTGTATGAAGGATCGGAAAAATAATGGAATATATCATTGTATTCGTCGAATGACAAAACAGGGCCGGCGCTCTGCTTCAGGGAGTAAAGGCTGGTAGCAGTCGCTTGAGAATCTTCTAATTCGCCTGCTACGGTAACTTTCCCGTTCCCAAATTTCACCAACATATTAAAGCCTCCATATATACGGTTCGATTGTGGATAATATTGCATCAGCCACCCGTTGGCGGCTCCCGTCAATATATCATTGTCAGCCTTCATAGTCGCGTCGATACGGTTGGCGGACGATTCGCCAAATATATTGTCCTCTTGCGGGCTACAAGCGGCGAGAGTGAATACCGCCAATAAAAATAGCGTTTCAAATATCTTTTTCATATTTCTTCTTTAATTAAGGTTTTTTAAATCCAATGAGCCTATTTCACCCGAACGGCGCTGCACGATGGTACGCAAATCATCTATTTCTATATTCCATGAGGTAAGCAGGTAATCTTTTACGATGTCAAACTTCTTTCCTATTTTTGCCTTTCCGGAAGCGTCGGCATTATTCAACAAATTTGACCAGTACGCTTCGTTATGCGTAACATAAATAGAAACAATTTCGGCAAAATCTTCTCCCGGATCCCTGCTTGCATAACTGGATACAAATCCCATATTCAAACATTGGGTATTGCCACTGCGTTCCCAATCACCGATGTTGACCCACGAATCGGACTGATAATCGGTGGAAATGGTGTTAAAATCGGTAGTATACGCTTTCTTCTGGTTCAGGATGTGCGTAAATTCATGATGCATGGTTTTGAAAAACCAATAATTCAACTCTTCTATCCTCGGATTATCCACATTTATAATATTGACGTTGTATAGCAGAACCTTCAAGCCTCCTTCCGCGGTTCCCAATACAATCGATCCCTGCGTATTGTACGCGGGCGAACCTATCAACTGGAACAAGCGCGGAGCGTTCGTACGCATAAAGCTGACGCCCAACAACTCATCATATGCCTCGAACCACAAGAATTTGGTCAATTTGGCCAAAGCCACCGATTGGCTATATGTGGCAGGAGCCAGGTTATAAGTCATGTCGGATTCCTTATCATCGTAACGGTACTTGAAGTCGACATTGTACGTTTTAACGTAGTTGTTCAACAACCAGGTATCAAATTCGTTGCGTGCCGGCGGATTCGTATCGAAGATGCTTTCGCTATCGAGCTTGTCATCGGAGCACGAACTTATCAGAACAGCGAATAATGCCAGTAATAAATATATATTTTTCATACGTTGCTATTTTATTAATTCATTTTACGATTAAAGAATTATCTCGGATTAGCCGTCAAACCCGCACTTATCACATCCTGCGGGATCTGAATGGCCCGGCGAAGGTCGTTTACCGTCAATATATCAGGTGTCAATCCGTCACGGTTGTGGGAAATCTCGATGCCGTACCGCTTAATATCCTGCCAACGCAATCCTTCGTGCATAGTTTCTATCCGGCGCAAATGGAGGATACACTGTATCAGGTTTTCCTGGACGCCTGCCTCGATGGTGAAGCCTTGCGGATTAATTTTTTTCTTTATCTTCCGGTCGGTCGCGCTGGCTGGGACAGTCGGCATATAAGTCTGCTTGTCATAGAAATCAACTATCTCGTCCTGAGTAAACATTTTCTTCTCTACCGAATGGGTATGTATCCACGCGTTGATATCGGCCACCGCGTTTGCGTAGTCCTTTTTCAGGATATAAGCCTCAGCTCTGCACAACAGCGTTTCGTCCGCTGTCAATGGTACAGTCATCGTATGTACATAACCAATACCCTGCACCTTATCCGTATATTCGAAATACCCGATAGATATCTTTGCCATTGAGAATTTCTCTTCATATCCCCATACAGACGCGGCCGGATAGAAGCGGTTGGTGTATACACCCCACAGACCCGTAACCCGGGCCGATTCATTCATAAACAGCGTCCGCGAATTGCCATATCTTCTTCCTTGATTGTAAGGACCGTGCATATAAGCCCAGGGAGAATAAGTAGGCATAATCAGCAGATTGGCGTTTTCGCTGTCGTTGACATACATATTCACCCGAAGCGATACATCGGAAGCCGCGGAATAAATGGCATACCAGTTACGCAACGCCGCTTCGGCATTATTACCCAACACCACATTGGCATATTCTATCACTTTATCGGGTTTCTGATAATACAAGTTGAATCGCGCGGCAAAAGCGTAAGCGGCCTTCTTGTTGAAGTGATATTTCGGTACTGTGTAGATCTGGTCATTCACCAATGCCAACCCCGCCTTAATATCGTTATCTATTTTTTCGTACAACTCAGCCATTGTACCCCGTTCATATTGCCCCAATACTTGAGTTTCGGGTTTTTCGGGATAAGGAAGCCCGAAATCTTTTCCGGCAGTATCGGGGTTATACGGCAAGCAGAATACATTGGACATTGCAAACATCGAGTAAGCGCGGCAAAGCAACGCTTCACCCTTCTGTGCCTGTAAATTTTCGGGATTACCCATTTCTTCGATGGCAGCCAGCACCTGATTAGCCGCGGCCACAGCGAGGTAATGATTGTTCCATATGTCTTGAGGCGTATCATTGTCGGTTGTAGTTATATCTTTCCACAAATAGGCGTCTTCCTGTACCTGGCTACGCGCCGACCACTGCTTTCCGTTATCCATCGTGTTGTCAGACGACATTTCCATCATCACCGCCGGACAGCCGGTAGGATAAGCTGAAACCAGTAAAGCAGTCACTTTTTCGACAGAATTTATCTCCGCCCTGTCGTCCGGCATGGTGTCCAAAAAGTCGTTACAGGAGATGAGCAAAAAAGCAGCTGATATAATCGTGTGTAATAAATTTATTTTTTTCATATTCTTATCTGATTTTTATGTTTTACTAAAGCCCTAATCTCAACGTTAAAGTGAATTGCTTCGGTACCGGAACAGCCACACCTCCCGTATTGTAAAATTCGGGATCCTGGCCGTTTAACTTTTTATCGGCATACAGCAAGAACAGATTTGTCGCCTGCAATTTGAGTGACAAGTCGTTAATCCTCAATGCCTGAATCAGTGTCTTCGGAAAATCATATGACAACGATACTTCTTTCAGCCGTACGAAATCACCTTTCGCGATACGTGCCGACGAAAAGTTATAAGCATTGTATGCTTTCGACAAATAAGTGTCCAGCTGGTTCATGCGCAAGTCGGCAATGACAGGAATATCCGTATGGTTCTCATCTCCGGTAACCGTCCAACGGTTTGCAAATTCCCTAGGCATGGCGCTTAAGTCTGAATACCTGTTACTGAAAACAGGATTCAACCTGATAACGTTTCCGAAAGAATAGGTCAAGAACACGTTCAGCTTAAGATTTTTGTAGGTGAATATATTCCCGAAGCTACCCATCACTGTCGGTTCGGTAGGTCCCTCATAAATCAGGTGGGCTTTGGTTTCCCTGTCTTGGAAATTAATATCGGAAACCACCAGATCACCGTCCTCGTTGATGAAAGTAGGCAAACCGTTTTCGTTCAATCCCTTGAAATCTATGGAAAACAGCGAGCGGACAGGATAGCCCTCGATGGTAAAGCCTGTTCCCGTAATCATATCTATCACGCGGCTCTTGTCCAAAAATTTCGTAATTTCATTCGATTGTTTCGAAAATATGAAGTCGGTATTCCATTTGAAATCTTTGACTTCGATATTCTTGCTTGAGATAGATAATTCCACACCTTGCGACTTCATGTCCGCCACGTTGGCGTATTTAAGTATTTGTCCGCCTACACCCATTGTAGCAATTCGCCCGATCAAATCGAAATTGTTTCGCTTATACCAGTCAAAAGTAACATTGATGCGATTATTGAGGAATCCGAGATCGAGGCCGACATTCCATTCATGCTTCTTTTCGTATGTCAGTTCGCTGTTTTCCAGTTCTACAAGCCGCAAGCCTGATTCCTGTACTTTGGCAAACGGACGCCAAGGATTATAAGATTCTATCACAGCGCGCGAGTTGGTTACCCAATCCGGACCGCGATCGGCAGTCAGCGAGTAAGAAAGACGGGCAGTCAGATGCGAAACGGCAGGCTTCAGGGCTTCGAAGAATTTTTCTTCGTGAGCGTTCCACGATCCTGACAAGTTCCATGTAGGCAACCAGCGGGCCGAACGGCTCTTCCCCAATTTGTTGGAACCTTCGTAACGAATCGTTCCATTGACTGTATATTTGCCCTGCCATGAATAGGTCGCGTTACCAAAAAACGCCAAGTTGCGCGTCCGTGTATCGGTCACAGTGAAGTATTCGCCGTTTTCTTCCTGCAATTGCTTAAAGAAATAATAATCAATCACCGGCAGTTTTCCCATATCGTATTGCATACCCGAGCCGCTGAACCAGGTTTTGGTTCTGTCGAGCGCGTTAACTTCCCAACCGCCATACGCGTTCACTATATGATTCTGATTAAACACATTATTATAAGTCAGGGAACCGCGGAAATCCCAGCTATTCCTCATATATTTGGTTTCCCTGTGGATACCGCCCTTAGGCATCACCGATATAGGCAACGAATTAGGATTGTCGGGATCGGTGTACAGCCAAGGGTTGGCTCGCTGCATGGTAGCATCGTCCATCGCGCGGTAGGCCATTGCCATATTGGAGAAGTCCTTGATGGAGTGCGTAATAGATGTGGAGGTATATTGGTACGCGTATAAAACCGAAGCTGTTAATCTCTCGAGTATCCTCCACTTCAGTTCACCCTGAAATTTCAAATCGGCTACGTTATACAGCATGTTATTGTTCTCGAGCTCGTTCAGTATATTGAATGGGGCGTAGTTACGAACATAATTTACATTAGGGTCTAACGTACGTGAAGTATTCAGCGCATAGCTGTATGGGTTGATGTCGAAGTCCCGCTTCACAGTTCCAAATACTGCATCCAGATCCTGGTTCAATGCTCCCGGAGCTTTTTGCTTACGGTATGATCCATTTCCGATAAGGTTCAGCGACAAAGTCTTGGATATATTATACAAGGCATTAATATTCATTGTATATAACTTTACTTCACTCTCCCTGGTCCAGCCCGGATCGTTTAAGAAGCTCATGGATGTATAATACGTTGCTTTCTCTGTACCGGAGGAAAGACTAATAGCATGCTTTTGCATGATATTACTGTTGAACAGCACACCGAACCAATCGGTATTCATATATTCAGCGTTCCTCAGATAAGCGTTACGCGCCTCCAGCGAATTTTCTAAACCGAATTGCCCGTTTGTAAGATCGTATTGATTAAGCAAATGGTACATCCTGCCATATACACCGCTG
>BNXH01000055.1 GCA_025999435.1 Bacteroidia bacterium | reverse complement strand
CAGTAGTCAACAGTTATCAGTAAGCAAGGCCTTTTCGTCATTGCGAACGGAGTGAAGCAATCCAGAGTATTGATTATTAATGGATTGCTTCGGGCGAACCCTCGCAATGACGTGCGACAGTCAACAGCCAACAACTCGTACCTCGTATCTCGTCTACTCGCAACTGTTTAACTAAAAAGTAACAAACTCCACACTCAATTAGCCATTAGCTGTTAGCTTATAGCCTTTGCCGCTTCGCGCCATTGTTGACTGTTGACTGATAACTGTTGACTGTTATTGTCGCTTCGCGCCATTTGCTAATCTGCTAATTTTCAAATTCGCTAATTCTCATATTATCACTGTATCTATAGATAAAACGAACGCCGGACAATGTTTCATTCTTCATTTTTCATTTTTTTGATAGGTTGCCCTGAAAAAATTCATTTGTTTAATTGTGTTTTAGATTAAATGATTATATTTATCCTCGATTATTGAGTACTAACCCTTAAATATATAGAAAGGGTACAATCATGTTAGTCTGCAAATAAAAACATCGCGGGAACTAAGTTGATTCGTTGACATGACGAATCTGAACAATCTGTTTTAACCAGCTTCCTTCCACCAAGCTGATTGGAAGGATTGTAATCGATTAGTTCCATAATTTAAAATTTCGTTTTATTAATCCGGATAAATAGTTATTGGGAAAGTTTAAGTATACCCATCCCTACGTATATTATCCTAAAAAAAATGTTTATGGGTTATTTGACCGATGAGCAATGGCTTATCATACAAAACACTCAACAAAACAGGTGTCGGGTTTATTTACCAAAGACACCTTATGTAACTAACTTTTAAAAATTAATGTATGAACAAAATAGAATTGGATCATGAATTACCGGAATGCATCGCATCCTGGGGATGGAAATTTCACCACACAGGTATTCCGACGGAAGAAAAGATACCGGATGAGAGATATATTCCTCATTTAAAGTTTTATGTATCGGGATTTCCCACAAGTCCTTTTGGCGTCGAATGGATGCGATTTGATGATGATTGCCCTGTACATCCTTTGATACAAAGAATACCACATATTGCGTTTGTCGTGAAGGATTTGGATTACGAACTGGCGAATCGAAATTTTAATCTGCTAGGCGAACCGAACACTCCATCGGGAGGTCTTCAGGTAGCAATGATTGAACATAATGGCGCTCCAATTGAATTAATGGAGTTTGAAAATAATATATTAAAATTATGTTTGCAAGACGAGCAGCAACCTGATAAGATCATGAATAAAATAAGGTTAGACCACGAGTTTGCACAGTGTGTTGAAGAATGGGGATGGAAATACCACCATTTGGGTATTCCGACAAAAGAACAGAAAGAGAATGAAAGATATTTTCCTCAATTTAAATCTCATATTTCAGAATTTGACAGTAATCCCTTTGGGATTGAATGGATGAGGTTTGAGCAAGATTGTAAAATACAGGAGTTGATACAAAAGATTCCTCATATAGCATTCGAAGCGAAAGACCTTGATCGGGAACTAAAAAACAGAGGTTTCAACGTAATCTCTCCTCCAAGTGTTCCTTCTGATGGTGTCAGGGCGGTAATGATTGAATACAATGGCGCTCCTGTTCAATTGATTGAATTTGAGAAAAATAGGTAAAGTTATGTAGGGGATTGTCTAAAAGAAGTTCTATTTAGACAATCCCTTTTTTACAAATAAAGCAAAAAAAATCGGTTGAAAAGACCTATAAAAATTAAAACGAGCAAAATTAAAACAGACTTTAAAACTTGACGTCTGTAAAGAAGCTGACAAGCAACAAAATGTTAAGAAACGTAACCACCGAAGCTATACCGTAAAGCAGTATTTTGGTAAACAACGAATTGGCATATTTGCCCATCACCTGAGTAGAAGATGTCAGCCTGACTTGCAAAAATACTGTTACAGGCAACTGCATGCTCAGAATGGCCTGCGATATTATCAGTCCTTTGAACGGGTTCCCAATCATAAAAATAATCAGCAATCCTACTCCCAGCGATATTATTATGCCCGTGCGGGAATGTATATCCTTCATGTTATAAGGCTCATCGTACATACCGGCAAATATAGATCCCGCGGCAATACCGGAAGTCATCGAGGATGAAACTCCCGCTAAAAGAAGGGCTACGGCAAATATCACAACAGCATTGCTCCCCAAGAGAGGCTCAAGTAAAGAATGCGCCTGTTGCAAATCGTCGACCACAACTCCTTCCTTGAAAAAGGTAGCCGCGGCAAGCAGTATCATCGCGCTATTTATAGCCCACCCGATAAGCATGGAAAAAAAGGTATCGAAAAATTCGTACTTCAATTGCTTTTCCATCACCGACTCGTCTTGCTTATTCCATTGCCGGCTCTGGATAATTTCCGAATGCAAAAAAAGATTGTGAGGCATTACCACAGCGCCCAACACACTCATTATTATCAACATGCTCCCTTCGGGAACAGATGGCGTAACCCACGAACGGGCAGCCTCGCCCCACTCTATATCTACCAGAAAAAGTTCATAGATAAAGGAAAGTCCTATCAACGAAACGAAAGCAATTATATATCGCTCTATTTTTCTATAAGAATTGGAAAACATCATTGCGAAAACAAATATGGTCACCAATACCGCCCCTACTTGTATAGGTACATCGAACAACATATTCAGAGCAATGGCGCCACCGAGTATTTCGGCCAACGATGTAGAGATAGATGCGCCTATTGCTGACCACAATACGACTCTCGAACCTGTTTTGGGTAGATATTTATTTGCAGCCTCAGACAGGCACAACCCGGTAACTATTCCCAAATGGGCAACATTATGCTGCAAAATAATCAGCATTACGGTAGACAGAGTTACCACCCACAGCAATGTATATCCAAACTGGGAGCCTGCGGCAAAATTAGAAGCCCAGTTTCCCGGATCGATAAATCCCACTGTAACCAAAAGTCCCGGCCCGATATATTTGAGCAATTCCAATGCTCCAAAGCTGGGTCTGGGATGGTTCCGGGTATACTCTTTCTTTAACTTTTCAAAAATATTCTTCATAACTTCTATATAACAAACAAAATTATGATTGTTTTTCGACTATTTGTTAAAATAAGAGTAATTATTTATCTTATTAGTTTAATTAAAGACCTTTAGCTCATAATCTTTTTTATATCTTCGTAAAATTAATTTATAACTGATTATGAAACAGACAAAACTAATCCTAATTGCAGCCATTTTGGTATCGGCCTTATTCTGGTCGTGTAAAGATTCCACGGAACTAACAAATGCTATCCCCGCGGACGCCATTGTTGTAGTACATGTCGACACCAAGTCTTTGTTGACAAAAGCCGACTACAAACCTCTAGATAATAAACTGATAAAAGAGGCTCTTGAAAAAGAGAAAAACAATGGTAGCGAACGCAACAAGGCTATGACTGAGAAAATGGAAGAATTCCTTAAGAACCCAAATTCGTCAGGAATAGATTTGATACATGACTGCTACATGTATGTAGGAAACACATCGATGGGTATTGTTTGGGGAATGAAAGATGCTGCAAAATTTAAAGAAGTCCTGACCAAGACTTTTGAAATACCGGCGGAAATGATTAAAGAAGAAGACGGTATATCTACGATAGACCTGTCGGGTATGGCAAAAGTAGGCTGGACTAAAGATAAGATACTGATTATTACGGCTCAGGCAAGTGCTATGTATTTTGGACAGAGGAACCAACCGGACATGATGGAGCTGTTGAAAAAACAGTTGAAACAAACAGATAAAGAAAGCTTAAATTCCAACAAAGCTTTTACGGAATTTGTAAAAGATAAGAAAGATATCTCATTCTTCTATTCTTACAGTAATGTTTCAGGCCTATGGAGCAACATGACATCCCAGATGATGGGAGCCTACGACGATCAATCCGCTACAGGGCTCAACAGTGTATTCAGCAAACTAAGCGATCAAATGAAAGGAATAAACGCGGCAGGCTTTGTTTCTTTTGAAAAAGGAGAAATTGTCGCAGAAAATAAATTCTATTACGACACTCCCGAAGCCGAAAAAAGATTTACTGAACTATCCGGGAAGCTAACCCAAGAGCTTAAAGGCGATCAAATGAAATACTTTGCTGAAAAACCATTGTTTCTGGTAGCTATGGGCATAAACGGCGGAGGCATATATAATTATTTGACCGATCTGGGTTTAATGCAATTCTTTGAAAATATTGCCGGTTCAAATTTAAACGAAATGGGTGTCGATTTAAAATCCCTCATTTCTAATGTAGAAGGCGATATTACGTTTTCTTTAAACGGAATAAAAACCGTAATGAAAAAAGGCTATTACGGTGACTATGAGTATCCGTCTACAGAACCGGAATTCACTGTATTTGCAGACCTGAAAGATGCCAAACCGACTTGGGATCTTATTAAAAACAAAGTAAAAGAAGAAGCGGCTAAGGAACAAATGCTTGATTCTACTTTGGTTGAAATCGATGAAAACACCTATTCTTTCAGTATGGACGAAGGCATAAAAGGATACGCAGGTATAAAAGGCAATACTATTTACATTACTAACAGCGAAACCATTTATAAAAACATCAGTACCGCAACGGATGGAAAAAATGACTTTGCATCGTTGGCCAAAGGCAAAAACTCATTTATATTCGGTAATCTGGGTTCTCTGAAAACCATGTTAACAGATGCACTTCAACGTGATGCCAAAGCTCTCGAGCTTGCAGTCAAAGGTTTTGACCTGTTAGGAGATTATAGCTTTGCTTCAGATAAAAACATGAACGGCAAAGGAAAAATCGTTATCAACGACAATAGTGCCAACAGTTTGGCTGTTATCTGTAAATACATTGACAGCGTAATAACTTATGCCATCGAAAAGAATCTGTAAAAGTACAGTTGTAGAAATTAAAAAATATGAATAGGATTTCTCTCAGAAACACGCTGCCGGAAGCGTTCGCCGATAAGCCGGACATAGGATCAGAAGTGTGGAATAACAGTATCGATTTCGAAAAGGGAAAATCTTATCTTATAAAAGCCGAATCAGGCTTAGGAAAAAGTTCGCTCTGTAGCTATATCTATGGCTACAGAGTTGATTTTTCGGGGCAGATCCTTTTTGACGAAACGGAGGTAAGAAACATTGAGAAAAAACAGTGGGATACTATCCGAAGCAAACAACTGAGCCTTCTGTTTCAGGAACTGCGCCTTTTTCCCGAATTGACAGCGATAGAAAATATACAACTGAAAAACAACCTTAGCCATCATAAAACAGATGCAGAAATAGATGCCATGTTCGAACAGTTAGGCATCGCATACCGCAAAAATCAACTTGTCGGAAAAATGTCGTGGGGACAACAACAGCGGGTCGCCGTTATCCGTTCGCTGTGTCAGCCTTTCGATTTCCTGTTTCTGGACGAACCTATCAGCCACCTCGACGATAATAATGCGGCAATCATCGCATCGCTTGTCAAAGACGAAGTGGCGACACAGGGTGCAGGGCTTATCGTTACATCTATCGGAAAAGATTTACCAATGGACTATTCACAAATACTTTCGCTATGAACCTTATCTGGAAACTACTAAAACAAAATATAAGCAAAGGGCAATTTGCCGGATTCTTCATAGCAAACCTCATCGGGTTGACCATCGTATTGCTGGGTATTCAGTTTTATTCGGATATCAATCCGTTGTTCTCGGAGAAAGACGCCGTTATGAAACGCGACTTCCTCGTGCTGACTAAAAAGGTCGGAGTATTCAACACTCTGAATCCCGAGGCTTCGGGCTTCTCGCCAAAAGAACTGGAAGATATAAAGAACACCAGTTTTGCAATGCAGGTAGGAGCTTTTACTCCGTCACGGTTTAAAGTATTCGGAGGTGTCAATTTCAGTCAGAAGGGAATAAATACCGAAATGTTCTTCGAGTCCGTTCCCGATGATTTCATCGATGTGAAAACCGATAGCTGGAAGTTTTCTCCCGATGATAATTTCATCCCTATCATCCTGCCGAAGAACTATCTGGATTTGTACAACTTCGGGTTTGCAGAGGCTCGTTCCATGCCTAAAATATCGGAAGGTCTTGTCAATATGGTCAATATCGATATTACCATTTCGGGAAGACACAACTACAAAGATTTTCAAGGGAAGATTGTCGGATTCTCGAGCCGGATAAATACCATACTCGTACCCGAATCGTTTATGAAGTGGGCGAATGAGAATTTCGGCGAGCAAGCAAACGCGAAACCCAGCCGCCTGATGGTAGAGATCAACAATCCTGCCGATCCTAATATTGCCACTTTCCTCGGCAAGCACGGTTATGAAGTGGAAGGCGAAAATTCGGCGGTGAGTAAGATGTCGTATTTCCTCAAAATAATTGTGGGGATTGTCATTGCCGTAGGACTTATCATTTGCGCCCTGTCGTTCTTTGTCCTTACGCTGAGTATCTATCTCCTGCTGGAAAAGAATATGGAGAAGCTGCGCAACCTGCGACTGATAGGGTACGCCAAGAAAAGAGTTATTCGCCCATACGAGCTACTCTCGGTAGGGATGAATCTTGTCGTGTTATTATTGTCTGTAGCAATAGTTATAGTCGTGCGGTTACAATACTGCGAAGTGGTTCGCGATGTTTGGGTAGATTTCGAAGGTTCGGGAATACTGCCTGCTCTCGTAGGTGGAGTAGTTATATTTGTCCTTTTGTCTTGCCTGAATATATTGGTGATAAGAAGGAAGGTGGAGTGAAATAAATCAATACAACCCAAACATTTCTTGTATATCAATATTGTCTTTGGCAACCCACTTATTGCCGACTAAGTTATATTCTACATCGATATGCTTTGTAAGAAGAACTTTTTCGCTATCTGCGTCTTCTTCTTTGTATTCATAAGAAAATCTTATACTGGTATTAGTTATATTATTTACTGATGAAGATAGAGATATATGTATATTCTTTATAGGATTAAACATAAAACACTGTTCAATTATAGAATTCTCCGGCACATTATCTAAATCTTTAAAAATATAAACATGGCCGGCACAATAACCACTTCCTGTGCCACAATAGCGTATGCTATAAAATTTACCTGCTTTTTTGAACCCATCAAAATTGGACGAACAACAATTGTAATTGCCGGATGCGAAATCACGATATTTTATAATATTCAGATCAGGATAAATCTCAAAAATATAATTCGAACTGGACAGGTATTCAATATATAGAATATATTTATTTTGTTCTTTCTCTTTGTAATATTTTCCCATATATGATCTTTCTAAGATGTCTTTCAGTTCTTCTTGAAAAGGAATAGAGTCATATAAGCTAGGACTAGCAATTCTCAAAATTTCAAGTGCTTCTTTTTTTCTAAGAAAACCTGAGTCTCTTTTAAATACATTCGGACATTTTACGTTCTCGATAACATATAATGAATCATAGTTATACTCACTATCCGATGATGCTGAAATTGTATCTATCTCAGCTACATTATTCTCCACAAGATTCCCTTGCTTATTTCTATTACAAGATGAGGAAATAAGTATCAAAAGAGCAATCGCTAAAATCCATTTCATAATAAAGTATTTAGAGTTTTAATCTTTCTCTTTCTTCCCCCTCACCGAAGACGCATAAATACCAAATACGCAAAGAATAAGACAAATAACAAAAGTAATCTGCATACTGTTTATAAACTTAGCAGGCGACACGGCCGACATATTTATATTACCTACCATCAGCGATATAGACATGATGGCGATACCCATGCTGAGCGATTGTCCGGTAAGGCGCATCGTTCCCATTGTAGCCGAAGCCAATCCATAATGTTTCTTTTCTACCGAGCTCATTATAATATTCGTATTCGGCGACGAGAATATTCCAAAGCCAAGACCCAGTAAAATCAGCATTCCTCCCAGAAAATAATAACTTGTACCTTCGGAGATAAAGCACAACCCTACCAGACCAACAGCAATAATACTCATACCGAGTGTTGCCAAAAAGGTAGCAGACATTTTATCGGAAAGGCTTCCCGATTTCAAAGATGCTACTGCCTGTACCACCGACTGAATAATAAGCAACAGACCTGCGTCGCGGGGAGTAAGCCCTCGTACATTCTGAAGATATAGGCTCAACATAAAAGAGATAGCAAAAGTAGCCGAATAGTTGATCAGGGCAGACAGGGACGACAGACGGAAAACTTTGTTCTCAAGAAACACCCGTATGTTAAATACAGGGAACTCCTGCTTCTTTTCATAGAATGCGAATATCAGCAAAACAACTATACCTACGCCAATAAAAATAAATCCCTGAAAGCGCGGCAAGGTAGTAAATCCGTAGATAAGAGCAGACAGTCCAATGGCAAATAAAACAGAACCTATGGTGTCAAATTTGCTTTTTGTTTCCTCTTTCCAATCATCCTTTATGATATAGTATCCACCAACAGCCACAATAAAACTTATAGCAGCCGAAACGAAGAAAATACTATGCCAATCGAGATATTGAGTCAGAAGTCCACCGATAAAAGGCCCTGCCGCAAGAGAAAAATAAACCGAAGCTGAGATTATACCCATCGCCCATCCGCGTTTTTCGGCAGGAACGGATGAAGTAAGGATCGCCGTGCTGGTTCCGAACATCATGGCGCTGCCTATTCCCGCCAGGAAGCGATATATGATAAGCACCACCCCTGTGGTAGCCAGTCCGCTGAGTACAGAAAACACTGTAAGTATGACGACACCCCATATAAAGACCCTTTTGCGGCCTGTCATGTCTGCAAAACGGGCGCATGGTATTTGCAATATTGCCGTAGACAACATGTAAGCGGTAGGTATCCAACCAAGCATAACAGTATTCAGTGTCAGATCTTTGTTGATATAAGGCAATGCCAGATTGAGAGCCGAGCTCATAAAAGGGACAAGAGAGGAAGCAAGACAAAGGATGAACAATAAAGCTCCTATATTGGATGGAGATTTTACAGAATCTGCTTGTTTCATAGTCTTTTTGTTAGATTATCGAGTACTGTTTTCATCATTTGGTTTGATACGGGAATGTTGCAAAATCCGGAAAATACATCCGCTTTCGACCGGATATATTTCCCTTTGGTTTGCTCGTCATATCCATTATCAATTATATCATTGCAACTTTCTTCTGTCGCTTCAAAATGAAATTGCAAAGCCAACACATTGTCCTTGTATAGAAATGCCTGATTTGGGAAAGCTTCGCTCGATGCCAAATGTTTAACACCAACGGGCAAATCGAATGTATCGCCATGCCACTGAAAAAAGACAGGAGATAGTTCATTGCTACCGAATAACTCTTGTGCAGCAGAGTCGGTAAATGTTACAGGCCACCAGCCTATTTCCTTTTCTTTCGCAGGATAGACTTTAGCTCCCAAAACATTCGCTATAAGTTGCGATCCGAGGCAGATGCCCAGCACGGCTTTATCGGCATCTATGGCTTGTCGGATAAATTCTTTTTCTCCTTTCAACCAAGGGAATATATCTTCGTCGTAAGCGCCCATCGGTCCTCCCATAACCACAAGCAGATCGAACGTTTCCAAATTAGGGAAAATATGCTCTTCATACATTTTTGTTACCGACAATTGGCTTCCGTTCTCCTTTATCCACTCGCCGATATATCCAATCCCCTCGTACGAAACATGTTGGATATAGTGAACCCTGCATACAGACTTACTCATATGATATTTCATTTTGATTCTAAAAGTACCAAAATGTTCGATCATTCAGAAATTAAAGGGGTAGATTTTTACAATTAGACAAATATCAAATGATATTCCCCTAAAAACATTTTAATAATTCTTTACTATCTTTACGCCGGAAAATATCTAACATCGAATGACCGAATATAATATATTACTGGCATTTATACTAACAGCCATCGCCGGATTATCTACGGGGATAGGTAGCCTTATTGCACTGATGGCAAAACATACGAATACAAAATTCCTGTGTGCATCGCTGGGATTTTCAGCAGGTATTATGCTGTATGTATCATTTATGGAGATGATGCCGCAAGGGAAAGAAGAATTGGTAACAGTTTTCGGAGAAAAATCAGGTACTCTTTATCTCATTCTGGCTTTCTTTGCAGGTATCGCATTTATCAACCTGATTGACTTCCTCATACCCGAATCGCTGAACCCGCACGAGATTCACGGAGTAGAAGAAATGGATAAAAAGAAGTCCCTGAAACGGACAGGTATCGTTGTGGCTATGTCTATCGCTATACACAATTTTCCCGAAGGTATTGCCACCTTTACATCTGCTTTAGGATCTCTCGATGTAGCTATTCCCATTACCATAGCCATTGCCATACATAATATACCGGAGGGTATTGCTGTTGCCGTACCTATCTATCATGCAACAGGCAGCCGTAAAAAGGCTTTCTGGTATTCTTTTGCTTCAGGGCTTGCCGAACCTGTCGGCGCATTAATAGCCTATCTCTTCCTGATGGAATTTTGGACACCGATGATGAATGGCCTCATACTGGCTGCCGTATCGGGAATTATGGTCTTTATCTCGTTAGATGAGCTATTGCCAAGCGCTGAAAAATACGGGAAACACCATATATCTATTATGGGGCTAGTGGCAGGTATGGCTGTTATGGCATTTAGCTTGTATATGTTCGTCTAATCGAATCAGAGGAGTTAAAGAAGTCAAGTAGTAAGCATATATAAATTTCTGTTGACTGTTGACTGCTTACTGTTGACTGTTATTTAATCAGCATCCCCTTATATTTCGGATCGTAGTTTTGTATCCACCATTTGTACATCAACACTGCTGTTAAGCAATATAGTGCCGAATGTACCCACAGGGTGATATATTCCGGCCAGACATCCCGCAGGGTTGCGCCCATCGTGTTTATTTTAACAAAGCCGTGTATCCCGGGAGTCGACGGAATTATGTAAGCAATCGATTGTATCGGTGCAGGGATTGCCGTCCAAGGCCATGAAATACCCGATATAAAGATAAAGATAACACTGGTGAATACGAAAAGAAGCATGCCGAATTCCCGCTGCGAGCAAAAATAGGACAATGTCATACTGAAGAAAGTCGCAGCCAATAAATATGGCATCAGGAATGCTGCAATAGTAAACGGATCGCCTATCTGCGGAAATTTGAAGATATAAGGCACAACCCTTAATACCCACACCGAGATCAACATATACAGGGATGCATAGCAAAAAGCCTTCCCGATAGTGAGTTTCAAGGCGCCGACATTCTTCCCTTCGGATGTATGCGAGGCTAAGGTAAAGCGTTTTTTATCATTGTGAGTACCTATAATAGTCGCTATGCCCAGCATCAGCGTTTGCTGGATGATAAGTATAAGTATTGCCGGAACCAAGAAACTGGCAAATCCATTCTGAGTATTATACAAAACAACCCACTCGCTCTCTACTGCCTGACGTGTAGTAGCATCTTCTTCCCGGCTACCGCCTCCGGTTTCCGCCACCCGGATATCAGCCCCCATATCCAATGAAACTTCCGTAGCACTTAATAGCATAGCTTTATAAAAAAGTAAACTGCTCATATCGGCATAAACACTTACCGATGTTTGCTGTTGCGTATTGATCTTCCGGCTGAAATCGCCCGGTATATACACGATCCCGTAAGCTTCCTTGCGACGAAGGGCTTCACGGGCCTCTTCCATATCGGTAGCATAACCGACAACTTTAACATCGGCAGTAGCATCCACCTTACGTTTAAATTCTCGTGAGAGAGCCGAATGAGAGTCGTCTACTACGATCACTTTTACCTCATGCGCAACTTCGTTATTATATATAAAGCTGTATAAAACAGGATAAGCCAGCGGAACGATAAAGAACAGCAGAATAACGGCCGGATCGCGGAAAACAACTTTGAGTTCGTTGATCCAAACGTAATATATGTCGAGCAATAATTTTTTCATAATTATTTTAGCTGTTGGCTATTAGCCTTTAGCTGTTAGCCCTTTTCTCTTATAACCTTTCACTTATAATTTTCAACTAC
>BNXH01000054.1 GCA_025999435.1 Bacteroidia bacterium | reverse complement strand
TAAAACCTGTCATACTCAACATTTGGGGCGCATTTTTCTTTACTTTGTCGTATCGCACTTTGCTGTTTTTTTTTGCAAAGATATGTAAAAGAACGCTTTATATAATTATTCGATATAAACTCTATTACCCATTAAAATATTTTTATTCCTGCGAAAATAATACTTTTAAAACAAAGACTATGCTATAAAATATAGTTTTGCATTTTTATTCTAAATGACAGCTTTTTTTTATAATTTTGGAGGTTCAAAATATGTCTTATGTCATCAGAAAAACTCTATAATAATTTCTTGGTTTGGAAAACTCGAAACTTAAAGGAAAAGCAGGTTGTACTATGTGTTAGTTTCCTCATTGGAATATTTACAGCCTTAGCCGCGCTCATACTAAAAACCCTTATACATTTTATTCAACATATACTGACTTCCAACTTCCTTACTCAAGGAGCAAACTATATGTACCTTGTATATCCTGTTGCGGGTATTCTTATAGCCGGACTATTCGTAAAATATATTGTAAAAGATGATATCGGGCATGGTGTTACCAAAATACTATATGCAATATCGCAGAAAAAGAGCTTTATCAAATTGCATAATGTATATACTTCTATTATTGCCAGCTCTATAACTATTGGCTTTGGTGGATCAGTCGGAGCAGAAGCGCCGATCGTACTAACAGGTTCAGCCATAGGCTCCAATTTGGGACGGTTCTTTAAAGTGGAACAAAAATACCTGATGCTTCTGATAGGATGCGGTGCAGCCGGAGCCATTGCGGGAATATTTAAAGCTCCTATTGCCGGACTTGTATTTGTGGTAGAAGTACTGATGCTCGATCTGACGACATTCACTGTACTCCCATTACTCGTGACTTCCGTTACGGCAGCCACATTATCATATCTGACAATGGGTACAACGGCGATGTTTAGCTATGCCCATACAGATGCATTTTTGTTCGAACGCATACCATTTGTAATCCTTCTTGGTATTTTCTGCGGTGTGGTGTCCTTATATTTTACACGGGCTATGAACTGGATCGAAAATATCTTCCGGAAACTCTCTTATTGGAAAAAGTTTGCATTGGGGGCGAGTGTATTAAGCATCCTTATATTTCTTCTTCCGCCTCTTTACGGAGAAGGTTACGACACAATAAACGCCCTGATCAACGGAACGAAAAACTACAATGCATTGCTTGACAACAGCATGTTCTTTCAATTCAAAGACTATCGCTGGACGATTATATTATTCTTAGGTGGTGTCTTAGTTATGAAAGTATTTGCTTCCAGTTCGACCAATGGCGCCGGCGGAACAGGAGGGATATTCGCGCCTTCTCTCTTCCTGGGCTGTATAGCCGGTTTCATTTTCTCCTTTGTTATAAACCATTCCCAGCTAAGTGAATACCTTCCATTTTTACCTGAAGAAAATTTTGCGCTAATGGGTATGGCAGGGGTGATGGCCGGGGTGATGCATGCTCCGCTTACGGGAACATTCCTGATAGCTGAATTGACCGGAGGCTATGAACTATTGCTACCTCTGATGATCGTTTCGGTATGCTCCTTCGTGGTGATAAAATTATTCGAACCCCATAGCATATATTCTATGCGCCTGGCCAAAAAGGGAGAACTCATTACACACCAAAAAGATAAGGCTGTACTTACACTGATGGACATAGAAAAGCTCATTGAGTTCAATTTTCAGAAAATACGTCCGGATATGACATTAGGAGATCTTGTAAAAGTTATATCACGTTCCCCACGAAATATATTCCCCGTAGTTGATAATCAGGACCGTTTTCTGGGAATTGTGCTGATAGACAATATACGGAACATTATGTTTCGCCCGGAACTATATAGTCGCTTCAAAGTATCGCGTGTAATGACGTCACCGCCGGCTATTATAAAGGTAGGTATGACTATGGAATCGATAATGAGGAGCTTTGATGATACCAAAGCATGGAATCTGCCTGTTGTAGACGAAAAAGATACATACCTGGGCTTCATATCCAAATCGAATATTCTGGATGTATACAGAGAGGTACTTGCCGAAAATTTTGTAGATGAATAACAGATGATCGCAACCCGGAAGCCTGAGGTAAAGATTTACAAAAAGGGTTTAGACTTAAAGTTGAGTGTAAATAAGTTATAGAAAAAATCACGTTACTCCTTTGTTAATTCATTAAAAAATTGTAATCTTGCGAGCCGGTTATTACGAAATAAAATACTTTGGACGCGTTGAGAGAAGCACTTGTCGAAAACTTTGCAAATAAATGACTTATGATCGCAACCCTATTTTCCTGGATAATAATTTTTTTTACCCTTCTTTCTTTTGGAGATATATTATTGACATTTTATAATAAAGCATGTAAACGAAAAGAGGAATATAACCTATTAGAGAAAATGCTATTGGGCTTATGTTTTATATCCATACCGTTATCGATATGGTCTTTGATATTACCGTCAAATCATGTTTTCTTATTTGTATGCATCATTGCGTCTACAATATACTGGCTATTCAACAAAAGACGTTTTAGGGACTTAATAAAAGATATTTACAACCCCGTAAAAGAACTAACACTATCCGGAAAGCTTATTATATTACTGTTTGTTCTCATATTACTCACTGCCAACTCTTGGGAAGAGGGTTCTTTCGACTCTTTATTCTATCATCATCAGAACATCCGCTGGAACGAAGAGTTCGCTATTGTTCCCGGTTTAGCAAACCTAGACCATCGCATGGGGTTTAATTCAAATTACCTTCTCCTGAGTTCAATTTTTTCTTTCAGGTTCTTATTCGGGGAAATGATCCATTCCTTGGATTCATTATTTATACTAGCCTTTTTTTGTTGGATAGTTAATGAACTTTTCAAATCCGGTTTTCAATTTAAAAGAATACTTGTATTATTCGGATTCATCATATTTTATCTGCTAAGTATAAAATTAATGTTGAATACGACAACCGATTTACTACCGAATCTCATCATTTTATACCTGGTATCAAAATACATTTTCTACCCTAATCCGGGAAAGAAAGATATTCTGCTA
Organism: Bacteroidia bacterium; assembly: GCA_025999435.1. GTDB lineage: Bacteria > Bacteroidota > Bacteroidia > Bacteroidales > Dysgonomonadaceae > Dysgonomonas. The sequence goes on along the minus strand of BNXH01000054.1, from coordinate 9,001 downwards.
TTAACTATTGTACTTATATTTATAGTTACCCTTAAACTATCATTTGCGGCTTTTGCCATATTAGCTGTATTATCCCTGGTTTATCTTGTAAGAAACAAAGAATACAAGACAATTATATTCATAGGAACTTTAGGCTTTCTGATCGGAACCTTATGGCTGATAAGAAATATTATTTTAACAGGTTACCTGATATTCCCTTTAGCAGGATCGGACCTGCTTGATTTAGACTGGAAACTGCCTCTGAGTGTCGTTGTCAACGAAAAGAAGCTTATTTTATCCGAAGGTACAAGAGCATTTCTGGATAGTTGGGATATTGTGAAAAACGGAATACCATCATGGGACAAAAGTATCACTATTTTCATTTTTATATCCACATGTATATCATTCATTTTTTCGATTGTGCCCATTATCCGTAAGAAAATTAGCCCTATACAAATCTCGCTTTACCTAAGTTTGTTATGCGCTCTGGCTATCTGGGCGATCAACGGTCCATCCTTCCGGTTTGTAAGTGGTATGATGCCCGCATTCTTTATTCTTTGTGTGGCTCTTTCTATCAATAACAATAAAGAACACCATTCCCGCTTCACCGGTATCCTTATTCTAAGTATATTTTTAACTTGCAGTACAATTTGGACATCATGGAGGGTCTTTGACAGATATAGAATGATCACCAACATAGAATCGGAGAAAGAAAGGAAACCGTTTGTCAAAATGTTTATAAGTCCATATTCATACTACGACTTTTACGAATCATTCACATTAGAAGATATTAATACCCATTTTACCCCATATAAATTAAATAACGGTATCACGATATACGTAGCGATAGCCAACTTCAGCTATGATAAACTACCTGTTGTGAAAAGTGGATACTACCATTTTGTCAATTACAAATGTATTGAAGCCAGAGGATATTCTCTCCAAGATGGTTTCAGAGTAAAAGCAGGATGTAAATAATCGAGTATTTACGGATGAATTAATTGCTAATCAAAGCATAACTTGCAAATCGAATTTAAAAACCCTTCAATTATTTTGTTAAGTCACTTAAAAATTGTAATTTTGCGAGCCGATTATTACGAAATAAAACGTAAAAAATTGATTTACAAATCATTATCGCTTATCATATCTTAGCTCGATAAGCGGGTAGTTATTGTGTGGATCGAAAAAAAGTAATTAACCAAATTAATTTTTAAGTAAGTGGATACTTTAAGCTATAAGACCATTTCAGCGAATAAAGCAACTGTAAACAAAGAGTGGGTTGTGATTGACGCATCGGGGCAAACTTTAGGGCGTATGGCTTCTAAAGTTGCTAAACTTCTGAGAGGGAAGTACAAACCAAGTTATACTCCGCATGTAGACTGTGGCGATAATGTGATTATCATCAATGCAGATAAAGTTATTCTTACCGGTAACAAATGGAACGACCGTGTTTATCTGAGATATACAGGCTATCCCGGAGGTCAGAGAGAAGCAACTCCGGCTACTATTATGGAAAAAGGAGCTGACCGTTTGGTACTGAAGGTAGTAAAAGGGATGTTGCCTAAAAACCGTTTAGGCGCTGCTCTTTTGAAAAACCTTCACGTATACGCAGGCAATGAGCATAATCATGAGGCTCAACAACCAAAAACAATAGATATTAACTCTCTTAAATAATCATTAATGGAAGTAGTAAATGCAATAGGAAGACGTAAAGCTGCTGTAGCTCGCGTATTCGTAAGCGAAGGAACCGGAAAAATAGTGATCAACAAACGTGAACTAGACAATTACTTCCCTTCAACTATTCTTCAATATGTTGTAAAACAACCTCTAAACAAATTAGACGTTGCTGAAAAATACGACATCAAGATCAACCTTAACGGAGGTGGATATAAAGGACAGGCAGAAGCTGCCCGCCTTGGTATCGCCCGCGCGTTGGTAAAGATCAACCCAGAAGATAAGCCTGCTCTTAGAGCTGAAGGATTTATGACTCGCGACCCACGTGTTGTAGAGCGGAAAAAACCGGGACAACCAAAAGCAAGAAAAAGATTTCAATTCTCAAAACGTTAATTTGGATATTATTTTACCCAATTACGCTTTGTCAGCTTTTGCTGCTTAAAAAGTTTAAGTTGGTTAATATATGATGAGACGGCCTCATCTCTAAAATTACGTTTAGTATCTAAATTGCCGGGACTTCGAAAAATGAACTACCCGACAATTCACTAACAGAAAAAGAAAGTAAACGAAAACAAAAACAAAAAAATGGCAAAATTAGAATTCGACCAATTATTAGATGCCGGTGTACACTTCGGACACTTAAAAAGAAAATGGAATCCGGCGATGGCTCCTTATATCTTTATGGAGCGCAACGGCATACATATTATCGACCTTTATAAAACAATAGCTAAGACTGAAGAAGCTGCTGCCGCATTAAAGCAAATAGCCAAATCAGGAAAGAAAATATTGTTTGTTGCTACAAAAAAACAAGCGAAACAAGTTGTTACAGATTTGGCACTGAACGTGAATATGCCTTATGTGGTAGAACGCTGGCCGGGTGGGATGCTGACAAACTTCCCTACAATCCGTAAAGCTGTGAAAAAGATGTCTACTATCGACAAAATGATAAAAGATGGTACTTTCGACACTTTGTCAAAACGAGAAAGACTTCAAGTTACACGTCAACGTGCAAAACTGGAGAAAACATTAGGATCTATCCAAGACCTGACTCGTCTTCCATCTGCTCTATTTATAGTAGACGTTATGAAAGAAAATATTGCAGTAAGAGAAGCCAATCGCCTTGGAATACCTGTATTCGCAATGGTAGACACAAACTCTGATCCAGGGGATATCGACTTTGTAATCCCGGCGAATGATGATGCTGCAAAATCAATCGAACTAATTCTGGGAAGCCTTTGCGAAGCAATTAAAGAAGGCTTGGAAGAAAGAAAGATCGAAAAAGCTGACTCTGCTGCTGCAGAAGCCCAAGACGATGAAGAATCTCCAAGAAGAGAACGTAAATCTAAGTCTGGCGCTAAGAAAGCGGTAGCAAAAGAAGACCAAGATGCAATGAATGCTGCGGTAGCCAGCAAATTTGCTAAAGAAGAGGAAGAGTAAATAAAACGAATAGACTAAGATCTAGCCTCTAAGAGTTTTCTTCGAGACTATTTCTTGGTCTTTTTTGTCAAAGTAAACAAGTTAACGAGTAGACAAGATATAAGTTAAACACTAAAATTTTTAAACTCGTATCTCGTATCTTGTTTACTTGTCAACTAACAAAAAATTATAAACTAAATAAAAGGAGAAAGAATATGGCAATTTCTATGGCAGACATTCAGCACTTACGCAAAATGACGGGTGCCGGTATGATGGATTGTAAAAATGCTTTGACCGAAGCAGAAGGTGATTTTGACAAAGCTATCGAAATAATACGCAAAAAAGGACAAGCTTTCGCAGCTAAACGGGAAGACCGTGATGCTTCTGAAGGCTGTGTACTTGCTGCAACTAAAGGCGAATTTGCGGCAATTGTCGCTGTCAACTGCGAAACAGACTTCGTTGCTATGAATGCAGATTTCGTAGGAATGACTAAATCTATACTTACTGCGGCTCTGGAAAACAAACCTGCTGACGTGGATACTCTAAAAACAATCACAGTTGGAGATCGTACAATCGCAGAGCTGGTAACAGACAGAATGGGTGTTACCGGAGAAAAAATGGAATTAAACGTTTACGAACAAGTAACAGCACCGACAGTTGTAGCATATGTACACCCGGGAAACAAACTGGCTACAATCGTAGGATTTAATAAACCAAATGTAGATCCTCAAGTGGCTAAGGATGTGGCAATGCAAATCGCGGCGATGAATCCTGTCGCCCTTCTTCCTGAACATGTTTCTGAAGAAGTTAAACGAAGAGAATTAAACATCGCAAGAGAAAAAGCTATCGAAGCCGGAAAACCTGAAAATCTGCTTGATAAAATTGCAGAAGGCGCTTTACAAAAATTCTATAAAGAATTTACATTGCTTCAACAGGAGTTTGTAAAAAATCCAAAACAAACAATCGCTCAATATCTTGCCGCAAACGACAAGGAACTGGCTGTTACAGGATTTAAACGCTATACTTTGAACGCAGAATAATTCGAAAGTACAAAATGGTAGAAGTGTGATCGGTAAACGGTCGCACTTTTTTATTTACTATAATACAGGGCAACCCTCAAAAAATGAAGAATTAAAAATGAAGAATGGCGCGAAGCGATGAGAAGTGAAACATTGTCCGGCGTTAGTTTTATCTATAGATATAGTGATAATTTGAAAATTAGCAAATTAGCGAATTTGAAAATTAGCAAATGGCGCGAAGCGACAATAACAGTCAACAGTTATCAGTCAACAGTCAACAATGGCGCGAAGCGGCAAAGGCTATAAGCTAACGGCTAACAGCTAATGGCTAATTGACTGTGGAGGTTTGTTACTTTTTAGTTAAAAAGTTACGAGTAGACGAGATACGAGATACGAGATACGAGGTACGAGTTGTTGGCTGATGACTACGGTTTTTAATTTGAAAATTAGCGAATTTGATAATTTGAAAATGGCGCGAAGCGACAATAACAGTCAACAGTTATCAGTCAACAGTCAACAATGGCGCGAAGCGACAAAGGCTATAAGCTAACGGCTAACAGCTAATTGAGTGTAGAAGTTTGTTACTTTTTAGTTAAATTCTGGTTTGTCATGCTGACGACAGGAAGCATCTCCTGTCTCTCGGGGATCGGGATCCTTCCCTGCGGTCAGGATGACAAAGAGGGGGTAGCCGCGCGAGCAAGGGCTAACGGCTAACAGCTAAAAAATAACTGTAGAGGTTTGTTACTTTTTAGTTAAAAAGTTATAAGCTTTTGTCGCTTCGCGCCATTCTTCATTTTTAATTTTTCATTCTTCACTTTTTTGATGCGGTTGCCCTAACTATAACCGGATTAAATGGATTTGCTTATCTTTGTAGATATCAATACTCATATCTGCTATCCAAACAATAATTAGATTTAGTTGTTGAGAATGTAGTAAATAAAATTTCAGGCTATGATAATAATAATGTCGCCGGCAAAGTTACAAAACTTTGACACTCCGGCTCCGGTAAAAGAGTCTACCACCCCACTCTACCCCAAAGAGGCAAGAATGCTATATAAGTCATTAGAGGCGCTCCCGGCAAGTGATATATCATCGTTGATGAGTATAAATCCTCAACTTGCCCACAATGTATATCAATATATCCATGCTTTCCCGTTAAGCAGGACACCGCAAAAACAAGCAATCTTTGCATACAATGGTATTGCCTATCAGGGGCTCGATGCTCAAAGCTTTACAAAGGAGGATATGGACTTTGCTCAAAACCATTTGGTACATATATCCGGGCTATATGGGATATTACGTCCGCTAGACCTTATTAAACCATATCGGCTGGAAATGCAAATACCTGTAGTTAATAATAAAGGGAAAAACCTGTATGGCTTTTGGAGCGATACAATAAGTAAAAATCTGGCTAAAAGGATGAAAGCCGATGATAACACGCTCATCAATCTGGCTTCGAAAGAATATGCAAAGGCTGTAAATCAGAAGTTATTACCAAAAGATAGCAAGATCATAACACCAATATTTAAACAGCATACAGACAAAGGCTATAAGCAGATCGTTGTATATGCTAAAAAAGCCCGGGGTATGATGGCACGTTTTATTATTCAAAATAAACTGACAGAGATAGAACATCTAAAAGCCTTTGACACGGAAGGATATACTTTTGCCCCTCAGCTGTCGGATGGTAGAGAGTGGGTATTTGTCAGATAACTAACAACGTTTGCGACTTGTAACTTGCAAGTATTTTAAATATCTTTGCATTACAATAAAAGTAACAATTAAAACAAGTAAATAAAGATGAAAAAGGTAGTATTAATTCGCCACGGGGAAAGTGTTTGGAATAAAGAAAACCGCTTTACCGGATGGACCAACGTAGACCTTTCGGAACAAGGATTACAGGAAGCTGTAAAAGCAGGGCAGCTATTGAAAAAAGAAGGTTTCAAATTTACACTTGCTTACACTTCATACCTCAAAAGAGCGGTAAAAACGTTGAATAACATCCTCGACCAAATGGATTTGGACTGGATACCTGTAGAAAAATCATGGCGTTTGAACGAGAAGCATTATGGAATGCTTCAAGGCTTGAATAAGGCCGAAACCGCGGAAAAATACGGTGACGAACAAGTCCTTGTTTGGAGACGCAGTTATGATGTTCCACCGGCGCCGCTTGATCCTACAGATCCTCGTTCGGCTTCCCAAGATCCTCGTTACAATGATGTTCCTAAAGCATTCATTCCGGAAACTGAGGCTTTGAAAGAAACAGTAGAGCGCATCCTTCCATATTGGCTGGAGGTAATCTATCCATCTTTGATGTGTCATGATGAAATCGTTGTGGCAGCTCATGGAAACAGCTTGCGCGGTATTATCAAATATCTGAAAGGAATTTCGGACGAAGATATCGTGAGCCTAAACTTACCAACCGCTGTGCCTTATGTTTTTGAGTTCGACGATAATCTTAATCTTGTAAAAGATTATTTCTTAGGAGATCCGGAAGAAATCAAAAAATTGATGGATGCCGTGGCTAATCAAGGAAAGAAGAAATAATTATATAGAAAACAATATAATAAGTAAAACTAAAGAGGCTGTCCCTAAAGTTTGGTTCAGCCTCTATTGTATTTGAATGACAGATTTTTAATTATAAATAAATTCTATATATGAAAAAGATAAAGATACTTTTTTTATTAGCTTTTTTGTCCGGAAGTATTTCTATTTGCGCTCAAAGTGTCACCGGCAAATGGAAAACATTTGATGACAAGACAGGAGATGCTAAATCAATCGTAGAAATTACAGAAAAAGACGGTAAAATCTATGGTAAAATAATAGAGATACTCAACCCTAGTAAGAAGAATGATAAATGCGCTAATTGCCCCGATCAGGATAAAAACAAACCCCTGCAAGGATTAACCATTATAAAAGGTTTAGAGAAGGATGGTAAAGAATATTCCGATGGGAAAATACTAGACCCCGTTTCTGGTAAATTATATAAATGTACCATCTCTTTGGACGGTAACGACAAGCTCAAGGTACGTGGATATGTAGGAATATCAGCTTTTGGTAGGACACAAACATGGAGCAGAGTAAAATAAAAGATTTTTTATCCTAAGCTATAAATCGGAAGTTACCTCTGAATAGCAAAAAAGGATTGAGATTAAAACATTATAATCAATCTCCAGTTTACACTTCTATTTCCATGCATGGGCATCTTGTTTCCTCTGGAAACGGATAGAGTCGCTGTTTCTAGTGTTCCCATAACTTTCCAAACTCCACTTTTAGGGCATTTCTCGCCTGTACGGGCAGTCATACCAAGACGGGGCTTCATCATAATTATTATCTGTTTTTAATTTTCCAGCAACAAAAGTACGATATTTTTTATATATACCTTAGTATTATATGCCTGCACATTAAGATAAGGGAGAGATAGTTTCTTTATTTTGGGAGTTGATTTTTAAAGTATGAATCAGTATAATAAAAAGGAATAATTTATCAATTTATTCCAAAATACGTCCCAAATCAAAAACAAACCCCGTGTAATATATTAATTTACACGGGATTTTAAAATTGATCTGTGCGATAAGGTATCAGATTATCGAACTTTTATAGAGGACTTTATAAAAGTTATTGAGTTTATGAAGTATATTAATTTTATGGGTGTGGTTCGATAAATGTTTTTGAATTTAAAGATTCTTTTATTGTTAATTCTTTGTAAATTTGAATAATAATTAAACTTGCAAATCAATGGATTCACAGGCTGTAGTTTTTAAAGAATTTATCACTAATACAAAAAAGAACATACAACAACAGGTTGAGATAATGAAATATTTAACTTGTGACGAACAAGTTATATCGTTCTACAGCGATCTTATTTACACTATTGAAGAGATAGAGAAGTTAGATAATATTAAAATTAATTACATAAATCAGTTCCAGAATGATATAAATGGAATAGTCATACATTTTAATGGAAAAAATTGGAGTTTGGACGCCGCTAAAAATCAACCACTTGAATGGAAGAGTAATATAGCACTTACATATAATCAAATAATTTCTAATAATTCAATTATAACTCTCTTTGATAGATTAAAATTTAATCTTGATTTTTTTAAGAAGATAGGTTTCTTTAATAGTAATATTGTTGCTATTGGGGCAAATGGAAGTGGAAAAACAACACTATCTGAAAAATTTAGAACTGACTTATCTAACAATGGAACTGTAATCTCTGCACAACGAATTTTGCGAATACCCTCATTTAATTCAATTTCGAATCATTTAGTTACAGCTAAGGCACTTAAGGAAAGTCAACAAAGAGGTAAGACTTATAAACATGATCGTGACTTTGATTATATTCAAAATGAATTTTCAGTAGTTCTGAATAACTTATTGGCAGAAAATATTTCGGAAAGTAGTGTTTATCGTAAGTCTGCATTAGAAGCTTCAAGTAAGGGTTTATCAATACAACAACCTATGAAACAAATTTAGATAAAACATTAGCTATTTGGAATTCTCTTATAGACCATCGTATTATTGAGTGCATTGATGGAATGAATTTTAGCGTAAAAGATGGAGTAAATGTATATCAACCCATCCAAATGAGTGATGGAGAGAAAGTTTTATTATTTCTAATTGCTCAAGTATTACAAGCTCCCAAAGATGGCTTCATCGTTGTGGACGAGCCTGAAATGTATTTACATAAAACTATATTAAAGAAATTGTGGGATAGATTAGAAAAAGAAAGACCTGATTGTTTGTTTATATATCTTACCCATGATTTGGATTTTGCTACGAGTGGAAAATCCAGTGAGCGTTGCCCCCTCGTGCCAAATCTAAATTGACCCCTGAAAAAACTTTATGATTACCCCTAAATTATCCTGGTCGACGGGGTCATTTCTATTTTAGTTTATTTGTTTTTACCT
>BNXH01000053.1 GCA_025999435.1 Bacteroidia bacterium | reverse complement strand
TTTGCTGATTTCGTATGTGTTTGGATTTGTACATGGATTCTCTCCCCAGAATGAGCAGGGCCTGCAATATAGTTCTTTTCCGACGGCATTTTCTTCTTTCTGGTTAGCCGGGTAAAAACCTAAGCGGGGGCTGGAAGGGCCCCATACAGATATTACCGGTATACCGGCAAATGCAGCCAGGTGCATATTAGCAGAATCCATAGATACTACCGTTTTACAGGCAGAAATAACAGAAATCTCCTCGTCAAATGATAATTTATTGATCAAAGATTTAACTTTAGGATAACGTTCTTGCCATTCATCTGATTTACGCTTTTCCCGGTCACCTCCACCCAATATAATAATCTGTACATCTCCACGGTTATGGTAATATTCAATAACCTTTTCCATTCTATCTAATGGATACATCTTTGCGTCGATGCGGGAAAAAGGAGCTATACCAACTAACGTTTTTTGGTTGTCTAATCCTACAGACTGTAAAACTATATTTTGCCGTTCAGGAGCAGTATAATACGAAAGGTCAAATTCGTTTTTTAGATTATGATAATCTAACCGGGATAAAATATTCGTATATATATCCAATAGCCTGAGGCTATCTCGATTCTGTAACCTTTCTTTTGAGAAAAAGCCGGAATAATCGACCCTTGTTACTTTGCTGCCTCTTATCGATAATATGTAATCCAACTGGACATCGAATGTCCCATTTTGCAAAATGGCTACCCGGTCATATTTTTTCGCGAAAAAGAACTTAACTAATAGTGTATATCGATGGAATAAATGAACCAATCCCCTCAAAGGAATATTCTGTCTTCTATATACCATAGGATAAAGAGAAACATTTGAAGGCATTTGCTTAAAAATCCCGGAAAACTTAGGATTTGTCAGCACTGTAAATTTATCTTCAGGATATTGTCCGGCTAAAAAATTTAGTACAGGGAGCAGAATCAACACGTCTCCTATTTGGGAATATCTTACAATAAGGGTTTTTGCCATACTCAATTATTCATTAAATATTTTTCCGCTTCAGCATATGCCGTTTTAAAATAATATCCATTTTCAAGTTTTTTACTTATTTCTATGGCGTTATTTTTCATAACGTCATATTCTTCTTGGGATATGTTAGGGAGGATTTCATCCAATTGGTTCAATGAATCAATACAAATTCCTACATTGTTCTCTCTTACGAAATCAGCAAATGCAGCTTGCGACCATGATATAACAGGAATATGGCATCGCATATAGGTACAGGGTTTGTGAGAAGTAGTCAATCTTAAATATTCTCCATATGCACCATCAATTTCCCAAATAGAATTTCCATACCATACTAATCCCCAATCTCCTGTAGTTATCCTTATTATATCATCCGTAGGTACAAAACCTACTCCACGTATCTTGTCTTCATTTATAAGTTGTCCTTCCTTAAATTTTGTACCGAAAACAGTATATTTATAATGCTGAGGAGGATACTCTTTATCCAATACATACATAAAATCATGCAGTCCGGGTTTTAAGCTTCCGGCATAAATTACTTCAATAGGTTCTGATAGTGTTGTTTTTTCAATCGGTTTTGTGTCGGGAGAATCCGATAGTACATCCCATAAATGAAATATACCGATCGGCATTTTATAATCCTGATCCAATAACTCTTGTTTCATATATTTATTAACAACAAGCAGATAATCATTCTTTGACAATTTCTTTTTTTCTTGTTGGCGTGTCACCCTCTTTCTTCTATAATATCCAAAATCGTAAATTAGAGTAATTAATTTAGCGCCTTTGAAATGTGCAATATTGCATATAAATGAATAATATTTTTTGAAAGGGTAGAAGAGTACCAGATTATCGCCTTTCTTTAGATTCCATAACCCCACTATTACACTACGCAAAGTATACAGGAAACCCAAAATTTTGTTTTTCGTAAAAGTCGGGCGACAACCGATATTTAGAAATCCCATGTCGTCCATAATACGCTCCATATCCCTTTTACCTTTTGTTCCTCCATTCGAAAGTCCCGGATAGTTTTTTGATATATATACTCTTCGCATCCTGTTCTATGTGTATTGATTTTATTAAGAAAACAAAGTTAAAGAAATAAACTCAATGGAGATACAGTATCCATCAGATTTGTTAATCCTATAAAGAGAAGAGGCTTGCCCAAATGGGTAAACCTCCTCTACAATAATATAAATCTCTGTATGATTAGTTATTTTCCGGTCTGAGCTCTCTAACAACTGCACCTGTACGCCACATTTCACTTTCGCGAAGAGCTTTCAACTCTTCCTCTAGTTTTTCGCGGTAATCAGGTTTTGAATTTGTATCGATAGAACGCTGAGCCTCGTTTCCGTTAGCCACTTCCGAATATAGTTTAGCAAATACCGGTTTGGTTGCATCATGGAAAGGAGTCATCCAATCAAGAGCCCCGCGCTGAGCTGTTGTAGAACAGTTGGCATACATCCAGTCCATTCCTTTTTCTGCAAACAATGGCATCAAAGACTGAGTAAGTTCTTCTACTGTTTCGTTAAATGCTTCCGACGGAGAGTGACCATTTTCACGTAATACTTCGTACTGAGCAAGAAGGATTCCTTGAATAGCCCCCATAAGTGTACCACGTTCGCCTGTAAGGTCAGAATATACTTCGCGTTTAAAGTCTGTTTCGAACAAATAGCCTGAGCCGACTCCAATACCCAATGATACAGTTCTTTCGAACGCACGCCCTGTTGCATTTTGGAAAATAGCATAGCTCGAATTCAAGCCGCGTCCTTCAAGGAACATACGACGAAGGCTGGTTCCCGAACCTTTAGGAGCCACAAGAATAACGTCTACATCAGCCGGAGGGATAATACCTGTGCGTTCCTTATATGTGATGCCAAATCCGTGAGAAAAGTACAGGGCTTTGCCTGCTGTCAGATAAGGTTTCAAACGAGGCCATACTTCTATTTGAGCAGCATCGGACAATAGATATTGGATAATTGTACCTTTTGCAGCAGCTTCTTCAATGTCGAAAAGGGTTTCTCCGGGTACCCAACCATCAGCGACAGCTTTTTCCCATGTCTTTCCGCCTTTACGTTGACCGATAATAACATTGAAACCATTGTCACGAAGATTCAAAGCCTGCCCCGGGCCTTGTACTCCATAACCAATTACGGCAATAGTTTCATTTTTTAAGACTTCTCTTGCTTTTTCCAACGGAAATTCTTCACGAGTAACTACATTTTCGACTACTCCTCCAAAATTCATTTCTGCCATTTTATTCTTCTTTTATTGATTTTAAAATAAGTAATTTATTTCCATATTATTCTTGCTGAGCAAACATTTATATCTCCGGCTCTCATTTCCAGTATAAAGGTTCCATCAGCTTCCTCCTGTTTCAATATATCCAATTTAGTGCCATAGTGGCCTTCCGATATATAATTGATCTCTATACGGCGTATTTCTTTTTCTCTGAACATGTCAATATCAAATACATCTACAATATGCTCAATATATTTCATACTGTTGAGGTGCTTATTGATATCCACATCACTATATTTCACAATAAAATCAGATGCATGTTCGTAATTTTCTTTCAATGCCGGAATTTTAGTTAGTCCCTTTATCGGATTTCCAACTTCGGCCACATAATCCGAAAGGTTCCCTGTTTCCAATACATTAGTAGGTTTTCTGGTTTTAAGGTCAATAGAAGCCCAGAGAGATTTGGCATAACCGATTACTTTACCATTTTCATCCTCGAAAGCAAAATAACGTTCGGTAAACAATTTATTTACACTGGCTACCCACGTCTTAATAACCATTTCTGTATCATTCTTCGGATATTCAAATATCTCAATAGCCATGCGCGACAATACCCATGCCCTTTGTAATGAAGTCATAGTGGAATATCCAAATCCTCGTTCTTCCGCATGTTTTGTAGCTACTTGCAACATAAATCCTCCAATCATAGGAAGAGTAGCTTTTCCTCTAAAGTCTGTTAAATAAGCATCTATGGTAAATTCGTATTTACCGGTTTTTTCCATCATTATCTTATTCTTTTGGTTTATATTTTTGATCCAGTTCGGACAACATATCGCTCAACCGTTCTATTTTTGACTTGGTAATAGCTACGCGTCCTGAACGAATAAATTGCAGGACTCCTATCGTTTTACTCAGTTCTTCGAATAAACTTTGAGTTTCCTGATAATGTCCGGTCTTTTCCAGGACTACGCTATTCTCGTTTATATCCAAAATACGGGCATTGTATTTACGGATAAGACCTTCAACCGATTCTATTTTCAAAAAGTCAGAAGTAGATAACTTATATAATGCTATTTCCTGATGTATAAGTTCGTCATTTGTATTATAATATGATTTCAGAACATCTACACGCTTATCGATTTGAAGAACAACTCTCTTTATCATATCTTCGTCACAATAAACGGTAATGGTAAATTTATGTATTCCTTCCAAAGCGGACGGAGATACAGACAGGGTTTCAATATTAAGCTGACGGCGGGTAAAAACGGTTGTCACCTGACTAAGTAAGCCAACTGTGTTTTCTGAAAATATGGTTACTGTGTATAATGTTTTATCTTCCATAATTATTAATTTGAAAATTTGTTGATTAGCAAATTAGCAAATATTAAACTTTCAGATTTGCTAATTCCCGAATTTACTAATTGTCTATTCATTTCCCAATAATATATTCGTAACACAAGTACCCGCCGGTACCATAGGGTATACCATACCCTTTGTTTCCACCTGTACATCCAGTAAATATGCCCCTTTATGATTCAGCATTTCAGCGATAGCGGTATCCAGATCTTCACGTCTTTCTATCTTTTGTGCCGGAATATTATAAGCTTCAGCTATTTTCACAAAATCGGGATTCATCATTATTGTTTCAGAATATCTTTCTTTAAAGAACAATTCCTGCCATTGACGAACCATGCCTAAGAAATGATTGTTCAGTATTATAATCTTCACATCTACATTGTATTGCATAATAGTTCCCAACTCCTGAATAGTCATTTGCATGCCACCATCGCCGACAAAAAGGCACACTGTACGGTCGGGTACCCCATATTTTGCACCTATAGCGGCAGGTAATCCAAATCCCATCGTACCCAGTCCACCGGATGTCACTACACTACGACTGCGGGTGTATTTGAAATAACGGACTCCCATCATCTGGTGTTGACCTACATCCGTCACTAATACTCCATCATTATTAGTTGCTTCTGAGACTTTGTTTATTACTTCTCCCATTTTCAGTTGACCTGATTGTGGATATAGTTCTTTTTCAATAACGGCATCATATTCTTTTTTATAACAAGCCTTAAATTCACCTAGCCAATCGGGATAACCTTTATTTTCCAACAATTCGGTTACTGCCGGAAGTGAATCTTTTACATCACCTAATACACGGGCGGTTACAAGAACGTTTTTATTTATTTCAGCCTTATCTATATCGAAATGAATAACCTTTGCTTGTTTGGCATAAGTTTTCAAATCTCCGGTTACACGGTCATCAAACCGCATTCCTATGGCTATGAGTACATCACATTCATTTGTTTTCAGATTCGGACCTATATTACCATGCATTCCTAACATCCCTACATGTAACGGATGATTTGATGGAATAGCCGAAAGCCCTAACACTGTTGAAGCGGTGGGAATACCTGCTTTTTCAAGAAAAGAGAGTAATTCTTTTTCAGCATTACCCAGTATAACACCTTGCCCGACTAGAGCTAATGGCTTTTTTGCTTCATTTATAATTTTCGCAGCCGCCTCTACTTCGCTCATTCTTACTTCAGGCTTAGGCTGATAGCTGCGAATAAAATCAACCTTCTTATAGTCGTAATTTGCTAATTTTCCGAACTGAGCATCTTTTGTAATATCTAAGATAACAGGTCCCGGTCGACCCATAGATGCTATGTAAAAGGCTCTTGCAACAGCCCATGGAATATCTTCAGCCCGACGGATTTGATACGCCCACTTGGTTACAGGCTGGGTAATACCCACAACATCGGCCTCCTGAAAGGCATCGCTTCCTAACAGAGAGGAAGCAACCTGACCAGAAATAACGACTAGCGGTGTACTATCTATCATAGCATCGGCAATACCTGTTATTGTATTAGTAGCGCCAGGGCCCGACGTGACGAGAGCAACCCCTGTTTTTCCCGATGTTCGGGCATATCCCTGCGCTGCATGGGTTGCACCTTGTTCATGGCGGACGAGGACGTGGTTTATCTTATCTTTATAGTCATATAAACAATCGAATACGGGCATTATAGCACCTCCCGGATATCCGAAAATTGTATCTACACCCTCGTTTAATAACGATTGGATAAGAGCTTCGCTTCCTGTTATTTCTTTCATAACTGTATAATGCTTTTGTTTATTATTCTATTATCCTTATTCCTCCCAAGTCTGCCGAGCTAACCATACTGGCGTAGGCTTTCAATGCTTTCGATACATTACGTTCTCTATCAGGCTTGAAAGCCAATTTACCTTTAGATAATTCCTGCTTACGACGATCCTCCAGTTCTTCATCGGATAATTTCACATTTATCGAACGGTTAGGTATATCTATTTCAATAATATCTTCATCTTTTACCAAGCCAATAGCCCCTCCTGATGCAGCTTCCGGAGAAATATGCCCAATAGAAAGCCCCGAGGTGCCTCCGGAAAAACGCCCATCGGTAATAAGGGCACATTCTTTCCCCAAATGCTTTGATTTGATATACGAAGTAGGGTAGAGCATCTCCTGCATTCCCGGCCCTCCTTTTGGCCCTTCATAGGTGATAACAACGACATCGCCGGCCACTACTTTTCCTTTAAGGATACCTTCACATGCCGCATCCTGAGAATGAAAGACTTTTGCAGTACCTGAAAACTTGAAAATACTTTCGTCTACTCCGGCAGTTTTTACGACACAACCATTAAGGGCTATATTTCCTTTCAAAATAGCTAAACCACCGTCTTTAGTATAGGCATGCTCCATATCACGGATACATCCGGTCGCTCTATCAATATCCAATGCCGGATAATAACAGTCTTGCGATCCCATTACCAGATTGAAACGATTGGCCGGAGCTGATTTGTACAATAATTCAGCTTCTTTTGTCAGATTATTTTTTGTTATATCATAGCTTTCCATTGCCTGCCCCAATGTCATACCATCGACACGACAAACAGAATTATCGATAAGTTCGGCTTTATTCAACTCGTTCAAAATACCTAAAATACCGCCGGCTCTATTAACATCCTGTATATGATATTTCTGAGTATTGGGTGCTACTTTGCACAAGCATGGAACTTTGCGTGAAAGTTTATCTATATCATCCATCGAAAAATCAACTTCTCCTTCCTGTGCAATGGCCAAAAGATGAAGTATTGTATTCGTAGAGCCACCCATTGCAATATCTAATGTCATAGCGTTGAGAAATGCCTGTTTTGTCGCTATTTTTCTTGGCAGGACAGATTCATCACCATCCCTGTAATACTTATAAGCATTTTCCACAATTTGTTTAGCGGCATCTTTAAACAATTTTGAACGGTTAGCATGTGTTGCCACAACAGTTCCATTTCCCGGTAATGCCAAGCCGATCGCTTCATTCAGGCAGTTCATCGAATTAGCCGTAAACATCCCCGAACAAGACCCACATGTCGGGCAAGCGGCACGTTCTATAGCGCTGACTTCTTCATTGGAAACACTATCATCGGCAGCCTTTATCATGGCATCTATTAAGTCAAGATGCTGGTTGCCAAGCTCTCCGGCTTCCATCGGCCCACCTGATACAAATATAGTCGGGATATTCAAACGCATGGTAGCCATCAGCATTCCCGGAGTAATTTTATCACAATTGCTTATGCATATCATAGCATCTGCTTTGTGGGCGTTTACCATATACTCCACGCTATCGGCAATCAGGTCGCGTGAGGGTAGGGAATACAACATTCCATCGTGCCCCATTGCGATTCCATCATCTATGGCTATTGTATTGAATTCGGCGGCAAAACAGCCAAGAGCTTCTATTTCGGCTTTTACTTTTTGTCCTATTTCATGTAAATGAACATGTCCCGGAACAAATTGTGTGAAAGAATTTACTATTGCAATCAGAGGTTTTCCCATCTGTTCTTCCTTCATGCCATTTGCTCTCCAGAGGGCTCTGGCTCCGGCCATACGCCGACCTTGTGTGCTGGTCGAACTTCTTAATTCAAATCCCATATTTCGATACTTTACAAAAAAAGCCTTTCCCATATTTGAGAAAGGCTTATGTTATTTTTTATTCCTTAGCTATATCATCTGACTAATATACATACCTTTCTCATTTATTCCGGCCGACGAGGAGAATAATATTGAGGACGAGGACATATAAAAAGCAATTTGTCATTATTTTCACCATTAAAGTGTACACAAAGTTATAATTTATTTTTTAAAAACAAACTTTATCTGATTTTTTTTAAGTTGTTCAGGAAACTAGTCTGATTTAAATTATTCTTTCAAAAGTGAATATCTTATATTATTTTTGCATCTCAAACAAAAATGTGCCGCATTGAAATTATTAGCATTACAGGAAATTTTCGAAACTCACATAAATGTTTCGACAATCACAAAACTAGTATCTGATCATAAGAACCTTCATATAAAAGGCTTGCATGGCTCTTCTACGACGATGCTATCTGCTTCGTTGTTCCATAAAACAGGAAATAGCTTTTTATATGTATTGAACGATCCGGAAAGCGCAGGTTATTTTTACCATGATTTGATTCAAATATTGGGGACAAATAATATTTTCTTTTTCCCGTCGGCATACAAACGAGCTATAAAATATGGTCAGATAGATGCTGCTTACGAAATTCTTCGTACGGAAGTTTTAGGTAAACTGCAAGCTGACGAAGAGCATGTTATTATTGTATCTTATCCTGAAGCTTTGGCTGAAAAAGTGGTAGCCAAAGATATTCTGGAGAAAAATACAATTCAAATTTCGGTAAATGAAGAAATAGACAGAAATTTTGTTTCAGAAATGTTAGACAGTTTCGGTTTCGAATATGTAGATTATGTATATGAACCGGGACAGTATGCTATACGGGGAAGTATTCTCGATGTTTTCTCTTTTTCTTATGAGTTTCCATATCGTATTGACTTTTTTGGAGACGAAGTAAGCACAATCAGGACATTTGACATCGAAACTCAGCTTTCGAAAGAAAAGTTGGAAAGAATACAGATTATTCCTGATATGCAAAAATCGGATTTGGAGCGGGAATCACTGCTTAATCTGATGCCTGAAAATACGATTATCGGCTTTCAAGATTACGGCTGGGCTAAAGATAAGGTGGAGGTCTTATATAATGATTCTACTATACTGGATAATCCTGAATATGAAAAGGATATACAGAAAAAGCTGATCTCTATCGATGAGTATTCATCTGTAATAGACCGGTTTAATCATATTCATTTAGGAAATAAACCGTCTATTACGGTTGATGCTACAATAGAATTTAATACATACCCACAGCCATCGTTTCACAAAAATTTTGATTTGATTAGTGAAACACTTCATAAGTATATAGAACAAGGTTTTAAAATATATATCCTCAGCGATAGCGAAAAGCAGCAAAAACGTTTACAGACAATATTTGAAGATAGGAATGACAATATTGATTTTATACCTGTAGACAGGACTTTATCCGAAGGATTTATTGAAGATACGCTCAGGATTTGTTGCTTCACCGATCACCAGATATTCGATCGTTTTCATAAGTATAATCTGAAATCGGACAGGGTGCGATCGGGTAAATTCGCCTTATCATTAAAGGAGCTGCAACAATTCCAAATAGGCGACTACATCGTGCATGTCGATCATGGAGTAGGGCAGTTTGGAGGTCTTGTCAGATCGGATATGAACGGGAAAATGCAAGAGCTGATAAAACTTATATACTTAAATAACGATTCTATTTTCGTATCACTCCATGCTTTGCATAAGATATCGAAATACAGAGGAAAAGAAGGCGAACCTCCACGTATAAATAAATTAGGAACCGGGGCATGGAATAAGATAAAGGAAAAAGCGAAAAGTAAAGTTAAAGATATAGCCCGTGATCTTATTAAACTATATGCCAAGCGACGAGAGGATGAAGGTTTTAAGTATTCACCCGACTCTTTTCTGCAACATGAGCTGGAAGCATCCTTCATTTACGAAGATACTCCGGATCAGACAAAGGCTACCGCCGATGTTAAGCAAGATATGGAGAGCGGCAAACCAATGGATCGTCTTATTTGCGGTGATGTTGGTTTCGGTAAGACAGAAGTTGCTATCAGAGCCGCCTTCAAAGCAGTGACAGATAATAAACAAGTTGCTGTACTGGTACCGACCACGGTGCTTGCATACCAACATTATCAGACTTTTAAGGAACGGTTGAAAGATTTTCCGTGCCGTGTAGAATATATAAGCAGGGCTCGTACAGCAGGTCAAATAAGTGAAACACTTAAAGATTTAAAAGATGGAAAAATAGGTATCCTGATTGGTACACACCGTATAGTAAGTAAGGATGTACAATTTAAGGATTTAGGCCTATTGATAATAGACGAAGAACAGAAATTTGGCGTTGCGGTAAAGGATAAATTAAAACAATTGAAATCCAACGTGGATACATTAACCATGACTGCAACACCGATTCCCCGTACACTTCAATTTTCATTGATGGGCGCCCGTGATTTGTCGGCAATAACGACCCCTCCACCAAATCGTTATCCTATACAGACAGAGGTACATACATTCGACACTCAAATAATACGGGAGGCTATTGAATTTGAAATGAGCCGAAACGGGCAGGTATTCTTTATTAATAACAGAATAAAAAATATCTATGAACTGGAGGATATTATTCGTCGTGAAGTTCCTGATGCACGTATTGCTGTAGGGCATGGGCAAATGGATCCGGCCAAACTGGAATCGATTATTATTGACTTTGTGAATTACGAATATGATGTGCTTATTGCAACTACAATAGTGGAGTCGGGAATAGATATTCCGAATGCAAATACGATCATAGTAAATAATGCCCAGAACTTCGGACTCAGCGACTTACACCAATTGAGAGGTAGAGTAGGGCGCAGCAACAAAAAAGCATTTGCATATCTGTTAGCGCCACCTTTGCATACACTCACATCTGAAGCCAGACGGCGCTTGCAAGCTATCGAGAATTTTTCTGAATTGGGACATGGCTTCCACATTGCAATGCAAGATCTGGATATACGAGGTGCAGGGAATTTATTGGGAGCCGAACAAAGTGGATTTATCGCGGACTTAGGATACGAAGTTTATCAGAAAATACTTACAGAAGCCGTAACTGAATTGAAGAACGAAGAGTTTGCAGACATCTATCACAGAACAGAAGGTGACGAAAAAATAGAAGGAGATAACTTTGTAGATGATGTGCAGATAGAAAGTGATCTGGAGCTCTTATTTCCTGCGACATATATACCCAACGATTCGGAAAGAATTACATTGTATCGCGAACTGGACAATATGGAACGGGAGATTGACATCAATAATTTCAGAATAAGGCTCGAAGACCGTTTCGGCAAAATACCTACAGAAGGGCAAGAGTTGATTATGGTAGTCCGTCTTCGTATATTAGCCAAAACACTTGGAATAGAAAAAGTTGTACTGAAAGGTGGACGTATGAGTTTATTTCTTATATCCAATCCGGAATCGCCTTATTATCAATCTAAAGCATTTGATAAATTATTGGATTATATTCAGAAATACCCTCGTAGCTGCGAACTGAAAGAGCGAAACGGGAAACGTTCGGTTTCGATACAGCACATTCCGAATGTAGAAACAGCATGTATGGCTCTTATGGAAATAATAGGTTGATTTCAGCAAATAAAGTGAAGAACGAAGAGTGAAACGTTGTTTGGCGTTAGTTTTATCTATAGATATAGTGATAATTTGATAATTAGCGAATTTGAAAATTTGAAAATTTGAAAATGAGTGTGGAGTTTGTTACATTTTAGTTAAAAAGATACGAGTAGACGAGATACGAGGTACAAGTTGTTGACTGATAACTGATAACTGTTGACTGTCGCACGTCATTGCGAGGGTTCGCCCGAAGCAATCCATTAATAATCAATACTCTGGATTGCTTCACTCCGTTCGCAATGACGAAAAGGCCTTGCTTACTGATAACTGTTGACTACT
>BNXH01000052.1 GCA_025999435.1 Bacteroidia bacterium | reverse complement strand
CTACATTATAGATTCTAACAATATGAGATTAAAAACAATTGATGAGGATTATTGATCACTTTATAAACAAATATTGAATCAAAATTGTTAAATTTACAGTATCTAATAAAAAACGTAAGGTATGAAAAAAATATATTTAACATGTATAATGCTATCCGGACTACTTCTAAGTTCGATATATGCACAAAATATAAATTCTAATAATAACAATCAAAAAACAAAAGCTATGAAATTTGAATTACCAAAGTTGCCATATGCGACAAATGCTTTAGAACCAGTTATCAGTCAACAAACTATTGAATTCCATTACGGAAAACATCTTCAAGCATATATCACAAACCTGAATAACCTTATTCAAGGTACAAAGTTTGAAAATGCCGATTTGGAAACAATAGTAAAAGAAAGTGACGGGGCAATTTTCAACAATGCAGGACAAACTCTGAACCATAACATCTATTTCCTTTCATTCAGTCCTAACGGAGGAGGTGAACCTAAAGGAAAATTAGCTGAAGCAATCAATGCCGCTTTCGGTTCGTTCGAAAACTTCAAGAAAGAATTTAATGCAGCAGGTGTTGGTCTATTCGGTTCAGGATGGGTATGGCTGGCTAAAGATAGCGCAGGCAAATTGCAAATAACAAAAGAAGCAAACGCAGGCAACCCTATTACAAAAGGGTTAACTCCACTTCTTGGATTCGACGTATGGGAACATTCATATTATTTGGATTACCAGAACCGTCGTGCCGACCACTTAGCTGAGTTGTGGAAAATTATAGATTGGAGCGCAGTAGAAGCTCGCTATTAATCAAACATGGGTTCATAAATATATGAGTGGAAAAGCAATCTTAATGGCAGGAGTGGTCGGAAGATTTCAATATATCATATATTATTGTTTATCAATTCAATAGTACTCAGTGTAACTGTTTTTTCCTGATAAAATAAGCTATTATATAGTCGTCCCTTAAAAAGCCCACAAATCGACAATGAAAGGTAATTTAAGTCGGAATAAAGAGCAAGAAATCACTCTAAAAAACAGGTCAAAAGATGATTTCCATTTGTTGATCATCCTTTTGAAGTTATAGGCGGCAGCTGCAAGCATGACATTGATGCTGTCGCCTGTTATTCCCTTGTAAAAATTACCTCCCAGCCTGTGGTCTGATTTCACATGTCCGATGGTTGGCTCTACGGATGCCCTGCGCCGGAAGTGTACCGGTTCACTCGAAGCGCAAGGATAGACAGGCACAAAGTCCCGCTGCCCGCAAAAATATTGGTAGTAGTTGTTCTCCGACCATTGCTCTACGATACTTTCATCCGAAACGTTGCGGACATGCTTCAATATCAGCAAGCCCACCATCAACCGGATTGGTTTGGCCGGTGTGCCATTGTCCTGACAATACAGCGGACAAAAAGATGTTTCAAACATATCCCAAGCCACCTTGTTGGCCAGTATGTACAAATGGATGCTTTTGATTCAGGCTATCCTCCAGGGAGAAGAACAGGCTCTGCCGGGGGGCTTTTTTACCCGGTTTCAACATAACAAATCTGCAAGAAACTATGACTCTAAGGTACATATTCTTGCAGATTTATGCAATCTTTTAATGATTTATTTTATTGATATATAACTATTTATGTACTTTTTAAGGGACGACTATTTATTGGAGAATACCTGCTGCATGGACAGTTATTGTCAACGATAATCAAGTGAAACAATGGTAGGTCTATGCTGATAATATCATTGTAATGAATATTATCAATAGAGTTGAAAATATTCAGTAAAAGGAGGCTGTCTCAAAAGTATTTTCTTATATCTATTTACATACGCTACGCTCCTGTGACCGTTGGTTGTCATGTTGAACGGAGTGAAACATCTCTTTTCCTGAGGAATGAGATCCTTCGTTGCACTCAGGATGACAAAGAGGATAACACTTTGATAGTGTAATTTTACTTTTGAGACAGCCTCTCTTATATTTATTAGCTTTCTATCTCCTATCAGCAAGGTATCTTATCTATCCTTGTCTGATGCCTCCCTCCCTCAAAATCGGTATTAAAGAAAGCAATGATCATGTCATAAACCTCTTGTTGAGACAATATTCTTCCCGGAAGGGCTAGCACATTAGCATCATTATGTGCTCTGGCCAGACGTGCGATTTCTGCATTCCAACATAAGGCGCTGCGTACGGATTTATGCTTATTCAATGCCATATTTATGCCATTCCCGGTACCGCATATAGCAATGCCGAAGTCGCATTCCTTACTGTCGATGGCGCGACCCAGTTTATGGGCAAAATCCGGATAATCGACACTGTTCGATGTATACGTGCCATAATCTATGTACTTAATACCTTGCTCTTCAAAAAGTTGTATTACATACTTTTTTGTTTCGAAGCCGGCATGATCACTGGTCAGTCCGATTGGTTTTTCACCTTGGGAAAATATAGCCATATTATTTCAAAAAGTCTTTAACCTGATTATATACATTTTCAGCTGTAAAACCGAGCTTTTCATCTAACACTTTATATGGAGCTGAAAATCCGAAAGATTCCATCCCCCAAATACGTCCGTTGGCACCAACCAACCCTTCCAATGTGACTGGTAATCCGGCCGTTAGACCAAAAACCTTTTTACCTGCAGGAATCACACTTTCTTGATATTCCTTACTTTGTGTCCGGAATAAGCCTTCGGATGGTACAGATACAATCCTTGATTTGATGCCGTCGTTAGCAAGTAGCTTAGCGCCGTCCACTAATGTTGAAACTTCCGATCCGGATGCTAACAAGATCACATCATAGTTATCTTCATCCTGAACGATATAAGCGCCTTTCTCTGTTTGTAATGCTTCTTGGTATCTATTTGTTTTTGCCGGAAGATCGTTTATATTTTGGCGTGAAAATATTAATCCTGTTGGAGTCGACTTGTTCTCCATTGCCATTTTCCAAGCTACCGTTGCTTCTGTAACATCAGCAGGGCGTAGAACCAGCATCGAATTGTGTCCATTATGGTTTTGCAGTTTTTCCATCAGCCTGATTTGTGCTTCCTGTTCGACAGGTTCGTGAGTCGGACCGTCTTCACCTACACGGAATGCATCGTGTGTCCATATAAATTTAACCGGAAGTTCCATCAGCGCTGCTAAACGGATAGCCGGTTTCATGTAGTCTGAGAACACGAAGAATGTTCCGCATGCAGCGACAATACCGCCATGTAATGTCATACCGATGCATAAACAAGCCATTGTTAGTTCAGATACTCCCGATTGAAGGAATGCTCCTGAAAAGTCACCTTTTTTTATGGCATGTGTCTTTTTTAAGAAACCGTCTGTTTTATCAGAATTAGATAAGTCGGCAGATGAAACAACCATGTTTTCTACTTGCTGAGCTAGTATTCCTAATATTGTAGCAGAAGCTGCGCGTGTCGCCTGATTTGGTTTTTGTTCAATAGCAGACCAGTCAATGGTTGGTATATATCCGTCAAACCATTTCTGCATTTTATCAGCCAGCTCGGGATTTGCTTTAGCCCAAGCTTCCTTTTCGGCATATTTAATGCTTACTATTTCTTTTAGTTCGGCTGCACGCTTGGCATATAATTCTTTTGTTTCAGAAAATATAGTAAACGGATTTTTAGGATCACCTCCCAGATTTTCAATTGTTTTATTATAACTTGCTCCGGCCGCACTTAATGGTTGTCCATGAGTTTCCGTTTCGTTTTCAAAACTTGAGCCGTCTTCTTTTATGGCACCTTTACCCATAATAGTTTTACCTATGATAAGCGTAGGTTTTTCTTTTTCAAGCTTGGCTTCTGTCAGGGCAGCACGAATTTCGGTCGCGTCGTTTCCTTTAATTGTGATAACCCTCCATCCCCAGGCCTGATATTTGGCTGCTACGTTTTCTTCTGTAACTTCTGCCGTTTTGGTCGAAAGTTGTATGCCATTAGAATCATAGAACATAATTAAGTTATCAAGCCCCAGATGTCCGGCAGTACGCCCTGCTCCCTGCGATATTTCTTCTTGTATTCCTCCGTCGGAAATAAACGCGTAAATGGTATGATCCATTACATAACCAAAACGGGCTTTCAGGAATTTGGCGGCAATGGCGGCGCCTACTGCAAAAGTATGCCCTTGCCCCAGAGGTCCCGATGTGTTTTCTATTCCGCGTGTGATATCCCTTTCCGGATGTCCGGGAGTGATGCTTCCCCATTGGCGGAATTGCTGTAAGTCCTCCATGCTGTATTTGCCGGTTAATGCTAACGTTGAATATAGCATCGGAGACATGTGACCGGGATCGAGGAAGAAGCGGTCACGTCCTTCCCATGCGGGATTTTGAGGATCGTATACCAGAAACTTGGAAAATAACACGTTGATAAAATCTGCTCCACCCATAGCTCCACCCGGATGTCCCGAATTAGCCTTTTCAACCATCGAAGCCGATAATATGCGGATATTGTCCGCAGCTTTGTTTAATGTTTTAATGTCATTCATATTAATTATTATAATATTTCTTTTTTATACAAAAGTAAGAAATCTAGACCTATATAAAAAACAAAAAAAACGAGAATTATATATAAATAAAATGATAAGTGTTCCATCTATAGATTCCTATTATTCTGATGGCCTTTTCGTCTGGATAAAATATTGGCAAAATGAAAGAATTCTTCGATAGATTTTTTAGGCAGGTTCGAAATTAATCCTGCAAATTATCATCAGATTTTCTTTACTATCGTTGCTGAACAATTTGGTTTTATCGTTGATTCTTTGCATTGGCGCAGACTAATGTTGTTATGTGTATTAATCGTGACTGTGGGTTTTTTAATTCATCCTTTCGTCTGACTTCCTTTACTGTTATAGTTCGACTATTATGCAAATCCATTATTCGGCAATTCAATATAAACATTTTTAGTCACCGAATTTGTTCTCAATAGACAGGACAATAAAGATAAATTTTGTTATTATCCGGCGATTCAATACAAACAAAAACGATAACAAGAACGGGAAAAGGACAGGGCTTCAGATTCAGATCTTTGTCCTTTTTATCAGGATTCATTTCCTCCATAAGCCATCAGAATCTTTTTCCAGTCCTGTTCTCATAATTTTATCGCAAGTTAAGGTCGTTACTGGAGGGATCACTTTTGGGATATCGGCTATAACTGTTTGTATACAGGTTCATATCACAGAAGATATGTTGGAGACTATCTAAATCACCATGAATATCAATCCAGTCGGGATGAGGATTTTATACCTGAATGAATGTTTAAAAGAACTCGACTTATAGTCGACACTTACACGAATTTTATTCGTAATCTAACCTATAAATCTTCAATCCGTAGTCGTTATCTTTTTCATAATTTAAAAGGACTTGTTTTGACGTACACTTTATAGTCTTTGATCACACCCGGCTTGTTGGCTTCCATTCTCGGGAGATATTCAAAGCCCGTAACTACTTTGTCTTCGCCTAAATCTATTACTATTTGATGCGGAAACTTGTCTTTAGCCTTTGAATAACTCGTATGCCATATCGTTGATTCTTGCAAGTCGAAGATATTACTGGCAATGTTATTTGCCTCATCTGCTTCTTCACTATCGGCATACACTACTTTCCAATGCTGGCGGGACAAGGGTTTACCATCTTCGCCAAGTATTTCAAGTTCAGCAATAGAGGCAAAGTCATCATTTCCCTGTGAATTCAAGGCTTCCAAAGCAAAATAGCGAGCAGGAAGTGCTTTATTGAAAGGTATTTTCTGCCAACCATTGCCAGGCTTAAAGCTACCACTCGCAACAGGTTTTTCAGCTGTTAAGTCTAAGGTTTCATTTTGCTTGCGGAACTTATAAGCACCATTCCCTCTCAATACATCCAATATAGGCTTACGCAAACCTTCGACAGTGGATGTTGTTGTTCCAACCAAGTCTAATACAATGATTTCATTGATTCCTTTCCGCAGCCACACACCTGGAAGATAAAGCGTTTGTTGCGGACCTATCTCCCAAAAACGACCGAGATTATGACCATTCACGTAAACCATACCTTTCTTCCAATTCGTCATATCTAAGAAAGTATCCCCTGTTTTCTCCAAACTAAAAGTAGCACGGTAATAAGCAGCTTGGTTTTCTCCAATTGTTTTTTTACTGTATTTTTTATTTTTCGCAAAAATGTAATCCACCGGAATGGAATATACTTGCCAGCCTTTCAGTTCGGTAGTTCCTCGTTCATTAAGGAGTTCTACTTTCTCAGTAATGCCTTTATAGTCTAATACGCCGGCTCCAAAATTGCGCCTGCCCATCGCTTCCACTAAAATGTCGAGTACCGCTCCTTCGCGCACAGCAGGAATAGATAACGAAGTTTCTCCTTTCAATCGGTTCAATACGCCAATGCGAACTCCGTCTATATAGACTTGCGCCCAATCGTGTGCTTCCGTCACCTTAATATATTGAGATATATCCGATTGTTGTAAAGTTGTACGGTACAAGATGCTTCCCCAGCCTTGATTAAAGTACTCCATTGAGTGAATATCCTCACTTACTTGAGGCGTAGGCAGGTTATCAAAGATAGAAGCCGCTTCTTCAAAAGCAATGCTTGGGATAGCGATAGTTGGAATAGAATCAGGGATAGCAGACAATGTAGCGCCTTCGGGCAGATAGTTTGCCAATAAGTTCCGCACTTCGAAAAACTTAGGCGTTACGTTACCCTGCTCATTGATAGGAGCATCATAATCATAAGATGTACAATCGGGTACATAGCCCGGGAAATTGGAACCTGCCCAATGCCCAAAACTCGTACCTCCGTGGGTCATATACAAACTAAAAGAGATATTCTTATCAAGCATTTCTTTCAAGCCTGCGACTAACTCCGCCGAACTGCGCGTCTCATGTTGAGCACCCCAATGGTCGAACCAGCCGGACCAAAACTCGCTGCACATCAGCGGTGTTTCCGGACGAAGCTCTTTCAAGCGTCTGAACTGTTCATCTATGTTAGCACCCGTGCCGAAGTTGAGCGTCCAAAGCAGATCCTCCAAGGCATTGTTTTCAAAATTGGAATTCCAATCACATTGGAACAAAGGAACTTGATTAAAGCCTGAAGCTTTCACTATATCACGGACAGCCCCGACATAAGGCTTGTCGATACCGTAAGCGCCATATTCATTTTCGACTTGCACCATGAGGATATTGCCCCCTTTAGCCAGTTGATAATCGCTTAACTGCTTGCCTACTTCACCCATAAAGATTCTTACCCGTTCCATAAAATAAGGGTCTAACGTACGTAAAGCGATGCCGTCTTTCCTGAGTAACCACCATGGCAGTCCACCCATTTCCCACTCAGCGCACACATAAGGACCGGGGCGCACGATCACATACATTCCGTTCTTTTGTGCCAAACG
Source organism: Bacteroidia bacterium (assembly GCA_025999435.1). Lineage (GTDB taxonomy): Bacteria > Bacteroidota > Bacteroidia > Bacteroidales > Dysgonomonadaceae > Dysgonomonas. The sequence goes on along the minus strand of BNXH01000052.1, from coordinate 4,896 downwards.
GCAAAACTCAGCTACGTCATTGTTGCCCGTAAAATCAAATTGATCCTTTTCCGGTTCGTGTATATTCCAAAAGACATACAAACAAATTGTATTCATCCCTAAGGCTTTACACATTTGAATACGGTGTTCCCAATATTCCCTCGGAATACGTGGGTAATGAATTTCCGCCGCTTTAATGACAAATGGCTCGCCATTCAACACGAAGGCTTGCTTGCCTACTTCAAAGGTTTCTTTCTTTGTACACGATAGTAAACAAACGAAGGCGAGGCACAGGATGGAAAGGATTTTCTTCATAATATGTTTATTTAACCAATTCTTTATAAAACTTCTAAAACAACGATTGACTTAGCCGGTAATTTCACGCTCAATTCTCCTTTATTTAGCTTTACGTATTTAAAATCAGCAACTTTGATTACTCCCTGATTTTCAAAAGTATTATGGTCGTTGACGGTTTTTGCTGTCAAAATCTGACCCGTCACATTGCCGGTTTTCGCACCGGAAAGTTTAATCATTACGTCTTGTTCCGATTCCAAATCCATATTTACGAGCGATATATGTATTTTCCCGTCTTTTCGGGAAGCCGAAGCCGATACAACAGGAATTTCACGCTCGCGTATCTTCTTGGTTTCACTCGTTATTTCCAATGGTATAAGAAGTGCATCCTGATGTACCTTATACATTTTGAATACAAAGTAAGTAGGTGTCAGCACCATTTTATCGTTACTGGTTAATATCATGGATTGTAACACATTAACTATTTGTGCGATATTCGTCATTTGGATGCGGTCGGCATATTTATGGAAAATATTGAGTGACAAAGCCGCCACCATCGCATCGCGAAGTGTGTTTTGTTGGTAGAGAAATCCGGGATTCGTACCGGGTTCTACATCCCACCAAGTGCCCCATTCATCCACCATTAAGCCAATACGTTTGTCTTTATCGTATTTATCCATAATGGCAATGTGCTTTTGAATCACTTCTTCTATTTCGAGGGATTTCCCCAGCGTCCAATAATACTCTTCGGGCGAAAATTGGGTTGCCGAGCCTTTGCTGCCTTCCCAACCTTTTACCGTATAATAGTGAAGGGATAAACCTTGCATTTTATGCCCTACATTTTTCATCAGGACTTCCGTCCAATTGTAATCGTAGTCGCTGGCTCCGCTGGCTATTTTAAACAAACGAGTCCCATTATAATCGCGGCAATAGGTTGAATAGCGGCGATATTGATCTGCATAGAATTCGGGGGTCATGTTTCCGCCACAGCCCCAACTTTCATTGCCCACACCGAAATATTTCACTTTCCATGCATTCTGGCGACCGTTCCGGCGGCGCAAATTCGCCATTGGGCTATCGCCTTCAGAAGTAATGTATTCCACCCACTTCGACATTTCTTCCACCGTTCCACTGCCTACATTTCCGCTCAGATAAGGTTCGCAGCCCAGTAGTTCGCAGAGATTTAGAAACTCGTGCGTACCGAAACTATTGTCTTCCACCGTTCCGCCCCAATTATTATTTACCATCTTCGGACGTTTTTCAGGGCTACCTATACCGTCCATCCAATGATATTCATCGGCAAAACAGCCGCCGGGCCAACGCAAGTTTGGGATTTGCAACTCTTTCAGGGCAGCGACTACATCGTTGCGATAACCGTGCGTATTGGGAATGGGCGAGTTTTCTCCTACCCACAATCCACCATAAATGCAACTGCCCAGATGTTCGGCAAACTGCCCGTAGATGTGCTTGCTGATAGTAGTTTGAGCTTGCCCGGGATGCAATGTAATGCTTACCTTGGGGGTTTGCCCGCATGTAATACCAACAATAATCCAGCAAATCTGCAGTAAAAAACATTTTTTCATGGAACTTTCTTTATTATTGGATACTTATAGTTTTCTCGCGCCATCGCTGATGACAACTTCATAGACTTTCGGTTTGATGCGGAATTTTTGTTCGTAAGCATCAGTCGCACGCTTGACAAACGCATCGTGCAATTCATCCTTAACAAGATTGATGGTACATCCGCCAAAACCGCCACCCATAACACGCGAACCAGTTACTCCACATTCGCGGGCAATGTTATTCAGGAAATCAAGCTCTTCGCAACTTACTTCATATTTACGGCTCAGACCGATATGCGTCTCATACATTTTTTTTCCTACAGTTTCGTAATCGCCGCGCTTCAAAGCGTCGCAAGCCTCTCCCATACGTTCTATTTCTTCGATGACAAATTCAGCCCGTATATAATCTTCCGCACTTACTTCATTCGCCACTTCCTTGAGCATATCTATGGTTGCGTCACGCAGCAATTCCACTTCAGGATGATATTTGCGGATGTAAGACGCCGCATTCTCGCACGACTCACGCCGTTTGTTGTATGCCGATGAAGCCAACTCATGAGCTACACAGGTGTTCAGTAATACCAAGCGGTAACTTTCGGGATTGAAGGGGATATATTCATATTCCAGCGAACGGCAATCGAGACGAATCAACGAGCCCGCTTTACCAAAGCAGGAGGCAAACTGATCCATGATCCCGCATTTGACACCTACATAGTTATGTTCTGTCGCCTGGCCAATTTTGGCAAGAGCGAAACGGTCGAAACCTAAATTATATATATCGTTGAGGGCAAAGCCAAAACAGCTTTCCAACGCTGCTGACGAGGACATACCAGCCCCAAGCGGAACATCGCCGGAAAACACTGTATCAAAACCTTGTATTTCAGCTCCACGCTTAATCATTTCGTGACAAACCCCGAAAATATATTTTCCCCAGCCTTTGATCGGAATATCGTCCAGTTGAAACTCGTCCGATTCCGACAGGTCATAGGCATAAGCTCGTATAGTATCGGATGTGCCATTGGGTTTTATGATGCAATACATCACTTTGTCAATAGCTCCGGGAAGCACAAATCCCCCATTGTAGTCGGTATGCTCGCCAATAAGGTTGATACGTCCGGGCGAAGTATAAACCAATCCTCCGTCACCATAAAGCGACCGGAATTTTTCTTGAATTAATGTAATTTCCATAATTCTTAAATTTGAAGGAATCAAACCTTAATGCTTTTCTTATTTTTGATAAACTCTTACATAATCGATCTGATACTCAATCGGAAAAGCGGTATCGTCGGGTATTCCTCCATTTTGTCCGCCAATGGCTAAATTCAGTAACAAGTAATGAGGCTGCTTAAATGGATTCTTAAAGGCTCCGAGTGATCCGTTGATGGTTTCTGACAATAATGTTTCATTCAGCAACTCATTGTCCAAATACAAACGGATAGCTTCCTCATCCCAATCCATCCGCCAAATGTGAAACTTATCCGTCCAGTCAGGGTCTTTATCCGTAAACTTTGAAAAAGGTACTGTTTGCGAATCCCATTTAGCATTTCCGGGTTGCTCTGTTCCCCAAGCCACATTAGCCAAGATATGAGGAATACCATTTATCGGATAATATTCCATAATATCTATTTCGCCGTTTGAAGGCCAAGACATAGTATTGCCCAATGTCCAGATAGCAGGCCAAGCGCCACTTGCCACAGGTATTTTTGCCCTAACCTCAAACCGGCCATACAGAAATTCCTTCTTCCCGTTGGTCTTGATACTTGCGGCGGTGTATTCGGCATATTGCCTGTTTTGTGACCAGCGAGGGCTGCCGGCTTTGTAATCAGGATTCAGTTTTTGTTCTTTCCGGCCTTCGATAGTAAGGATGCCATTATGAACATTCGCATTATCGGATTGATACCATTGAAATTCTTCGTTGCGCACAAAGCCTTGTTCGTATGACCAGAAATCGGGATTGGGTTTGCCTTCGTAATCAAATTCCTCTGCCCACGCCAATTTATAATCATTATTTGCAGTTGCACCCGATACCACCTCTTTCGTATCGAATATAGATAAGTCCCATTTATCGAACCATTTCAGGACAGGCAATCCGTTTTCAAATAAGATAGGCAACCAGATATAACGGGCGTCAATAGGGTGTTTGGGGGTCCAACGGTCTGCCATAAAGATGAAGGCGTCTTTTTTCCCGATGACGGGTTGTATATAGGTGCTTTGAGATTCAAAAGTAAGATCTGCTCCTGCACCGACGCAAGGATTGGGGTGTTCTGTCCAAGGCCCCCAGATATTGTCGGCAGTAAAGAGGCGAGCGGCATTAGGGTCCCAGCCTGTACAACCGGAAGTTATCATGAAGTACTTGCCATCTTTTTTGAAGAGACTCGGCGCTTCGTTATGTCCGGCAGGGGCAATCCGTATATATTTGCCGGTATGGCCGAGGTAGTCATCCGTTAATTCAGCTAATTGTATCGTTAAATTTTCTTCGGAGGAATAAATATGGTACGCTTTACCATCATCGTCCACGTAGAGGGTCATGTCGCGAGACATTTGCCCGCCTTCATAATCACGGCGGACAAACATGCCGTCGATAGTCGCTTTTCGCCATTCGGGAGTCCACCATTCAGCGAAATTGACGAGTGTAGTTGTATCCGCACGTTGTGCTTCGGTCAGGTTGATAGGCCAATGGCCTGCATTAGGCCGGTAAGATTTAAGATAAGTATAAGGGCCGGTTATCTTATCGCTGGTAGCGATAGCCACTCTTGCGGCTTCATAACCTTTGCCTTTCAGTTCCAAATGAAAATACATTACAAACTTCTTCGTTTTTTCATTGTATATCACTTTGGGACGTTCCAATACGCAACCGGAAACAATGTCACTGTTAGGATCATTGCTAACTGAAAGTGCCACGCCCTCATCCTTCCAATTGTATAAGTCTCCGGAAGAATAACAAGTCACGCCAACAAATGCAGAACTGGAGTGTTCTCCTTTATGTTCTCCAAACCAATAATATTTATCATTGTGATACAAGATGCCGCCACCATGGGCATTAACATGCACACCATTATTA
>BNXH01000051.1 GCA_025999435.1 Bacteroidia bacterium | reverse complement strand
CTTTAATATTAGCCGGCAAACCCTGTAATCCGGCCCTCGATCTTATTCTGTCTATTATGCTCGCAGCAGCATTAAGATCGGGAGAAGATTTCATTAACAATGCTTCAGCTTTGAGTAACATGAGTTCCGCGTAACGTAAGTAAATAATACTGCTTTGCGATGAGCGGCATTTATACATAAATGGATAATTATCATTCGGATAATAAAGTGACCATCCACATTCGTAATAAACGATAGATTCCTCGTAACGCTTTGTATCCCCCTCTGTTTCATACAGTTTTATAAGGTCTCGTGATGGAGTCACCCATTTGTTCCAAGAGAAGTTAGCATCCCAATTCAACAAATCGCGGCCAAACATCATATAACACCAGTTGCCATTGCCTGCTACAAAATGAGCTTCGAGTATAGACTCTTTGGTATTACGCGCTTTAATGTCTGTTACTTTGTCATTCATACCGAAAAGCAGTGTAAAATCGTCAACTAGGTCTACGCCATCGGCTGCCACCTCGTCACAATATTTTACAACCTTATCATAGTCTCTTATCGGCTTCTCGGCATAAACTTTAGCCAGCAGTGCGCGGGCTACAGTTTTGCTCATCAATGTTTTGTCTGAAGGATTAATGTCGGGAGCATGCTGGATAGCAAACAGCAGGTCTGATTCCAACTGCTTATATACATCTATTTCCGGTGTTTGGGAAGGAAAATAGAGCGGATATATTTCATCGAAGTTTTCACTTGTAATATTGGGAGCAATCACTGTTACCAATGGTATATTCCCCCAAAGGCGCGCCATATCAAATAAAATTAACGACCGGAATATCATCCCTTGTGCCTGGTATCTTTTTATTTCGGTATCACTTAATGAGTTATCGGCCACACTGTCGGCGTATATAATCAGTTTGTTTGCCATCCCGACCTGACTCAGATAACGATTCCAATCCCTTTCCAATACAGTGTTTGTCCCATCAATGGAATTGTCTTCGAAAGGTCCTACCTCAGCATTGAATGCACCGGCATAAGCATTATCGGCATGGCTTTCGGCTATTAGTGTTGCATCGATGTACCAATCTTGATTCCTAAGCTCCGTGTATAGGACCTGCAATTGAGTTTCTACTGCTGCTTTGTCCTTGAATACCACTTCCTGTCCATCTTCGCTATATCCCTCCGTTACATCCGAATAGTCTGATATAGGATCATAGTCGAGGGAGCATGATACGGTTGCAAAAATCAGGATTACACCCAATACAGACCTTACTATATTTTTAAGTTTCATATTGCTTTTAATTTATTTTGTTAAAATTCTAAATTAACACCAAATACATACGATTTGCTATGAGGGTAAGTGCCCCAGTCTATGCCTTGCACAACTCCACTGTTTCCCCATTGGTTCACTTCGGGGTCCATCCCTGAGTAATTTGTCCAAGTCAGCAGGTTGTTAGCCGTAAAGTAAGGTTGTAAACGACTGATACCTATCTTTTTTAAAAATTTATTTTTTACATTGTACGACAGCGAAAGACTCTTCACTCGCAGATAGCTTCCGTCTTCGACGAAGTAAGTAGAGTTCTTCATATCAAATCTGGCTTTAGGCATATTGGTTATCTGTCCCGGAATTTTCCATCTATTAAGCACAGCTGTTGTCTGATTCTTATCATCATACATACCCTCGGTCTCCATACGGGATGCATTGAATATATCATTGCCATACGATCCTTGCAGAAAAACACTCAGGTTAATATTTTTCCAAGAAAAAGTATTTGTCAAGCCAAATGTGAAATCCGGATTGGGATTACCAATAAAGGTTTGATCACCATCATTTCCATTTAGTCCATTTTTATCCAAATCACGGTATATAAGTTCTCCGGTTTCAGGATCTACTCCATCGCTTATGAAGCCAAAAAAACTACCTAATGGTCTGCCGGGTTGATTGCGTACAACTGTGGCATTTACAACGTCATTGGTCCGCCCATCTACATAGATTGATGTATGCGTCAACTTAGTCATTTTATTTTTGTTAAATGATATATTAAAATCGGTATCCCACGAGAACTTACCCTGTATATTCTTTGAACTTATGGCTACTTCAAAACCCTTATTCTCCATCTCGCCCTCGTTACGTTGGATTGTTCCGATAGAACTTGCTCCGGTGCTGGGCATGGTTACGTTCATCAGCATATCGGTTGTTTTTTTATAATAGTAGTCCAGGGTGATATTCAATCTGTTTTTGAGTATGATAAAGTCAACTCCGACATTTGTTTGTGTTGTTGTTTCCCATTTCAGGTCGTTCGTTCTCAGATTGGCTTGAACAAGAGTTGGCACCGCATCTTGATTGCCCGCTTCAAACCACGGCAGACGCTGTATATTGTATCGTTGGAGATAAGCATAATCATGAATACCCGACTGGTTCCCTGTCTTACCCCAACCCGCACGAATTTTCAGGTCGTCTATCCATGTCAAGTTTTCCATGAATTTCTCGGAAGAGATTCTCCATGCAGCCGACATGGAAGGGAAAGTTCCCCAGCGGCTATCCGGATGTAATCGGGACGAACCATCCTGGCGTATATTTATAGTAAATAAATATTTACTGTCATAATTATATGCCGCACGGCCAAAGTATGACATGATACCCCATTCAGAACCGGCACTTCCGGTGTTGTTCCAGTCTATTTTATTAGCGGCATTCAGCGTCTGAATATTATCACCCGGCCGGAAGTTAGTTCCGTTGATCCAGCTATTCGTATATTTCGAATCGGTAAACGATGTACCAAGCATAACTTCAAGATTATGTTGCTTAAATTGCTTCTTGAATGTAGCTACATTATCGAATGTAAGTACGGTATTTTTGTTTCTCTCGTCCTTGCCTATACCAAAATGCTGACGTCCCCAGCTTGTAGCTACCGGATCGAGGAATGAGGTAGTTAATCCGTTTCTTCTGTCCATGCTGAATGTTGATTTAATGTTCAATTCGGGCATGAGTGTTATAAGTGCGCTACCCGAAAGGATAAGACGGTCTTCACGCTGTTTATCGTTCTTGCTACGCGCCATATTTTCCAGAGGATGAGTTATGTTCGCACCATTAAAGTTATCGTAGTATTGGCCGGGATTCTTTGGATCCCATATAGGAGCATATGTAGGTGTATTGATCACCGAAAGCACAACCCCTCCGCGATTCGATCCCTGCCCGGTTATCAAGTCGTTCCTGCTTCTATCTGAGTAGGATGCGCTGGCTGTTATTTTCAGCCATTTACGTACATCGTTTTCAATATTTGCCCTGACATTGTAACGTTTATGAAATGCAGCATTTAGTGTTCCTTTCTCATCTAAGTAACCTGCGGACAGAAAGTATTTCAACCTCTCTGTTCCATCTGAGATAGAGACCTGATAATTTTGGGTCTGGCCGGTCTGGTATGCTTCGTCAAACCAGTTGGTTTGATCAGTTAATCCATCAGGAAGAATTTTTCCTAATTCCCTTTGCAGTTCAACATATTGGGCTGTATTTAGCACATCTATGTTGTTAATTACTTTGTTTAAACCATACTGAACATTCAGTGTTACTTTTGCTTCTCCTCTCTGACCACTTTTGGTGGTTATCAGTACGACTCCATTAGCGGCGCGTGAACCGTAGATTGCTGCCGCTGAAGCATCTTTCATTATCTGCATACTGGCAATGTCATTCGGCGCCAGAAAATCGATCTTATCTACAGGCACGCCATCCACAACATATAAAGGGTCATTGCTCCCATTGAAAGAAGTTGTTCCACGTACCCGTATAGACAGTTCCCCACCTGGCGCTCCATTGGGTTGAATTACGGAGACACCTGCTACTTTGCCCTGAATGGCTTGTCCGGTAGAAACTATCGGCCGCTGATCTATATCTTTGGTGGATACTGTTGAAATAGCAGTTGTAACATCCTTTCGTTTGGCTGTGCCATAACCAATTACAACTACTTCATCTAATAATTCGTCGGATTCATTTAATTTGATGTTAATATTATTAGAATTAGCGGTGATTTCTACAGATTGGTATCCCACATAAGAAACCATTAAAACAGTTCCTTGTTTTACATTCAGGCTAAAAGCGCCATCATTATCTGTTATTGTGCCATTACCCGGGGAATTTTTTGGAACAACTGAAACTCCGATAAGAGTCTCACCTGTTTTCGCATCTGTTATTGTTCCTTTTACAAAAATAGTTTCCTGACTATAGGCTGGAATAGTTAGTAATACTGTTAATAACAGCATACATAACTTGAAGATTAATTGCTTTCTGAAGAGATGCTTCATAAATACATGATATTAAATTTAAGAAATATGTTGACAGAATAATAACGCATATCAGTTTCTATAATTGAATCACTAATAGGGCATATTATTCAATTCTCAAATGTATCGCGTTCTTTATAAACTTTTTTACTGAGGTGTAAAAAGGTATTGACCTAAAAATGTAATAATTTGGTATACAGATATATATTATTTATATTTCTTCAAAAAAAGTATTAAGAATGTATTGAGAAACTGTTTAAATTTTATACGAATATTTTATTATAATACTATCTTCGTTCATTTTCAGTCTCTTTTTATCTGAAAATAGTTCTGAAAATAAGAACGAATAAAATTTAAACAGTTTCTGAGTATTCTTATTTATTTAGCTTAATTGATCCTATTTTTTTTACTATTTCTTCAAATTCATCCCGTGATCCGGCTGCTTTGTTTCTAACTTTGGTACGATAGTTATATACGGTTTGTAGAGAATATCGCAAGAAATTCGCTATTTTTATACTGTCTGTAATACCAAGCCGTATTAGTGCAAAAATTCTCAGTTCGGTATTTAGCAGCTCGCCAGGTTTAGGGTATATTTGCTCGTTAGGTATAAGTAAGGCGTTGAATTCCTCGATAAATGTAGGGTAAATATTAAGAAATACAGAATCGAAGTTATGGAATAATTCCTCCAGTTCTGTTTCAACTAATGTTCTTGACTTAATCATTTTCAAGAGTTCTTCCAGTTGGTTGTTTTTGGCCTTAGTATTTAAATTTTTTCTATAGATTTCTAATTTATCAATGTATTCCGAGCATTGATCAAAGAAACGGGCTATATACTCCTCTTTAACAAGATTGGCTTCTTCCAGGCTATTGTTTGTATCCTGTAAATCCTGATTGAGTTTTACAAGCTCGAGATTTGTCCTGTATAATTGCTTCCGGACTTGTAAGAGCTTTTTCATTTGTTTGTATATGAAAATTATTCCCAGAAGCAGAGCCAATGATAATACACTTATAAGAATCAGGTATGTTTTAAATTTTTCTTTTTGTATATTCTCTTTTTTTAAATACATCGAATTGATTATTGAATAAAACTCCGAACTTTCGATAGTCCGATATCTTACATTACAGAAAATAGCATCTTCTATTGCCGATTGAATGAAACGATATGCTTTATCTATATCATCCAGCTCGTAATAAGTCAATGCCAAGTTCTGGAAAGAAGCATTATCCTTTATACAATTTGTTATGTCAGATATAGCAGATATAGAGAAATATTTTTTTTGTAATTCCTGATTATTCTGCTTTTTGTATGCATAACCCAGAAAGTATGCAATCATAGCCCGGTTAGGGTCATCGTCAGTAGTTCTGTCTAATAACTCTTTAAAGAGTTCGGTTGCTTTTTCTTCCCTTAGATCATATAACTCTTTTATCGCATATTCCATCTGGTATTCCAAAGATTTAGGATCTAATACCAAAAGCAGGGAATCTCTATAGCCACTGCTCAGGCGATAGTATTTTTCTTCATTATTACTCAAGGCATAATGTGAGTAAAAAGAATCGTAAGCTCTGTAATATTCGGGAACCAAGTTTGATGGTATTTTTTCTTTTTTAATCTTATCCAAAATATTTTTAGCTTCAATATACATTCCTCTTGTTGAATATAGCCATGATAACTCGAGTTCTGTTTTGTACTGAAGTTCTGAACTCCCGATTTCTTTAGCAACCTCCCTATTCTTTAGTATATAGTGTACAGCGGAGTCTGTTTTAAACTTCTTATATTCTAAATAAAGTTCTTGATAAATGTCATATAATTGTATTAAAGACAGGTCCTGACGAGCTAAAAATTGTTTTAAGCCCAGTATTCGCAGTTCTTTCTCCTTGACATACAACCCTTTTTTAGACATAACCTCATCCAATCGAGTCGTTATAGAATCTTTTGATCCGGCAAAAGATGAAATATAAAAAGTTAACAGGAAAAAAAATAAAAAATTTTTCATAGTAGTGCTCTTAAGTTGACTCTATTATATGGTTATTCTAATGGTAAAAGAATACTAATATAACTCGTGGTGCATTTAGGTGAATAAAAAGAAGTTGTTCATTATCAATCAAATAGTTATATTTAATTGTCTGACAAACGATTAAACACATGAACAGCTTCAGCGCAAATTACGAAAAAATATTGAAAACATTACAATTAAGTAATTTAAAATATTTATTGTCACATTATTATCTAAATGACTAATTTTATCTGTATTTATCTCATAATAAATATCTTATGAGATTCGTAAGATTATCGGAAGAAGAAAAGTCGGAACTGGAAAAATTATATAAGACCAATTCTAATTCAGTCATTCGTAATCGTTGTTTAAGTTTACTTTATTCTAATGAACAACGTTCTATCAAAGAAGTCAGCCAATTAGTTCGTATTTTCCGTCACAATCTGGAACGCCTGTTTGATTCATGGGAATCAGTGCAGGATAAGTATAAAACCCTATCCATATCTGCTGGTCGTGGCGCTAAAGTCAAACTCTCGATTATGATGATGCTTATTGGCTTTTACAGGCTCATGGCATTTTAGCGATTTTGGCTTTGATACAGAATTCGAAAAAGACGAGCTGACAGAGGAGTTCCTTCAAGTTTGCAACCGATAAAAGATAATGAAAGAAGAAAAGGTGATTGTTTATTTATCTGCGTTCATGTTTATCGAATAAGGAAATACATAATTTAAAAATACAACACCTCTGAAATCTTCATTTCCTGATGTATAGTTATACGTCTGAGGATATCGGGTTCGTGTGTCATACTTATAATCATAATCTATAGTCTCTTCAAGTTCTCCGTTTTGTTTATACGTTTTTATCGAAAGCGGATTGTTGCTACCTGTGCCGATAAGTTCTTCCAGAGTATACAATAGAGTCCAATGAGGGGCATTATAATATATAAACAGACCGTTGTAATCATCATATGCTATTTTTTTATGTCCTCCATTTATTATTGTATGCTCAATCAGGTTATCATATTTATCATATATGAATACTTCTTTTTTACCGTTTGATTCAAGCCCTGATACTTTTCCATTATCATTAAGGGTGATTACATCCAGATTTGTACCGCCACCTGCCAATAGCTCTGACACATGTACTGTTTTGTTATTAGGATACGATACATTAAATGAGCGAGAGCTGGCAACAGCATTATCTACCTTCTCTTCCATGACCATTCGGGAAATCTTACCGTTGCTGCCATATTCTATATGGACAAGTTCTCCGTCAACCAGGCTTTCGTCTATATAAAAAGGCTTTGTGGTTTTAGTAAAAGTTTTTACTCTGTTCAGATAGTCAAAATCAAAACTGTAATTTGTTACAACATCGGCTGTCTGCTTCTTATTCGAAATTTTTGTCGCGTATAATAGTCCGGAAGGGAATGTGCTATATTGCACCCCGACTGTGTATGTGTCAAACGTACCATTTTCAGCTGTAACTGTATATACTACAGGCCTTGAAAAGTCTATTTCGACGTCAGAAGCAGGTGAGACTTTAGCTCCTGGCGATACTTCTATTTTGGGCTTTAATTTAGTGACGTCTGTTGCTCCTTTCAGCCAGATTTTTATATAATTGGCTCCGCGATGGTATATAGAAGTCCGTTCATCATTTATTTCTCCTTTTATATCATTTATTGTAAAACTTTGTATTCTGGCATCCGAATGTTTTTCCCGTGTTATAATAACTGTATATTGTTGCTCACTGCTATCTTCGGCTCTCACTGTGTATAATACAGGTTGGGTGAAGTCTTGGGAGACTCCCGATGCAGGAGAAATAGTCGCCTTATCCGATATTTCTATGGTAGGTTCTAGTTTTTCTAAATCGAAATTACTGGAAACGACCAGCGTTATTTGTTTTTCTGATTCATTTATATTTGCTGAATAGTTATTTAGCTGAAAAGATATTATTTCTTTCTTATTGCTTTTATTAGATTCTTCTTCATCGTTATCTCTACAACCAAACAGGGCAACAAGTAATAAAGGAATAATAAGTAATAGATTAAATTTTTTCATGCTGGTATAATTAGGCAGAGAAGCAAAACTAATCAAAAATTCTCTATTACATAGCCTCTTCTCTAATGAATGCTATAAATATTAACTAAAATACATTTTTCTTTCATCCTGTTTACAGTGAAGTTCTATTATCCTATCTGATTATCTAAATAGAATGCGACAGGCAAAATTGAAGAAGCACTGAAAAATTTCTGATCCAAATCCATTTAAGATATCAAAGCGATAGGTACGAAGAACTTATTCACCCTAAACAGTCTATATTCCCACCAGAAAAAGAAAGCTGTGTATTCCTTTATCCTCAGGAACGGTTCGACCGCAGTGCTAGCGACGAAGAGATCATAGCCGATTATGAGACAGGCGGAGGACAAAGCCCGTGTACGGAGAAATACACCCCGTATGAATTTAAGGCTATGCTCAACGATGAAGAATTTATTAATCGGAATATGTATGTCCGCTTTATTGAAAATTAAAGGCTCTGACAGGGAATAATTAGTGCAACGGCATAGATACCCGTGAAGAAACATCCTTTGATTAGAAAATAGCTCCGTATCTTTATTATTCATTTATGATAATTTTCCTGAAAAATCATCGCAAAAATTTGTCGGAATTTCAGATTCTGTATATACTTTTGAAACTGAATTTCAGATTAAGAGGATTTAATAAATATCCCGGTTGTCAGGTATAACCGGTATTCCAAAAACAGGAGATGCGCGGCACAACATAAACTAAATAATTACAACAATGGAACACTTACCACGATTTGTGAACGATCTTGCTCTTATCCTTATCACTACAGGGATAGCCACTATTATATGTAAATGGCTCAAACAGCCTGTCGTATTGGGATATATCATTGCCGGGCTTCTCATCAGCCCCCATATAACATTCTTTCCATCTATAACTGACCTGGAAAGTGTACATACATGGTCGGAGATCGGAATTATTTTTTTCCTGTTTGCGCTGGGGCTTGAATTCAGTTTCAAGAAATTGATGGATGTAGGGGGGACGGCATCCATTGCAACATTATTCAACATGGCCTGTATGGTAACTGTCGGCTATACCATCGGCAAGCTGTTGGGCTGGTCGCATATGGACAGCCTTTTTCTGGGAGGTATGCTGTCCATGTCTTCTACGACTATTGTTATTAAGACATTCAACGATATGTCCTTACAGAAAACAAGGTTTGCGGGTATTGCCTTCGGCATGCTCATCGTAGAAGACCTTGCCGCCATCTTAATGCTCGTCTTGCTGAGTACGGTAGCAGTAAGCAAACACTTCGAAGGGACTCAGCTGATATACGAAATCTTTAAACTCACTTTTTTTATTGTTATATGGTTTGTGGGCGGTATATACCTTATCCCTACATTCCTGAAGAAATTGAAAAAACACCTCAATGACGAGACTTTGCTTATCATATCGGTCGGTTTATGCTTAGGAATGGTATTGTTTGCCACATACGTCGGATTTTCGGCCGCATTAGGCGCATTTATCATGGGGTCCATTTTATCCGAAACATTGGAAGGCAAGCATATAGAACATATGATGCTGCCTCTGAAGAATCTGTTCGGGGCTATCTTTTTCGTATCGGTCGGTATGATGATCGAGGTTAAGGTAATAGCGGAATACGGGGTGTATATAGCGCTGTTTACCTGTGTAATCCTTATCGGACGCCCCCTGTTCTCCACAATCGGTATTTTATTGTCGGGACAAGGATTGAAGGTTGCTGTCAAAGCCGCGTGCAGCCTGGCTCTGGTCGGAGAATTTTCGTTCATTATCGCTACATTGGGTACAAGTCTGGGAGTGATAAGCAAAGCGCTTTATCCTATTATTGTAGCGGTAGCGGTTATTACGACTTTCATATCTCCATACATGCTGAAAATGTCAGATCCTTTTGCCGACTGGATAATAAAACGGATACCGCCTAAATGGGAAAGGCTGATAGAAGGCTATGCATCATCGGCTTACAATACAGTTACAGAGGAAAAAGCATGGAGTGCCCTTCTGAAAAAAGTTTTCACATTTGTCGCCGTGTACCTGATGATAAGCATAGCCGTCATACAACTGTTCAAACTGTTTATAAACCCGTTCATTATAGAACATATTCCGGGTGTTTGGGGTAAAGTTCTGGCTGCCGCGTTAACGCTGACATGCATGGCCCCGTTACTACGTGCTATAATAATGAAGAAAAACAGGTCGGATGAGTTTCGGAAATTGTGGAACAAACAGTTTACGAACCGTGTGGCCCTGGTTATCCTCATCATATTCCGTGTGGCCTTGTGTTTTTTTGCCGTCATATTCGAATTGCATATACTGTTCCCGTCTTCATCCATAACGGCAATAATCATTGCTATCGTTTACCTTGCTGCTATCGTTTTCATAAAAGGGGTGAAAATCCAGTCACGCAGGATAGAGAAACGGTTTATCGACAACTTTAACAGTAAGGAAAAAAACGCGGCAATATCATCCGCGGTAGCAAAAGGTCTGTTATCCAAAAATATACATATCGAAGAAATTGAAGTGTCGCCCGGTTCGCCAAGCGTAGGCAAGACCTTGTCCGAACTCAATTACCGGCAAACCACGGGCGTCAATATTATCACGATCATACGGGGAAACAGGAGAATAAATATTCCTGACGGCAAAGCATGCCTGTATCCGTACGACAGGATTATTATTTGCGGATCGGACGACGAAATAATGAGGTTTGTAGAATCGGTCGAGAACCTGGATAATGGAGAACCGGCAATGAGCGATGCCGTACAGCATCATATCAGCCTTTCCCAATATCCTATCGGAGAAGGGTCGGTAATGATAGATAAAAGTATCGCCCGGCTAAGTATCAGGGAGCAAACCGAATGCATGGTTATAGGGATAGACCGGGGAAATGAATCTATAACGAATTTCAGCGCGGGCTTTGTATTTCATGAAAGCGATGTGGTATGGATTGCCGGTGAAACGGATAAGTTAGCGTTATTCGAGACCAACATCAATAAGCTGTTTAATTGAGAAAACTTCGTTGTTGCAGGGCTTGCTTTTCATCTCATAAAATGCGATTCTTTATACAGGACATCTTCCCGTTTTTTCTTGTTTATATTTTTGACGATATGAAAGTATCTTGCATATATTGTACATTAATAGCCGGAAGGATAAAATTCAACCCTATCTTGATTATATTTGTATAATCATTTATTATGGCAGTTAATGTAATGCTGCAAGAATGACAACCTGAAGTAAATAAACATGGAACCATTAAACCTTATATTATCTGAAATCGACAGGCTGAAAGCTGAATTGTCAGGTAAACGCCCTTTACCCAAGGGAGCGCTGGATAAGATTCAGAAAGCGCTGGATATTGAGTATACTTACGAAAGCAACCGCATTGAGGGCAATTCGCTCACTTTGCAGGAAACGGCCCTTGTCGTAAATGAGGGGGTTACTATCGGGGAAAAACCGTTAAGGGAACATCTTGAGGCAATAAACCATGTGGAAGCGATTTCGTATATTAAAGATATCGCACAAGATAAGTTTGAAATAGATGAAAGGCTGATAAAAGACATACACGCGATTATCCTGCATGGAATTGACAGGGATAACTCAGGACGATACCGTACTGTTCCCGTTATGATTTCCGGTAGTACCCACATGCCGCCCCAGCCGTATCTTATAGAACCGCAAATGGAAGCTTCTATCAGGACATATAACGATATGACCGAAAATAATGAGCATCCGGTCATTATCGCAGCATATCTCCATGACGAGCTTGTGAAAATACATCCTTTCATTGACGGTAATGGCCGTACATCGCGTCTTTTAATGAACTTGTATTTATTAAGTAAAGGTTATGTCATTGTCAATCTTAAGGGAGATAACCAAAGTAAGAGACATTATTATGAGGCTCTGGAGAAATCGCACACTCAAAGCGATCCCCTTGACTTTTATATACTGGTCGCGGAAAATGAGAAAGAGTCCCTGTCCAGGTATCTCAGCTTAGTCGGATAAACAATATATAAAATAACTCAAATTTATGAGTATTCTTGTAGAGATAAATTTTTAGTTTTAATCTTCCAAAAAGGCACAAACGTGTGCAGCACTTTAGATATTTGGTATTGCCCTTATTGAATATCAATTACTTAGGATTTAAAACGCTACAGAAAATGGGACATCGTGAGACAACCTTTTCTTTTTTATATAATAGATATTATATAGAATAAAGATTTATGGATTTCATAAACAAACAATTAACCACAGAGTTTACGGAGTTATGGTTCACGGTGTATCACGGTGTAACTCCGTGATATTTAACTCGGTGCAACTCTG
>BNXH01000050.1 GCA_025999435.1 Bacteroidia bacterium | reverse complement strand
TACAGGGCGCGGTTTCAGGGGATTTCGTTTTCCCACCCAAGGCGTTGCCATTGGGCTATATTATGTAGCCCCTTCAGGGCATCAAGGAAATAAACAGGCTGAAAGCCTGATATATTCCAGCCCGGGGTAACACCCCGGTAAGATGACAACCGAAGGAACTGCGCCCTGTAAGGGCCCCCTGCTGGCACGGACTTCTAGTCCGTGTCTTGCTCAATAGAGCAAAAGGTTTGCTACGCAACACACAGACGGGACGTCTGCGCGAGCGGAAGAACGTTTTTACATTACAGGAATAACTTTAACTGCTGATTGGCATTAAGTAATGGAAAGTATTTATTACAACATAATTTTCGTTTTTGTCATGCTGACGATAGGAAGCATCTCTTGTCAGTTCCGCTTTTAAGGAACAAGATCCTTCGTGCCTCAGGATGACAAAGAGAATGTTGCATTAATTATCATAAATTACTTATTATCAGACAATAAGTAATTTCTTACTTCGCTCGTCGGAAGAATAAAACGAAACAACGCTGAACAATTCTAATTACCAAACACATACTCTATTCTTCTAAATTTTGACTGACTTTGTGAGAATCTTATTATATTTGTGTGCTGTTTGTGTTGCACACTGATAAAAAATGGGAAAATTATATGTTGTACCTACACCTGTAGGTAATTTGGAGGATATCACTTTAAGAGCTATAAGGCTGCTGAAAGAAGTATCTCTGATTCTGGCAGAAGACACGCGTACTACCGGAATTCTTCTCAAGCATTTTGATATACAAAACAAAATGCAATCTTACCATAAGTTTAATGAGCACAAGGCAATAGCGCATATAATCGATCGTTTGAAAGCAGGCGAAAATATTGCTTTGGTATCAGATGCCGGTACCCCCGGTATATCTGATCCCGGTTTTTTAGTAGTGCGGGAGTGCGTTAAAGAGGGAGTCGATGTAGAATGTTTACCGGGAGCCACAGCCTTTGTTCCGGCACTGGTTTCTTCGGGCATACCAAGTGACAGATTTTGCTTTGAAGGTTTCCTCCCTCAGAAAAAAGGAAGAATGACCCGGTTGAAAATATTAGCTGAAGAATCGCGTACAATAGTGCTCTACGAATCGCCCCACAGGGTATTGAAAACATTGACGCAACTGGCAGAATATATGGGCGAAGAAAGATACGCCGCTGCATGCCGTGAGATATCGAAAGTATATGAGGAAACAATAAGAGGAACGCTAAAAGAATTAATATCACACTTTTTAAAGAACGAACCGAGGGGTGAGTTTGTTATAATAGTCTCTGGAAAAAATGAATAACTAAAAAAGAGTATAATCTAACAATTAAATATTTGTATATGAAGAAGTTAATCGTTGGATGCTTTTGCTTAGCCGCATTAGCATCGTGTAATGTAAAAAATTCGGATGAATATAAGAACTTAAAGGCTGAGAATGACTCTCTAATGCAAATAGTCGGTCAAAGCAATACTGAGTTAGCTGAAATGAACAGTCTTATAAACGATATCGAAGAAAACTTCAAGCAGATCAGAGAAGCCGAAAAATTCCTGACCATTGAATCGAAAAATAAAGGAGAAATGTCAAACGACACCAAGACTCGTGTCAAAGACAACTTTGAAATGATTAATGAAATCCTGAAAAAGAACAAAGCTGATATTGACAAATTGAATCAAAGATTGAAATCTAGTTCAGGTCAAAATGCAGGATTGAAAGCGACTATCGAGCGTCTGAATACGGAACTTGTAGAAAGAGCCAACACTATTTCGGAACTACAAGCTTCTTTAGCTACCCGCGATGAACAAATAGCTTCTCTACAAACAGATGTATTGTCTCTGACAGAAAATGTGGAAACTTTGTCTTCGCAAACAGCCGAACAAGCAGCGAAAATAAAGGAACAGGATAAAGAACTGAATACTGCTTATTATATGTTTGGCACCAGCAAAGAATTGAAAGAAGCGAAAGTTGTTTCCGGCGGATTCCTTGCATCTCCTAAAATATTGAAAGAAAGCATTGAAAAAAGCAAATTCATCAAAGTAGACATACGCGACACGCAAAGCATTCCTTTGTACGATAAAAAAGCGAAGCTACTCTCCGACCATCCTGGCGACAGTTATACACTGGATAAAGATGCGAAAGGCAATGTTGTTATCAAAATAACTGACTATAAGAGATTTTGGAGTATTTCTAAATTTCTGATTGTACAAGTAGGTTAATAAAACAATTATAAAGTACAGAGGAAGGTGTCTCATAATTGAGATGCCTTTTTTTATTTCAGCTCACACGAACTTTATATTTCAGTCTTTGTTATTAAACTGTAACTATAAACATGCCAAGTATCAGAACGACCAAATCTTCAGACGACAAGGCTCACCAAGCCTTTTGGTTTGCCGAACTCACATATACATTCGGTTTCAACTGGCATTTCTAATCAGTCGTTTCTAAAGCCATATAAGTCTGCATGTCTATTGGCTTTAAAAAATACATAACCAACAAAAACAGGAATTAGGATAATAAGAGGAATAAGTATAGCTGATGTACACATCATAGGCCCCAAAAAGGAGAATCCGCCGACAAAATCATTTCCTTTCGTATTTATTTTAACCAGTTGCCAGCCTACAAGAAATTGAGGAATAAGGTATATTATAATTGTATAAGGCTCTGCATCAAAGCCTATATATGTAGCGATACAAGTTAAAATAAAAAACACTGCTGTAGCAGCAATCAGATATTTCATAAAATACTGGGCTTTTTCTCCATTTAAGAAATTGCCCAGATATTTATGTAAACATAACATCTGAATAATAACAAGAGGATAACAAATAAGCTGTATCCCAGCCAATACAAAAGCACTACCTATAGGATCGTTCACTATATAGATATAGGCGATACCCAATATCGGAATTATTATCAAAGCAAGCGAAATTACAATCGCTAACTTGAAATTCTGCCTCTTTAATCGAGCAGGCAAAAAAGATTCATCAAAAATACTCTTTTCTTCAATCATATTAGATTAGTGATTTCCTATATTCATCCCAATTATCGAATAACGCTTTCATTGACGGTAAAACAATATCAGCTCCGGCATCAGCCAAAACCCTATCAGGCATTGGCCCCGTATTAATTGCAATAGTAAAAATACCGGCAGCCACAGCGGCTTCAACGCCCCTTGGTGCATTCTCTATTACCACAGCTTGATTTGGCTTCAGATACCCGGCCTTTGCCAATCCCATCAGATATGGTTCGGGATGAGGTTTTCCATTCTTCACATCAAACGCAGTAACTATTCGCTCTTTCTCGAACAGGGATGGAAAATTATATTCCAGCTTATTTATAAGCGTCGGTTGTCCCGAACCTGTAACAACAGCACAGATCAAACCTTCATCATGTACTTTTTTTACAAAATCGTAAGCATAAGGAATCAGGCTGCCATCATTATATTTTGAAAACAATTCCGTTTTAAGCTTATAAATATCTTCTTTTTCTTGAGATGCAGCATCCCTGCCCTTTTCTCTGTTCATCAGATAATTGATAGTATGGTTACCGACCATCCCTTCATACAAATAGAACTCTTCGGACGTACTGGGGATACCGAAATGATCCATTGTTTCTTTCCAGGATTTGGCATGCCACTTCATAGAGTCGTACAACACGCCATCCATATCGAAAAGGACGGCTTTCAGGTCGAAATTCGAATAATTATGTTTGTCGAGATATTCTTTAAATACAGTTGTCATTCTAAAAAATTTGATCCGACAAAGATAGGCTTTATCTTCTAAAAAGCCTAAATTGAATAAATCGTCACAAAAAGGCAAAAAAGCAATCTTTTTATTTGTATTTCTAAAAAAATAAAATAACTTTGTCACTCAATTAAAAGATAATTTAATGAAATCGCATAGTATTATTAGTTCACTCATTCTGCTCTGGAGATATTTAGAGTGAGCATTGCTATGTAGTATTTTTAATAATAAATAAAAACTAGAGCCTTTCTCACTCGCCGCAGATGAGAAAGGTTTTTTTATATACTTCAGTAATTCAATTAAAAAAGTTATGGACAAGTTATTTATTTTTGATACCACGTTGAGAGATGGGGAACAAGTACCAGGTTGCCAGTTAAACACAATCGAGAAGATAGAAGTAGCCAAAGCCCTCGAATCGCTCGGTGTTGATGTTATCGAAGCTGGCTTTCCTGTATCCAGTCCGGGAGATTTCAACTCGGTAGTTGAAATATCTAAAGCCGTAACTTGGCCCACAATATGTGCGCTTACCCGTGCCGTAGAGAAAGATATAGAAGTAGCGGCAGAAGCTCTTAAATATGCTAAAAAGAAACGCATCCACACCGGAATAGGAACATCTGAATATCATATTAAGCATAAATTCAACTCAACTCAAGATGAAATTCTCGAACGCGCCATTGCTTGTGTAAAATATGCCAAACGCTTTGTGGAAGATATAGAGTTTTATGCTGAAGACGCAGGCCGTACAGACAACGCTTATCTGGCACGTGTAGTACAAGCTGTGATAAATGCCGGAGCTACTGTTGTAAACATTCCGGACACGACAGGGTATTGCCTTCCAACTGAATATGGAGCTAAGATAAAATACCTGATAGATAACGTGGATATGAAAAACGCTATTTTATCGACACACTGCCATCAGGACTTGGGTATGGCTACAGCCAATTCAATTATGGGAGTACTTAATGGCGCACGACAAGTAGAGGTGACAATAAACGGTATAGGCGAACGCGCCGGAAACACTTCTTTGGAAGAAGTTGTAATGGCAATAAGAAGCCACAAAGAATTGAAGATAGATACAAATATCAACACGCAAAAAATATATCCGACAAGCAGGATGATTTCGAGCCTGATGAACATGCCTGTGCAACCGAACAAAGCAATTGTCGGACGGAATGCATTTGCCCATTCATCGGGAATACATCAGGACGGAGTATTGAAACATTTGTCTACTTACGAAATCATCGACCCCAAAGATGTCGGCATAGACGACAATGCGATTGTACTCACAGCCCGTAGCGGGCGTGCCGCTTTAAAAAACAGGTTAAGCCTGCTAGGTATAGAAATGGATGAAGACCAATTGGCAGAATTATATCAGCGTTTCCTCGAACTGGCCGACCGCAAAAAAGACATCACAGACGAAGATATTTTGATCTTGGCCGGAAAAGAAACTACCAAAATGCATCGCATCAAATTGGATTACCTCCAAGTGACTTCCGGCATCGGCATTCGCAGTGTTGCTAGTGTAGGGCTGGATATCGCGGGTGAAAAATTCGAATCGTCTGCTTCGGGAAATGGACCGGTAGACGCCGCGATAAAAGCAATCAAGCAAATTATACGCAGAGAGACTGTTATTGAAGAATTTCTAATACAGGCCATCAACAGAGGCAGTGATGATACCGGTAAAGTACATATGCAAGTGGAACATGACGGCGCGGTTTATTATGGCTTTTCGGCCAATACCGATATTATAGCCGCCTCAGCAGAAGCATTCATCAATGCTGTCAATAAATTTGTAAAGTAACAATAGATCAACAAAAATAGAATTTTAAGTATGAAAACTTTATTCGACAAAATCTGGGATGCCCATGTAGTGTCTTCTGTAGAGGACGGCCCTACTCAGTTATATATCGACCGCCATTTTTGCCACGAAGTAACGAGCCCACAAGCTTTTAACGGACTCAGGGCCAGAGGGCTAAAAGTGTACCGCCCGGAGAAAACAACGCTAACAGCAGATCATAACACCCCTACAATCGATCAAGACCAACCGGTAAAAGATCCCATTTCAAAAAATCAATTGGATACATTATCCAAAAATGCCCAAGAGTTTGGACTGACATTGTATGCACTGGGAAATAAAAAGAATGGTGTGGTACATATAATCGGCCCTGAAAATGGTTTCACTCAACCGGGTATGACCATCGTATGCGGGGATAGCCATACGTCTACTCACGGAGCCTTCGGCGCAATAGCTTTCGGAATAGGTACGAGTGAGGTAGAAATGGTATTAGCTACTCAATGTATCCTCCAATCACGTCCGAAAACAATGCGTATCACATTCAACGGAAAGTTGGGAAAAGGCGTTACAGCGAAAGACCTTGCCCTCTATATGATTTCCAAACTGACGACAGGCGGCGCTACCGGATACTTTGTTGAATATGCAGGTGAAGCTATCCGCAATATGTCGATGGAAGAACGCATGACACTATGTAACCTGAGTATAGAAATGGGTGCGCGTGGAGGGCTTGTCGCTCCCGATGAAACAACATTTTCGTATGTAAAAGGACGTGAATTTGCGCCTAAAGGTGAAGAATGGGATAAAGCCCTTGCCTATTGGAAAACATTGAAAACAGACGAAGGCGCTAAATTTGACAAAGAACTTACTTTCGACGCGGCAGATATTCAACCGATGATAACATACGGAACTAATCCGGGAATGGGTATGGCCATAAACGATTCTATCCCGTCACTTGAACAAATAGATGAAGCCGGACGAATTTCTTTCCAAAAATCGATGGACTATATGGGATTCCAACCGGGAGAAAAAGTAGAAGGTAAATCGATCGATTATGTATTCCTCGGTAGCTGTACCAACGGCCGTATTGAAGACTTCCGTACTTTTGCCAATTTCGTGAAAGGCAAAAAGAAATCGGACAATGTCGTTGTTTGGCTTGTACCCGGCAGTCATATGGTTGTAGATCAAATCAAGGCGGAAGGACTAGACAAAATTCTGACCGATGCCGGATTCGAACTTCGTCAACCGGGATGTTCTGCTTGTCTGGCTATGAATGACGACAAAGTTCCTGCCGGAAAATATGCCGTTTCTACATCGAACCGCAACTTCGAAGGGCGTCAGGGACCGGGAGCACGCACCATCCTTGCCGGACCATTGGTAGCAGCGGCAGCGGCAGTAACAGGGAAGATCACAGATCCGAGAGAATTAGCAAATTAGCAGATTAGCAAATTTGAAAATTAAATAATCATTATGAGGGAAACGGGAAATGTAATAGTTGATTTGTCCTTTAAGTTTGCTTTGGATATTATTTCTTTTGTAGAAATATTGGAACAAGAAAAAAAATATGTTATAGCAAATCAATTACTGAAAAGCGGAACATCTATTGGAGCAAATGTTCGGGAAGCACAGAACGGAGAGAGTAAATCCGATTTTGTACATAAACTTAAAATAGCGGCCAAAGAAGCTGACGAGACTGAATATTGGTTGCTACTTTGCAAAAGTTCAGAAAATTATCCTTTCAATCCTCAATTAAGTAATGGAAAGTATTTATTACAACATAATTTTCGTTTTTGTCATGCTGACGATAGGAAGCATCTCTTGTCAGTTCCGCTTTTAAGGAACAAGATCCTTCGTGCCTCAGGATGACAAAGAGAATGTTGCATTAATTATCATAGATTACTTACTAGAAGATATTAAAGTTATTCAAAAAATTATTAATAAAATTATCGGAACAGCTAAATCAAGATAATTAGTAAATGTGAAAATAGATGCATTTTAATTTGCTAATATGCTAATATGCTAATTCGCTAATTTACAAATTGACATTATGGAAAAGTTTCAGACATTAACATCGACATACGTTCCGCTTCCGATAGAGAATGTGGATACAGACCAGATCATACCGGCCCGTTTTCTGAAAGCAACAGACAAAGAAGGCTTCGGAGATAACCTTTTTGCCGATTGGCGCTACAACAAAGACGGTAGTCCAAAAGCAGACTTTGTGTTGAATAATCCGACATACAGCGGGAAAATCCTCGTCGCAGGAAAAAACTTCGGTAGTGGCTCCAGCCGCGAGCATGCAGCATGGGCTATTGCCGGATATGGATTCAGAGCCGTCGTTTCCAGCTTTTTTGCTGACATATTCAGAAACAATGCTTTGAATAATGGTGTGTTGCCGGTTATAGTCACTCCCGAATTTTTGACAGAGATATTTGCTGCCATCAATGCCGATCCGAAAGTAACATTGACTATCGATCTGGAGAAACAGGAAATAACAAACAATGCAACCGGAAAATCAGAAAGCTTTGATATAAACCCTTATAAAAAAGAATGCCTTCTTAAGGGACTGGATGATATAGACTACCTGCTCTCTAAAAAAGAGTTGACGGAGAAATTTGAGGAAGAACAGATATTATAGAATCTTCAAAAAATACAACCATGAAGAAAACTAAAATTGGTTTTTTAACATCAAAACACCCTCTGGAAAAGAATGTTTGGTCTGGAACAATATATCAAATCCATAGAAATCTCAGTAAAGATCATGAGATTATTTGGATACCCGTAAGACGGAGCTTTTGGGGCAATAGGTATATGAAGATAATAAAGATTATGAGTAAGATTTCCGGAAAGAATTTCACACCTCACTTTACTTATCCTGCCAAAAGATCATCGAAAAAGACAAACAAGAAATTGTTAGATTCCGTTGATCTAATATTTACACCGGCTGCGTCTTCTTGTGTAGCGTATCTGAAAACCAATAAACCAATAGTATATCTTTCCGATACAGCTTTTTCTCTAATGGTTAATTATTATTATTTCAATCTATCTGATTTTAATATTAAAGAAGGAAATAAAATAGAACAACTAACAGCCCGAAACAGTACTCATATTATAGTATCCTCGGACTGGGCTAAAAAAGCGTATATCGAATATTATTCCGTTCCTGAGGAAAAAATTTCGGTTATAGAATTCGGGGCTAATATCGATGGAATAGAACTGGTGAATAATACGGATAATAAGACAAACGGGCCGTTGAATATCCTCTTTCTTGGCGTAGAATGGAAAAGAAAAGGCGGTGACGTAGCTGTAGAGTGTGTAAGGAAATTAAATGAATCGGGCATAAACGCACATTTATATATTGTCGGCACAGGTACTCCTAAGGAATATTTAAAGTATGATTTCATAAAACCCATTGGCTTTTTAAACAAAAACAAAGATTCTGAATATCAACAACTGAGAGAAATAATTTCCAAATCGGACATTCTTCTGTTACCTACCAGAGCTGAATGTTCAGCCATTGCTTTTAGCGAGGCCAGTGCTTATGGATTGCCGATTTTCACTTACGATACAGGAGGTATTGCCAATTATGTCATTAATGGCAAAAATGGTTATAGGCTTGACCTTTCCGCTAATGGTGATGGTTTTGCTAATAGAATAAAAGAATGTATAGAAAAAGATGAGCTACCTCTGCTTAAAAAGGGATGTGAAAACATATACAATAGTAATCTGAATTGGAATGTTTGGACGGAAAAGGTTCGGAATATAATAGATAACTGCCTTCGATGAAATTTAAACTGGCTATTAATTAGTCTTATGATAGAAATAATGGACACAACCCTTCGCGATGGGGAACAAACATCGAGCGTTTCCTTTTCCACTCAGGAGAAAATGAGTATAGCGCACCTGCTGCTTGTCGATTTGGGCGTCAACCGTATCGAAGTAGCATCGGCTCGCGTTTCGGAAGGAGAATTCAATACGGTAAAGAAAATTGCGAATTGGGCTACATCAGCAGGTCATATCGAAAAGGTCGAAATTCTCGGTTTTATAGACAAGGGCACATCACTCAATTGGATAAAAGATACAGGATGCAAGACGATAAACCTACTTACAAAAGGTTCATACAAACATGTAACCGAACAGTTGCGCAAAACTCCCGAGCAACATCTTTACGACATAAAGTATGAAGTCGAACTTGCCCGGAAAATGGGAATTGCAGTCAATGTTTATCTCGAAGACTGGTCGAATGGCATCATCCATTCCGAGGATTATGTCTATTTCATGATGGATGGAATGAAAGACCTCCCGATAAAAAGGTTTATGCTTCCCGACACACTGGGTATATTGAATCCTCACAGCGTGTGGAGATGTTGCCGCCGCATGATAAACCGTTATCCTAACCTGCACTTTGACTTTCATGGACATAACGACTACGATCTTGGTGTTGCCAACACAATGGTTGCTGCCGAGGTAGGAGTAAAAGGGGTGCATGTGACGATGAACGGATTGGGTGAACGTGCCGGCAATGCATCTTTGGCAAGTGTGATAGCTGTATTTCACGATCAGTTGAACTTAAAAACAACTATTAAGGAAGAAGCTATAAACAAAGTCAGCCGTATAGTCGAATCATATTCAGGACAGGTAATTTCTGCTAACCAACCGATTGTGGGTGATAATGTCTTCACTCAATGTGCCGGTATCCATGCCGACGGAGACAATAAGAACAACCTGTATTACAACGACTTATTTCCTGAACGTTTCGGACGGATTCGCGAATATGCTTTGGGCAAACTCTCCGGTAAATCGAATATTCGCAAAAACATTGAAGCCCTTGGTATAGAACTGGACGAAGCTGATATGTTGAAGGTAGCAAACCGTGTTATCGAATTAGGTGATAAAAAGGAAATAATCACACAGGACGATCTGCCTTACATCATATCCGACGTATTAAAGAATAACGAAAAAGAAAAACGGATCAAGATACTTTCCTTTGCTTTCCTTCTTACCAAAGGACTACGCCCTACGGCCACAGTGAAAGTAGAAATAGACGGACAAGAACACGAATGGACAGCTCCGGGAGACGGGCAATACCATGCCTTCTCGAAGGCTTTATATAAAATCTATTCCAGGCTGGGAAAACCAACTCCGACTCTGACCAATTACGCTGTATATATTCCACCCGGTGGTCGTACTGATGCTTTGGTGCAAACAGTCATTACATGGGAATTTAACGGTAAAACATTCAAAACCCGTGGACTTGATGCCGACCAGACCGAAGCGGCTGTAAAAGCAACAGAGAAGATGTTGAATATGATAGAGGAAATGTAGTAAATTCGAAAATTAATTAATGTGCTAATATGCCAATGGCGCGAAGCGATAGGTAAGTAGAGAGCAGTATACCAGCAACTTGGTATTTATAAAAGAACAATAAAAAAATATATAATGAAACTAAACATTGCAGTACTTCCCGGAGATGGGATCGGTCCGGAAATAATCGGACAAGCTTTACGCGTAACTGAAGCTATATGTGAGAAATTCGGACATGAACTGTCATATGAATACGGACTGGTTGGAGCTTCGGCTATCGATCAGGTTGGCAATCCCTACCCTGATGGAACCCATGAGCTATGTATGACTTCCGACGCTGTTCTGTTCGGAGCTATCGGCGATCCGAAATATGATAATAATCCATCGGCAAAAGTACGTCCCGAACAAGGATTGCTGGCTATGCGCAAAAAATTAGGGTTATATGCCAATATCCGCCCGGTGTCTACATTCCCCTCATTGATACATAAATCGCCTCTTCGTGCCGATCTGGTAGATGGAGCCGACTTTATGTGTATCAGAGAGCTGACGGGAGGCCTTTATTTTGGACGCCCACAAGGACGTAGCGAAGATGGCGATACAGCCTATGATACCTGTGTATATACACGTGAAGAGGTGGAACGCATCCTGCACCTGGCCTACAAATATGCGAAAATGCGCCGCAATAAAGTAACAGTTGTAGATAAGGCTAATGTTTTATGTACATCGCGCCTGTGGAGACAAGTTGCACAAGAAATAGAGAAACAATACCCGGAAGTGGAAACAGAATATATGTTTGTCGATAATGCTGCCATGCAAATTATTCAATGGCCTAAACGTTTCGATGTGCTTGTCACCGAGAACCTTTTCGGGGATATACTGACTGACGAGGCATCGGTTATTACAGGTTCATTGGGTATGCTTCCTTCTGCTTCTATCGGTGTACATACGTCAGTATTCGAACCTATACACGGATCATATCCGCAAGCAACAGGAAAAAACATTGCAAACCCATTAGCAACAATTCTTTCAGCAGCCTTAATGTTTGAATATGCCTTCGACCTTCATCAAGAAGGCGCTCTTATACGTAATGCTGTAGCAGCGTCGATGAATGCAGGAGTAGTTACTGAAGATATTTCGCTAAAAGATGGAAAAGCCCACTCTACATCGGAAGTAGGAGACTGGATTGTAAATTACATAAAAAATAATTGATTCTCAGATACAGTATAAACGAACGGGCTGTCCAAAAAGATGAGATTCCCGTCATTGCGAACAAAGTGAAGCAATCCAGATCATTGATTATTAATGGATTGCTTCGGGCTATTACCTTCGCGATGACGTCTAAAAAACCTTTTGGGACAACCTCTTCTTATTTTATCCATATTTAAATCAAACATCCTTGAACTCTATCGAGCAATTAACCCATTCTTCGTCAAAGCGTGTACCATATTTACTGTAAAAATCAAGAGCCGGCTGATTCCAATCCAATGCCTGCCACATCATTCCACTGAAATCTCCGCTTTTGCCCTCCTGCATGACAGCATCAAAAAGCATTGCGCCGATTCCTTTTCCTCGCATTTCCGGCTCTACATATATATCCTCCAGATATATCCTCCGCCCTTTCCACGTGCTATATCTGATATAATATAAAGAAAATCCGCAAACCCATCCGTCTATCTCCGCTACAAATGCCCACCATACAGGGTTATCACCAAATCCGCTTTCCTCAAAATGAGAAAGAGAAACGGTCACTTCTTCAGGGGCTTTTTCATACTCAGCCAATCCTTTTACTAATGCCATTAATCGCGGGCAATCTTCGCGAGAAGCCTTCCTGATAACAATATTAGACATTATATAGATTAAATTTATATTTCGTTATATTTCAATGATATACGGAAGTTATGCAAGCCACAGGCGATAAGCATAACCGTATCATCAAAACCAAATTTAGTACATCGCAAGCGTTCTTTGACAATACGACATCGTTTGACGCCCCCAAT
>BNXH01000049.1 GCA_025999435.1 Bacteroidia bacterium | reverse complement strand
AAACGAACAGGCAGATTTAACGATTGACTTTCTTGAAGTTCAGATAAATCTTATAAACGACTCTTTGAATATATCCAGATTAAAATTAGAGAAGTTTCAAAAAGAAACAGGTGTCTATGAAATTTCATCCTCTGAGTTTAGAAAGGAACTCGACAAAGCCGACGAAGAAAAAGATATTTTAGCTATTCAAGAAAAAGCAATGCTTATTGTTACAGATAAAGTGGCCCCTAACATAAAGGGGAATACAGAATTGATCGATCCCGCTACTCTAGGCCTGGAAGGTGTTGCAGCCGCCAGGCTAAGCGCTTACATTAATCAATATAATGGAATTATAGTAAAGGCTAAAAATCTAGGGCCGAAAAGCCCATTATACACCTCTACTATAAATGAGCTGAATGAGCTTAGAATGAAAATACTGAAAGAAATTCAAGGTAGCCAGATGGCTCTGCAAGATCAAAAAAATATTTTAATAAAAAAATATCAGACAACGTATGATAAGCTGGAAAATCTTCCTCCTCAAGAACGGGACCTGGTTAAATTTCAGCGTGAATATGACGTTAATCAGATGTATCATCAGTTCTTAACACAGAGGCAATATGAAGCAAAGATACAGAAGGCATCGAACATGCCCGACAACTACGTATGGGAATGGCCTCGGACAATAGGAGGCGCCATGAACGGAGGAGAGATCAACAAAAATTATATGTACTTCTTTTTGATTAGTTTGATTATCCCTCTTATTTTTGTTATATTCAAAGAAGAGATCATCAATTTCGCGATCATGACAAAAGAAGATTGCGAAAAAATATCAGGACTTCCTGTTATCGGAACGATCGAGAATATATCGAAAAAATTAAATAACGGTGTTGTGCTCGTTAAAAACTATCCAAAATCCAGTTTCGCCGAATCTTTCCGGAACATGCGAGTCAGGATTGAATATATGGCTCAGCGTGAAAATAAGATAACTGTATTGGTATCATCCACCGAGCCGGCTGATGGAAAAACCTTCATCGCAACTAATATAGCATCGGTATACCAACTGATGGGCAAAAAAGTAATTATAGTCGACCTCGACCTAAGACGTCCATCGGTAGGAAAGACATTGCAGATAGAGACGCAAAAAGGAATTTCCAACTACCTGATAGGCCAGGTAGAACTTGAAGATATAATCATTTCACACCCTGACTATGGATTCGATATTATTCCCGCGGGAACTTTACCTCCTAATCCGAGTGAATTGATAAAAACGGCTAAGACAAAACAGGTATTGGAACATTTGAAAGAAACTTACGATTATGTAATTATCGACTGTAGCCCGGTAGGATTAGTGTCAGATGCATATATCCTTTCGTCAATCGCTGATACGACTCTATTTGTGGTTCGCCGTGCGAAAACAAACAAGTCATTCTTCAAGAGTGTGATCAACCAACTAAAATATGATGGAGTCGAAAATATCGCACTTGTATTCAATGATGTTAAAGGCAGAGAAGGATATTATGGAACATCCCGTTATTATGGGGACAAGACCTATTATCTCAAGAAAAATTCCTACTACCACGATGATTATTTCGAAAACTAAAAAATATATTAAAAAGAGAGGTCTAAATAGCCTCTCTTCTTTTTTGTTAATGTATTATTTATATATTTGCCTGACTAAAAACATATAATCTGTCTATTGTGAAGAAAATTATTTTTGCTGTGCTCCTTCTTCTAAGCAGCCAGTTTTCCTCTGCTCAGATAAATACAGACAGGGTTATCCTTATAGGGCGCAATGCGCTCTATTATGAGGATTACGTGCTGGCTATCCAATATTTTAATCAAGCCATACAAGCAAAGCCTTATCTTGCCGAACCTTATTTCTTTAGGGCTGTAGCAAAATATTATCTTGATGATTACAAAGGAACCGAAGATGATTGTACTTTAGCTCTTGAACGGAACCCGTTCATGTCTAAAGCTTACCAACTTAGAGCTGATGCCCGTCAAAACCAGAATAATTATGAAGGGGCATTAGTAGATTATAAAAAAACACTAGAGGTTTCTCCAAACGATAAGTTTACACTCA
Organism: Bacteroidia bacterium; assembly: GCA_025999435.1. Classification (GTDB taxonomy): domain Bacteria; phylum Bacteroidota; class Bacteroidia; order Bacteroidales; family Dysgonomonadaceae; genus Dysgonomonas. Next base: position 10,815 of record BNXH01000049.1, on the reverse strand, counting down.
TCAACATGGGAGTCGTAAATATTCAGAAGAAAAACTACGACGAAGCAGAGCAATACTTAAATACTCTATTGAAAATATACCCGGCATTTACCCAGGGCTTTTTGACCAGAGGAGCTATGTATCAGGAAAAAGGCGATACAATTAAAGCCTTCGAAAACTATGACCAAGCCATTAAGCTGGATAAATATTACCCTCAATCTTATTCGATGAGAGGACTTTTACACTATTACAAAAAAGATTATGATAATGCCTTAGCAGACTTGAATGAATCTATAAAATTAGATCCGTTACAATCAGGCAACTATATAAACAGGGGATTAATAAGATATTCGAAAAATGACCTCAGAGGTGCAATGGCCGATTATGATAAAGTTATCGACCTTGACCCAAATAGTATCATTGCCAGATTTAACAGAGGGTTACTAAGGTCCCAGGTAGGAGATGACAACCGTGCTATAGCCGATTTCGACGTAGTTATTAAATATGAACCGAATAACTATATCGCATATTTCAACCGGTCTTTGATAAAAAATAATATTGGAGACTACAACGGCGCATTAGAAGATTTGAACGTCGTTTTAGCGGAATACCCTGAATTTTACCATGGATTTTATGCCCGTGCAGAAATTAAGCGCAGACAAAATGACTTAAAAGGAGCCGAACGGGATTTTAATTATGCCCGCAACGAGGAAAGCAGGAAGAACAAAGAGTTAGCAGCAAAAGGCATTACCGAGGAAGAAGTTACAAAAACAAGAGAAAAATCAGATAAAGACATAGATAAATTCAGCTTACTTGTTGTAGCCGATAAAAAAGAGGAAGAAAAAAGTAAATACGAAAGTAAAGCCAGAGGCCGGATACAAAACAAACAGGTCAATCTGGAGTTAGAACCAAGGTTTATTGTAACATATTACGAAAAGCCAAGCGAAATCAGACGTTTTGTATATTTCAGCCAATTGGTGGATGCCTTAAACAAAAAATCGGTTCTTCATCGAAAATTGAGGATTACCAACAGTGAAGCTTCCTTAAATGAATTGCAAATACAAGAGCACTTCAACTCCATTGAAGATTTGTCGAAACGAATCGCGGATTCACCTAACAATGCAGATTATTATTTTGCACGTGCAATGGATTATTTACTTGTCCAGGATTTTGCAAGCGCAATAGAAGACTTCAATAAGACGACTACTATAGATCCCAAATATACGCTGGCATACTTCAACTTAGCTGTCGTATATACAAAGCAGGTAAATTTAAGGGAAAATATGCCTGAATATGAAAAGAGAACAGAACAGCCGGATATATTAGCTTTAAACTCCACCGGAATAAAAAAGGAAACTCCGTTAAAAGATGTAACTCCATCGATAAATCCCGGAAAAATGGAATATGAACTTATAGAAAAGAACTATAATAAAGTAATAGAACTCAACCCGGAATTTGTCTATGCTTATTTCAACAGAGCTGAAATACGCTATAAACAGGGAGATTACAGGGCTGCTATATTAGACTATAACGAGGCGTTAAGGCGTGACCCTCAATTCGCGGAAGCTTATTATAACCGGGGGCTAGCCCGTTTCCAGGTAAGAGACAAGGATCGTGGTCTTGAGGATATGCGTAAAGCCGGAGAGATGGGTATTATAGAAGCGTATAGCATTATTAAGCGTATGACCGAATAGTTTTATCAGTAGTTTTGAAGGAGTTCAGTAGAAGAGCATACTACTACTTAACTCCTTCAAAACTACTGATTAACATTAATATTTAAAACTACTTCCTCCTAAAAATTCCCTTAATAAAGACGTAGGAGGTAACTCCCTGTCATTTATATAATTGAAATACTTCAAGAATTTCAACAATCGGTATGCCTCAGCATATTCGGGCACATTATTCGGTACTTGAGACAATATAGGCTCTGCATATTTTCTTAAAGCGGCCAATTCATACATCATCGCCGAATTGAACATCACATCCGCATTTTCCTGATATGGAAATATCCACTTATCCTCTCCCTTCCTCACACTAGGCCAACGGGAAATCGTATCTATCGCAGAATAATTACGATAGCGATAGTCGCGTACCAGGCGGCGTAGCAACCGATTGTCTGTTGTCGGTATCCAGTTGTGGTCATCTAATGAAATAGTCGTAAGCGCCGATACATATATTTTATATTTAAGGTTATCCGGTATACTACGTGTCAATTCAGGGTTCAATCCGTGTATTCCTTCTATGACCAGAATAGAGTTTTTTTCCAGCTGAAGCTTGTGTCCTTTATAATCTCTTTGACCTGTTGTAAAATTGAAAGTCGGTAATTCAACTTCTTCCCCTCTCAGTAACATCTCCAAGTCTTCGTTAAACTTAGGTATATCGAGAGCATATAATGATTCAAAGTCATATCCTCCATTTTCATCCAAAGGAGTATTTTCCCTATTTACAAAATAGTCATCCAGCGACAATCCCACCGGCCTAATCAGATTGACCATCAGTTGCACCTCGAGCCTCATTCTGAATGTAGTTTTTCCGGACGACGACGGACCCGATATTAAAACTACTTTTATGCCATTTCCCGTATGAGAAACTATCTCTGTCGCAATATTAGCGATCGCTTTTTCCTGATATGCCTCCGATATTTTGATTATTCTCGGCATTTCTCCTTTCTGATTCGCCTTGTTCATATCACCCACATTATCCAAGCCTATGATATTCAGAAACTTTAAATGTTCCTTGTAAATATTGTACATTTTTTTCTGAGGAATGACAGGCTCCAATTTTACCGGATTTTCACGGTTAGGGATGCGCAATAACAGGCCATCATTGTATAATTCGAGATCAAACAAATCTACATATCCAGTGGAAGGAGTTAAACAACCATAGAAATAATCGACAGCTCCATTCATTTTATAATATTTAGAATACAGTTCTCCCGATGTTTCCAATAAAATCGCTTTATCTTCGAACCCCCTTTCTCTGAACATTTCTACAACCCGGACCGTTTCTTCTTCCACACATTGAAACGGAATATCGGCATCAATATACTTTTGCATCTTCGCCTTGATTGCATCTACCATGTCCTGATCAACCGTCGAAACATTGTTTATCCGACAAAAATAACCTAGTGATATAGGATGCTCTATCAATAGCTGGGCATTCGGACAAACCTCCGCCACTGCCCGGCTAAACAAGAAACACAATGAACGGACATAGGCCCGCATACCGGAAGGTTCGGAAAGACTTATAAAGTTTACGGTTTTATTATTATATACCTGATAAGTCAGTGGTTCGGTTTTGTTATTAACTTTCGCCGTCACAATCTTGTGTCTGGACTTTACGTCGAACTCTTTAAGTATTTGAATGAGATTTGTTCCAACAGGAATATCTTTATAAGACTCAGTGTTTGTACAATAAATAGTTACTTTATTTTCCATGAATTTTTATGATTTTTTCCTCAATACAAAGTTCAAAATAAACCTTAAAGTATAAAGATAGGAAAATCATTAATTTTAAGAACCTGTTTAAATTTTATTCGTTCCGATTTTCAGAACTATTTTTAGAATGATTTATTCTTTTCTGAAGCGCGAATAGCGGGCTATTCAAGCTGAAGAAAGGGAAAAATCAGATAAAAAGAGACTGAAAATGAACGAAAAAAGAGCTATAATAAAATGTTTTGGTAAAATTTAAACAGGCTCTAAATAATCGGATACCAGACTTATTCCCTCTTCCTATCTATAGAATAACGTTTTTTAACCATTAAAAAACACGGGTTGCGTATCCGCGACCCGTGTGTACTATATGGACTTTCGCCTGTAAACCTCTATTAGATAAGAGGCATGCCGAGCAATTCAGCTTCCTTGCGCATTTCACACGGCCAGATACCGGCCTGAATCTCTCCAATGTGACCTTTACGGAGATAAAACATACATAATCGAGACTGCCCTATACCTCCTCCTATAGACTGAGGAAGTTCTCCGTTTAGTAATCGTTTATGAAAATACAGTTCTTTTCGTGACTCTTGCCCCGATATTCTTAACTGCTCCTGCAAGACATCCTTGTCCACCCTGATACCCATAGATGACAATTCCATTCCTTGTTGAAGGACAGGATTCCAAACAATAAGATCGCCATTTAATCCTTTATAGCCATTCTCGGAACGTGTAATCCAATCATCATAATCAGGAGCCCGGCCATCGTGTGGCTTGCCATTACTCAATGCTCCCCCGATACCAATCAGGAATACCGCGCCATATTCTTTAGCGATTTTATTTTCTCTTTCCTTAACGGTAAGATCCGGATATCTCTGCAATAATTCCTCCGAATGTATAAATGCAATTTCTTTTGGTAATATAGGTATAATTGAAGGGAACAGCTCATACACAAGATATTCGGTACGAACTAAAGCCGCATATATACGCTCTACTACCTTTTTAAGAAATTCTATATTCCGATCTTTCAGCGACATCACCATCTCCCAATCCCATTGGTCTACATACAGAGAATGTAAATTACCCAACTCCTCGTCAGCCCTGATCGCATTCATATCGGTATATATACCGTAACCCTCATTTATTTGATAATCCGCTAAAGTCAACCTTTTCCACTTGGCCAAAGAATGTACTATTTCGGCTCGTTCATCCCCCATATCTTTTATAGGGAAACTCACAGCTCGCTCTATCCCATTCAAATCATCATTAATTCCCATTCCTTTGAGGACAAACAACGGCGCTGTCACTCTTCTTAGGCGAAGTTCCGATGATAAGTTCTGTTGAAAAAAATCTTTTATCTGCTTGATGCCCATCTCCGTCTGTTGAAGATCGAGTAAGGCGTGGTATTGATTTGGCTTGATTAGGTAGCTCATTTTTTATATTTACATTGTTTCAAAATCATTTTATCTGCAAAGATAAGCATTTCACATCAATATGAAACAACATCTTGATATTTTTTAGTCATTATGACATAAATATAAAAAAAGAAGCCCTTTACCTGAGAATAAGTAAAGGGCTATCAAATTATTCAGTAAATTTTTATTTTGTGAGAATATACTGATCAGCTAATTCTCCTGTTATCTTTTTACCCTCCATATCCAGTTGGATAAGGGTATTTTCGCCCACGAAATACTGATTCGGCGCACCCTTTATCCCATCGAGAATAACGGTATTTCCTTCTGCATTCCATGTATATTTACCTTTGTCCTCGAATATCTCTTTTTTGCCGATATATTCTGTTTTTTTCACATAGGTACTATCTTCCAACGTAAGCGATACCAGCATTCCTTCACCACTGGCCGTAGGCACTTTTCCTGTATACGTACCTTGATAGTCCAATGAATTTCTGGCATTGTGCCCATCTCCAATCTGAGTTGTTTCCGGTGTAGTTTGTTCCTGTGTTTTTTGAGTATTGCCACCACAGCTATATAGCATAGCTATTGCAGCAACAAGAATAAATAATTTTTTCATACTTAGTTTCTTTTTTGTTCTTTATTGTGTATTTTTACTTCATAACCCAGCTTTACGATTGCAGCCTGAAGCTTCTCTACTGTTGTTTGGCTTGGTTTATATTCTATCTGTACAGTTTTATTAGCAAGATCAACTTTCATATCGGTAACACCTTTTTCGAAAGCGATGTTCTTTTCAATTCTTTTCTGGCAGTTTTCACATGTCATGGACACATCGAAAACGACTGTTTCTTTATCACTTTTTGGCTTTTGTGCTTGAATAGTCATTACTAAACCAAGCATCGCGACAAATGTAATTATAAAAACTTTCATATTCATATTTTCTACTTTTAAAATTAATAAACAAATTAACGCAACTAAAGTTTATATTAAACACATTCATTTATCCCATGTCGCAAAGACAAGTAATAAGATTCCTGTCTCCATAGGCATTATCCAGACGGGCCACATTGATCCAGAATTTATTTTCTTTGACAAAATCAAGCGGATAGGCGGCCTTCGAACGAGAATAAGCATGTTTCCATTCATCGGCACAAATTTCGTATTCAGGATGCGGCGCATTTACGAGTACATTATCTTCTTTCGTATATGTTCCGTTTTCCACCTCCTTGATTTCTGCCCATATCTGATTCATTGTATCCACAAAATGGTTCAATTCTGTCAGACTTTCGCTTTCTGTCGGCTCTATCATAAGCGTACCATGAACAGGGAAAGACAATGTAGGCGCATGGTATCCGTAGTCCATCAGGCGTTTTGCAATATCCGATTCGGTTATTCCTGAAGTTTCTTTTACTTTACGGCACTCCAAGATCAACTCATGTCCTACCCTGCCTGTTGTTCCGGTATAGACAACTCCGTATGTATCTTTAAAACATTCAGCTAAATAGTTAGCATTCAGGATAGCAATCTTCGTGGCGTGAGTTAGTCCCGCCCCACCCATCATACGGATATAACCGTAGGTAATAGGTAAAATACCGGCACTTCCATAAGGCGCAGAAGATACAGTATTAACAGAACTTCCATCTACTTCAGGATGATGTGGCAAGAATGGAATTAAATGTTCTGCCACGCATATAGGACCTTCTCCCGGACCTCCACCTCCGTGAGGAATCGCAAATGTTTTATGCAGATTCAAGTGACAAACGTCCGCCCCGATAAAGCCCGGATTGGTCAAGCCTACCTGCGCATTCATGTTGGCTCCATCCATATACACCTGTCCACCTTTTTCGTGTACAATCTTACAGATTTCTCTGATTTCTTTTTCAAATATACCATGCGTAGAAGGGTAGGTTATCATCAAAGCAGCCAGATTATCTTTGTGCTGATCTGCTTTAGCTTGAAGATCCTCGACTACTACGTTGCCATGGCTATCGCAATCGACTGTCACTGTTTGATAACCCGCCTGAATAGCCGACGCCGGGTTTGTTCCATGAGCTGATGACGGAATAAGTATAATATTGCGATGTCCCTGACCTGTATTTTCCTGATACTTACGTATCGTCATAAGCCCCGCATATTCTCCTGCCGCACCCGAATTGGGCTGGAAGCTGACTCCTGCAAAACCGGTAATTTCCTTCAGATATTCGCCAAGCTCTTCTATCAACTCGGTATATCCCTGAGTTTGTGATTTTGGAGCAAACGGATGAATATTCTGAAATCCGCCCAATGATAAAGGGAGTAGTTCTGAGGCCGCGTTCAGCTTCATTGTACACGAACCAAGCGAAATCATAGAGTGAGCCAACGAAATATCTTTTCTGTCGAGACGCTTAATGTAGCGCATCAACTCGGTTTCGGTATGGTAGTTATTAAATACTTCATGCGTCAGATATTCGCTCTTGCGCAAGAAAGTATCTTTTATCGTTATCTTCTCAGGAAGATCGTCGATCATGAATACTTCCTGACGTCCTGCCGCCAGAGAAAATACAGCCAATAATTCATGGACTTTATATTCTGTAATCGTTTCATCGATACTTACGCCCACTTCTCCGGCTTCATAATAGCGGAGGTTAATATCGCGCATTTCGGCATATTCACGCACTGTATATTGTGACACCCCACTAGGCAAGCCTATTTTAAGAGTATCGAAATACTGCTCATTCAACACTGTATATCCCAATTCTTTCAATTCATCAGCAATCAAAGCTGTTGCTGAATGTATTTGAGTAGCAATATCTTTTAATCCTTCAGGCCCATGATAAACAGCATAAAATCCGGACATCGTTGCTAACAGAGCTTGCGCCGTACAGATATTCGAAGTTGCTTTTTCGCGTTTAATATGCTGTTCGCGTGTCTGCAAGGCCATGCGGTATGCCGATTTGCCGTAAGCATCTTTTGATACGCCGATAATACGTCCCGGCACATTCCGCTTATATTCGTCTTTTGTAGCAAAGAATCCTGCGGAAGGACCACCGTAAAACATCGGGATACCGAAACGCTGGCTACTTCCGAATGCAATGTCCGCACCCCATTCGCCCGGAGGAACAAGCAAGGTCAGAGCCATCAGGTCGGTGGCTACGGCAACCTTACAATCCGCCGCATGAGCCTTTTCCGTAAAAGCGGCATAATCCAGAATATTCCCGTTAGAATTAGGATATTGTATTACTGCCCCGAAAAATCCATCGGCAAGATTTACATCCTGATAATTCCCTACTACGACTTTTATACCCTGAGGCTCCATACGGGTATTGATAACAGCAAGAGTCTGCGGAAAAATATTTTTATCCACAAACAGTTTGTTTACCTCACCTTTCACTTGTTCGCGACTACGAAGGGCAAACATCATGGTGGCGGCCTCAGCTCCGGCAGTAGCCTCATCCAATAGAGAGCAATTTGAAAGAGGAAGACCGGTAAGATCACTTACCATTGTCTGGAAGTTCATCAAAGCTTCAAGACGCCCCTGCGATATTTCAGCTTGATAAGGAGTATATGATGTGTACCACACAGGGTTTTCGAAAACATTACGAAAGATAGGAGCAGGACATATTGTATCGTACCAACCCATCCCTATATATGAAGCACAAATACGGTTCTTTGATGCCATTAAAGCCATTTCTTCCGCATACTCATGTTCGCTCAACGCTTCGGGTAAATTTAATCCACCTTGCAAGCGTATATTGGCAGGTATCGTCTGGTCAATTAATTCATCCAGCGATTTTACTCCTACCTTAGACAACATCAGTTTTTCTTCTTCCGGATTGATGCCTATATGGCGATCTTGAAATTTTTGAGTTTTCATGTATTTTTTCGGTTTATTGTAAGTAAAAGTTGTTTCTCATTTCTTCTCTGATGGTAGTTAGTGGTCCATGTCCCGAATAAACAACAGTATCGGGAGGAAGGGTAAGGAGCTTTTCCTTGATTCCATCAATCAATTGCCGATGATTACCACCCACCAAATCGGTACGTCCGACACTGCCGCGAAACAGGACATCTCCAACAAAGACACATCCGGCTTCCTGATTATAGAAGACAATACTTCCGGGCGAATGTCCGGGAATCTCCAACACAATCATTCTTTGGTTGCCAAAGGTTACTACATCATTTTCTTTCAGGTACTTTCCTATTTTAGGTACTTGTACTCCTTCGCTACTGAATCCGAACATCTTCATTTGCCCCGGCAATTGTTCCAGCAGGAACTCATCGCCTTTGTGCGCTTCGGTTTCCAGATGGAATTGTTCGTGTATGAAATGATTGCCAAACACATGATCGAAATGCAGGTGTGTATTAAGCAGATGTTTTACGATTAAGTCATTATCAAGAATAAAATCGAGAAGTAAAGATTTTTCATCAGGGAAAAAGCATCCGGGATCGATGATAACACATTCGTTGGTCTCATCGTACGCCACATATGTATTCTCACTGATAGGGTTGAATTCAAATATTTTTATGTTCATATTTATAATTTTCAATATATAAAAAAGCAGGACAAAGATACAATTTTTCCCGATGCAAAGCTAGTTGTGTCATATAGGTTTTCTGCTAAATTCATTTAAATTGAAACTGTATGATTGACTTATTTTCAGCCTATTTTTCCCCTCAGAACCTTAAATAATAATTCTGTAATCCATAGAAATCAACTCACAGTCAAAGATAAACAAAAACTACAAGTTATATAACCTGTAGTTTCTGCTATTTATACAAAATTAAGAACAATGTAGTTTTATTCAGGACGTTCTGCCATTGCCGTTAATTGATCTTTGGTTTTTAGGTTCTCCATCAAAAAATCATCCCCTTCATTCGGCTCAACGATCATATACTTGCCAACACCGCATATTTGCATTTCGTCCAAGGCATCTACCAGATTCTTAAAGTTAGAGTCTTTGGTCGGTTTTATAAGAGTATAAATTCCACTTTCCAACTTATTTACTTTAGTCACTTCAGCCTTGAATTCTTCGTCAGAGATTTGCTTTTTGCTCCGTTTCAATCTCAGGTCTTTTATTTTAGATAAGTTTATATTATTCTTGGAAAGCAGTATATCACGCATACCTTTATAATCTGTTTCTTTCAATGAGGTATAATCTTCATAATTTGCTTTTCCTTCGTAATAAAAAACCTTGTCGTTTTCGCCCAAAATTACAGTTAAAGACTTTGATTCGGGTATCAGGCTTTCTCCACCTCGTGTATCCGGCATGGCAATATCCATAATTTGAGGAATACTAAGCGTAGTACAGAACATAAAGAAAGTGATCAGTAACATGTTCATATCTACCATTGGAGTGAAATCTACCCTTAATAATTTTCTTTGTGGTTTTCCCTTTTTAGCGTCATTACCACCTGTTTCTATGTTAGCCATGATATTAATATTTAAGGAGTTCTACATCTGTTTTTACATAATAGAGGCAATATGTGTTGAAATTTCATAAATAGCCGCGACTTTTTTTTCAGAACTCGTATCTTTGTCGTACGAATAGCCATATATCAAATGAAACAGCGCATACTTTTATTTATTACCATATTCTTTTATTTCGTTCTGATCTTCTGTATAGGGAAAGTTGCTTTCACCCTTATTCATTCGTCTCTGGGTGGTGGCGTTTCTGCTTCCGATGTATATCAGATACTGTATCATGGGCTTCCTCTCGATTTATCTATGAGTGGCTACTTCACAGCGATTCCTGCTTTAATTCTGATCTTCTCAATCTGGATCAAACCGCAATACATTGCCCGGACATTTAATGTTTATTTTATTATCATCCTTTCCATTATCGCTATCATTACAGTCGTAGACATTATCATATATCCTTATTGGGGATTTCACTTCGATTCAACAGTTTTTCTTTACCTGAAAAAACCGCGAGAAGCATTTGCCAGTGGCTCTGCCGGTGAGATAATACTAGGTCTTCTCTTTACTATTGTTTTTGCTGCAATTATATATATTGGTT
>BNXH01000048.1 GCA_025999435.1 Bacteroidia bacterium | reverse complement strand
GTTCACGGTGTATCACGGTGTAACTCCGTGATATTTAACTCGGTGCAACTCTGTGGTTAAAAAATCAACTATGTATAAACACCTGTAAATAAATAGAATAATCTTTTATTAAATATAAACTCTAATATTCTATTCTGCCTATCTTCATTATCTTTGTTCTCCATTTCTTTTTTTTATGTCAAAAATGACGACTTGTCAGCATGGAATAGTTTGAACACTGTCAAAAAAGCAGAAACCGTTTTTGGCACACATTTCGCTGCTTTCAAAGCAGAATATGTCAAAATTATAATATAACAATTTTAAAAATTAAGAATTATGAGTATTAAACCACTGGCAGACAGAGTGCTTATTAAACCTGCCGCTGCTGAAGAAAAAAGTGTAGGAGGAATTATTATCCCGGATACAGCTAAAGAGAAACCTCTAAAGGGTGAAGTTGTTGCAGTAGGAAACGGAACAAAGGACGAAGAAATGGTCGTAAAACCGAAAGATCAGGTTCTTTATGGTAAATATGCCGGAACAGAAATCGAACTTGAGGGCGAGGTTTACCTCATCATGCGTCAGTCTGACATTCTTGCAATTATCTAATTCAGTGTACTAGTTGAAAGTATACTGGTCTACTAGTCATAATTTTACTAAATAAATTACTAGTAAACTAGAAATCTAAAAAACATATAAACTCAAAAATATTATGGCAAAAGAAATTAAATTTAACATAGATGCTCGCGACGAGCTAAAAAAAGGAGTTGATGCATTGGCTAATGCAGTAAAGGTGACACTTGGGCCAAAAGGCCGTAATGTGATCATCGAAAAGAAATTCGGTGCACCTCACATCACTAAAGACGGTGTAACAGTAGCGAAAGAAATAGAATTGGAAGAAGCTTTCCAGAATATGGGAGCTCAGCTTGTAAAAGAAGTAGCTTCGAAAACAAATGATGATGCCGGTGACGGAACAACTACCGCTACTGTATTGGCTCAGTCTATCGTTAGTGTAGGTCTTAAAAACGTTACTGCCGGGGCAAACCCAATGGATTTGAAACGTGGTATCGACAAAGCTGTGGCTAAGGTTGTAGAGAATATCAAATCTCAGTCTATAGCTGTGGGTGACGACTTGCAAAAAATAGAACACGTAGCTAAAATATCTGCGAATGGCGACGAAACTATCGGTAAACTGATCGCGGAGGCTATGGGTAAAGTGAAAAAAGAAGGCGTAATCACAGTTGAAGAAGCTAAAGGTACTGATACTTACGTAGATGTAGTAGAAGGTATGCAATTCGACAGAGGGTATATCTCTCCCTATTTTGTGACTGATACAGAAAAAATGGAAGCAGATCTGGAAAATCCATATATCTTGATCCATGATAAGAAAATCTCTGTATTGAAAGATATCCTTCCAATCCTGGAATCTGCTCTTAAATCGGGACGCTCATTACTTATCATCGCAGAAGATATCGATTCGGAAGCATTGACTACACTTGTGGTTAACCGTCTTCGCGCGGGTCTTAAAATCGCTGCGGTGAAAGCTCCCGGATTCGGCGACCGCCGCAAAGAAATGTTGGAAGACATCGCTATCCTTACAGGTGGTACTGTAATTTCTGAAGAAAGGGGTCTTAAACTGGAAGCCGCTACGATCGACATGCTCGGTACAGCAGACAAAGTTACAATCAATAAAGACAACACAACCATCGTGAACGGTGCCGGCGCTAAAGATGCTATTGCCGCTCGTGTTGGCCAAATCAGAACTCAGATGGAAAAGACTACATCTGACTATGATAAAGAAAAGTTGCAGGAACGTCTTGCTAAATTGGCAGGTGGTGTAGCTGTTCTTTATGTAGGCGCTCCGTCGGAAGTAGAAATGAAAGAGAAGAAAGACCGTGTGGATGATGCCCTTTCCGCTACTCGCGCTGCTATCGAAGAAGGTACAGTTCCCGGAGGTGGTGTAGCATATATCCGCGCTATCAGCGTTCTCGAAAATCTGAAGGGTGAGAACGAAGATGAGACTACAGGTGTTGAAATCGTAAAACGTGCTATTGAAGAACCTCTTCGCCAAATAGTTGCTAACAGTGGAAAAGAAGGTGCGGTAGTCGTTCAAAAAGTACGTGAAGGAAAAGATGATTTCGGTTATAATGCACGTACAGATGTTTACGAAAATCTGAATGCTTCAGGTGTTATCGATCCTGCTAAGGTTGTTCGTGTAGCTCTTGAAAACGCGGCATCTATCGCAGGTATGTTCCTTACTACAGAATGCATCATCGCTGATAAGAAAGAAGATAATCCAGCTCCAATGCCTCCAATGGGCGGCGGTATGGGTGGCATGATGTAATATCGTGCTGATTATATAATGGATGAGGCTGTCTCAAAAGTATTTTCTTATATCTATTTACATACGCTACGCTCCTGTGACCGTTGGTTGTCATGTTGAATTGCAAATCGGCGGAGCCAACAGGAGTGAAACATCTCCTTTCCTGAGGAATGAGATCCTTCGTTGCACTCAGGATGACAAAGAGGATAACACTTTGATAGTGTAATTTTACTTTTGAGGCAGCCTCATTTTATTTTCAGACGTTATTTGGTTAAATAATATTAAGATATAGAAGAAAAACGGCAAAACATGTTTTATAACATAAAAATCACTTATCTTTGTACTGTGTTTTTCATGGTATTAGATTTAAGGTTAACAATGAAGATTGGTTGTCGGGATGACAACCTTTTCTTTTTTATATAGGTTGCCTATCCTTAAATCCTTTACAAATCGCTATTTCCTGAATATGCTGAAATTTACACTGCCATATACTCTTTTACTTTCAAACAGCGGCAGATTCGAAAAATCGTAGTCTCTCGGATGTTCCAGAATAAAAGTTCCTTCCGGTTTTATCAGGTCTTTCCCGAAGATTAAATGAGGTACTTCTTCAAAATTTTTCAGATCATACGGCGGGTCGGCAAAAATAAGGTCAAATTGTTCTTTGCAGTGTTCCAGATAGCTGAATACATCCATTTTGAGTAAAGCCATTTCCGATTGTATCTTTAATTCTCCTTTGGTTTTTTCAATGAATGTCGAATGATTGAAATTTTTTTCGACACAGACGACACGCGGGCATCCTCTGGATATTAGCTCAAAGCTGATTCCTCCTGTTCCGCCAAATAAGTCCAGAGCTGAGGTTTCCTCCCAGTCTATATCGTTATTCAGTACATTAAAAAGGCTCTCTTTGGCCATATCGGTTGTCGGCCTTGCTTTAAAGCTTTTGGGTGGGTCGAATCTACGGCCTTTATACTTTCCGCTTATTATTCTCATAATATCAAAGATAGTAAATCGAGAGGAGCTTTCCGCGCGTCCTCGCTCCAAAAATGTATTTCACTTGGGGCGTTGACAAATTCTACGTTCTTAATATAATCATGCAAACGGCTGATAATAAACTTATCCGCGTTCCCCGATATATAAAGAAAGTCTTTTAGCTGATCCAGCTCATACCGTTCCCATAATTTAAGGATGAAGTAGAGTTGATTGTTAACAGGTTCGTTTTCGTATGAAAGGCAATGAAGCAACTTCCCATTCGAGAAACAAATAATATCCATAAATTCATCATGGAAGTTAAGATGCATTCTCGCCCCATTTTCATTCCCCCCTCTTTTTTCAAAGAGATTAACCAGGAGATTGGCGTGATGATAAAATTGAGGAGTCCACAGATTTCTGGAAAGGAACTCGAAAACTTTCCGGTCGATATTGAATAGCGCGACAATATCCTGGCTCTCTATCAAACCCGATGATAGATGGCTTACTTTATCCACATGGGTGAAGTTGTATAAAGTTTCCTTCTCTTTATTCCCAAAATATGAAGCCGGAACCAGGTCATAATCTTTTGAGACAAATATGACATTTGTTTTTCTGAATCGTTGGGTGAGAAAATTCAGATCGAAAACAATTCGTTGAATATTATCCAGATAGTTGTCGTTAGCCGAAAACGTGGTTTCCCGCAGGCAAAAACTCTTTCCGGCGTTAGGGTCGGATATAGAGAACATAAAGCCGTTCGTTTTGACGCGAATGGTTAAGATATATTTCTCTGACCGGCCAAGGTCTATATTTTCGGGTAAGAACATATTCTTGATTTTCTGTACACAAAGTTAGAAAAAGATATTTTTATCCACTACTTTTGATAGTCAATTCGTCTTTTAACCCATTATGATCAGTAATTTCTTTAAAGAAAAAATAAAAACCAACTTTCCTTTTGAGTTGACCCCGGAACAAGAATCAGCTCTTGACAAGATTGTTGATTTTCTGTTTTTGCAGAAAGAAGAGTCCCTTTTTTTATTAAAAGGGTATGCCGGTACGGGTAAATCATCCTTGCTAGGGGCGCTGGTTAAAACAATGACAGAGTTTAAGCAAAAAACCGTGTTACTGGCTCCCACAGGGCGGGCTGCGAAGGTTTTTTCATCCTACGCGAATCATTCCGCTTTTACTATTCATAAAAAAATATACAGGCAACAACGGTTCTCCGGCGACTTTGGAAGCTTTGGACTGATGGATAATCTCTATAAGGATACGCTCTTTATAGTAGACGAAGCGTCCATGATCAGTAATATCGGAGGCGATTCGGTATTCGGGACAGGCTGTTTGCTCGATGATCTTATTCACTATGTATATTCCGGTGAAAATTGCCGCCTGCTGCTGATAGGAGATTCTGCTCAGTTGCCACCTGTCGGGGAGGACGATAGCCCGGCTTTGCAGGTTTCTGTGTTGGAAGGCTATGGCTTAGAGGTAAGGGATGCTATGTTGTCGCAAATTGTACGGCAAGCCGAAAGTTCCGGCATATTATTCAACGCGACGAATATACGCGATATATTGAATAGCGGTGAAACAGAAGATTATCCAAAACTGACTCTGGGAAAGTTCCCGGATATTGTAAAAATATCGGGTGAAGACCTGATAGATGAAATTTCATCGGCTTACGATAGGGATGGATTAGAGAATACGATGATAATATCGCGGTCGAACAAGCGATCGAATGTATATAATCAAGGTGTACGAAACCGGATTTTGTATCGCGAAGAAGAATTGTCGACAGGCGATATGTTGATGATAACAAAGAATAATTATTATTGGACAGAAAAAATTGAAGGGATAGATTTCCTTGCCAATGGGGAGATTGTCGAGGTGTTACGTGTACGTAGCGAACGGCAACTTTATGGTTTTAAGTTTTGCGATGTGTTGGTAAGGAGTATGGATTATGATATGGAATTGGAGATCAGAATATTGATGGATACTCTCTATTCCGATGCTGCCGGACTGACCAGGGAACGTTCGCAGGAACTATTCTTAAATATTCTTGAAGATTACGCGGATATTCCTACGAAGCCTGAAAGGATGAAGAAAATAAAGGCAGACCCGTTTTATAATGCCGTACAAGTAAAATTCGCATATGCCGTGACTTGCCATAAAGCGCAGGGTGGGGAATGGGCGAATGTGTTTCTCGACCTGGGCTATATATCTCAGGAACATTTAGGGACAAATTTCTATCGATGGCTCTATACCGCGATTACACGTGCCAGTAATAAATTATATCTGATAAACCTGCCGGAAGAGTTTTTATAATAAAAAAAAGGCTGTCTCAAAAGGTAAAACTCTCGTCATTGCGAGGGTTTTCCCGAAGCAATACATTAATAATCAATACTCTGGATTGCTTCACTTCATTCGCAATGACGGCAACTCCATCTTTTGACATAGCCTCCCCGCGTTCAATTTTTAAACACTGAGTACCACTGAGAAGACACTGAGGTTCACTGAGACTAAAAAAACTCCGTGTTTCTCAGTGTCTTCTCTGTGTAACTCAGTGTTATAATCCCGGATTTATCTATACAGTAGTGAGTAGAGAGTAGAGAGTAGAGAGTAGTAAGTAGTAAGTAGAGGGTAGTGAGTAGTGTACTGGAAATCTTTAAATCATTAAATCATTAAATTTTTAAATTTTATTTATATGAAATATTCGGACAAGTTAGTAAAGCGTATCGTGCCCCGCTCGCGCAGACGTCTCGTCTGTGTGTTGCGTAGCAAGCATTTTGCTCTATCAAGCAAGACACGGACTAGAAGTCCGCGCCAGCAGATGAGTAGTAAGTAGAGGGTAGTGTACTGGAAATAATTGAATCTTTAAATCATTAAATTTTTAAATCTTATTTATATGAAATATTCGGACAAGTTAGTAAAGCGTATCGTGAAGCTTATGGAAACTGATATGTATACCGTATCGGAAATTTGTGATGCTGTAGGAATCGACAGGAAGACATTCTATGACTGGAAAAACGGGAAGCCGGATTTCCGCAAGGCAGTGGAGGACGCGGCAGACCGTTGCGACGAAATGCTGGTGAAAACGGCCCGGATTTCGTTGAAGCAGCGGCTTGAAGGTTATATGGTTACTGAAGAAAAGATTACTTACGAGCCATCGCGTCATAATCCGTCTGAGGAAGTGGAAAAGTCCCGTGTGGTAAAGCATAAGCAATATCCTCCCGACCTGCGTGCTATCCAGTGGGTATTGGAACGCAGCGAGCGTAAGAATGCTGAAGAACAGCGGTTTCCATCGACAAAGTTAGAGATACGGGTACCGGATGCGGGCTCTGTCGGGATGCTCAAGGCTAATTTGCAAAAAATGGGTATGGAGCAAGAGGATATTTCGATCGTTCATAGTGGCCGGGAGGAATTTTCAATTTGAGAATTTGAAAATGAGAAAATTAGCGAATTAGAAAATGAGTGTGGAGTTTGTTACATTTTAGTTAAAAGATACGAGTAGACGAGATACGAGGTACGAGTTGTTGGCTGTTGACTGACTACTGACTACTAACTACTAACTACTGTTCACTGTAGTAGTTTGTTACATTTTAGTTAAAAGTTATGAGTAGACGAGATACGAGGTACAAGGTACAAGTTGTTTACTGTTGACTGTCGCACGTCATTGCGAGGGTTTACCCGAAGCAATCCATTAATAATCAATACTCTGGATTGCTTCACTCCTGTTGGCTCCGCCGATTCTTCGAATTCGCAATGACGAAAAGGCCTTGTTGACTGATGACTGCTAACTACTATTTACTGTGGAGTTTGTTACTTTTTAGTTAAAAAATTTGCATTAAAGCTATTTGCGGTATTTCTCGTCTTCCTCTTCCTCCATCATACTCAAGTATGACTTGTACCGGCTTTCACTGATATAGTGTTGTTCTACAGCATTGCGGACAGCGCAATCCGGTTCATTGATATGAATACAGTTATTAAACCGGCAATCTTTAGAGAACTTAAAAATATCGGGAAAGAAATGAAAGATTTCTTCTTTTTCCATATCCACAGTGCCAAAGCCTTTAATTCCGGGAGTATCGATTATAAAACCTCCCTGAGGCAGTTCTATCATTTCCGAAAATGTGGTCGTATGCATTCCTTTTCCATGATAGTCCGATATAGCGCCTGTTTTCAGGTTAGTATCAGGTATCAGAGAGTTTATCAATGTAGACTTACCTACGCCGGAGTGACCTGAAAACAGCGTGGTTTTATTTTTTATTTTCTCCTGTAAAGTAGCCATACCTTCATTTTTCAAAGCAGATATCTTTATACTCGGATAACCAATATACTCGTACATGGCTATTATAGCATTCATGTATTCGGTTTCCTCTTTTGTATAAATATCCGTTTTGTTGAAAATCAGATTTACGGCAACTCTATAGGCTTCGGCCGACGCCAGAAAGCGATCTATAAAGACGGTCGATGTAACCGGATGGTTTATGGTTACGATAAGGAAACAAAGGTCTATATTGGCAGCAAGGATATGGGACTGTTTCGACAGGTTCGAGGATTTACGGATAATATAGTTTTTGCGATCTTCTATCTCTGTAATAAGTGCGGTTCCTTCCTCGTTTTCGACAATGACAACCCTGTCGCCAACGGCTATCGGATTGGTGCTACGTATGCCTTTGAGGCGAAAATTACCTTTGACCTTGCATTCTACATCCCGTCCGTCGTCTGTCCGGGTTAGATACCAGCTACCTGTGTTTTTTATTACCAGACCTTTCACTGATTTGAAAATTACCAGATTTGAAAATTAGCCAATGAAAAAAATCTTACAATCTTCAATTGGCTAATTTTCAAATCTTTAAATTGGCTAATTATACAGTCAATATTTCTTTTTCTTTTGCCACAAAAACGTCATCTATCTTCTTGATGTACTTATCGTGAAGTTTCTGCATGTCATTTTCGGCATCTTTTCCCACGTCTTCGGCAACTCCTTCTTTTACTGCTTTTTTGATGGAGTCGATTGCATCGCGGCGGGCATTTCTGATGCTTACTTTTGCTTCTTCGGCTTCTTGCTTTGCTTGCTTTACCAGTTGCTTACGGCGTTCTTCTGTTAGCGGGGGAATCGACAGGCGGATAATTTCTCCGTTGTTGTCAGGAGTAATACCTACATCTGAGTTTAAGATAGCTTTCTCTACGTCTTTCAACATTTGTTTTTCCCATGGCTGAACAATAATTGTCCGGGCATCAGGGGTATTGATAGCCGCAACACCACTTAGCGGAGTAAGTGTTCCATAATAGTCTAGCTTGATGCCGTCAAGAATATGAGGATTTGCTTTTCCGGCACGAATGCGAGATAGGGTTTCATCTAAAAATTCAACGGAAGCCAGCATTTTAGCTTCTGCTTTTTGTTCGATTTGTTTTAGGTCTGCTGCCATATTTGTATGATTTATTATTTCAAGATTTAAAGATTTCCAATATACTACTGACTACTGACTACATATGCACATAAGTACCGATATTTTCACCTTTCATCAGCTTTTCCAGATTGCCTGGAGTATCCATGTCAAAGACAACGATCGGTAAATTATTCTCCTTACACATAACAGTCGCTGTCAGATCCATTACTTTCAAGCCCCGTTTGTAGACTTCATCGTATGATATGGATTCGAATTTAGTTGCAGTAGGGTCTTTTTCCGGGTCTGCCGTATAAACTCCATCTACACGTGTACCTTTCAGCATTACATCCGCTTCTATTTCTATACCGCGTAATGATGAGCCTGTGTCGGTAGTAAAGAACGGATTCCCTGTTCCACACGACAAGATTGCGACCTCTCCGTTTTGCATAGACTCTATTGCTTTCCATTTACTATATATTTCTCCTATAGGTTCCATGCGTATGGCTGTGAGTACGCGGGATTTTTGACCTGTAGCTATCAGCGCGGAGCTTAGAGCAAGGCTGTTTATGACCGTGGCCAACATTCCCATTTGATCACCTTTCACACGATCATACCCTTTGGAGGCTCCGCTCAAACCCCTAAAAATATTGCCGCCGCCGATGACAATGCTTATCTGTACACCCATATCGGCTACAGCTTTTATTTGTGAAGCATATTCGTTGAGACGTTTCTCGTCTATGCCATATTGTTGTTCGCCCATTAGGGATTCTCCGCTCAGTTTAAGAAGGATTCTGTTGTATTTTGCCATATCTAGTTTATATTAATGCAAATCTAATATATTTTGCTAAATAATGAAAGACCAAGACGAATCTAATGCCTTATATACAAAAAAGCCTGCTGATTTTCAGCAGGCTCCTGTATTATTCAATCCTGATTAATTTTCAGGTGTTGTTGCAGGTGTTTGTTGAGTCCCTTGGCTTGCAGGAATGTTTGTAGACATATCCGGCGTTCCTGCCGGAACTGGTTGTTGAGTTTCAATCTGTGTAGCAGGTGCATTGATACTGCCTTTAGGTCTTATCATTACACATACGATACTCATTATCATAATGAAACCAGCCAATCCCCAAGTCGTTTTTTCAAGGAAATCAGTTGTTTTGCGAACGCCCATAATGGCATTTGATGAAGAAAATCCTGATGACAGACCTCCTCCTTTTGAGTTTTGTACTAAAACTATCAACACTAAAGCAATAGCAGCGATAACAATTAATATGGTAACAAGCGCGATCATTTTTTATCTTTATGTTTTGTATTTATAATCAATTTTTCGAGAAAACTCAATTGGTCTGCAAAGTAAATATTTTTTTTCGGATAATTCAAACTTAAATGTTTAATTATTTTATACGCCTTCTCGTACTTTTTCTGTTTTATATATATTTTGGCGAGAGTTTCCGTAAAAAATATGTCTTCAGTCAGTTCTTCTTCATTTTCTCCCTCATTTCTTTCTTCACCCTCCTCATATTTATCTTTTTCTTTGATCCGGATACGGATTTCACCTTCTTCCGATTTGTTGATAAAAGAGTCTATAATGCTTTGGTGCTTCAGGTTAATTGTTTCTTCTTGATTTTCTTGTCCTGAAGTGCACCCTGTAAGTTTTAAAGCCTCTTCACTTTGTGCGTATGAGAGGTAATCTGTACTAGCCAAGCTGGAGTGAGAAATATTATATTCCAAATCAGACGTTTCTTCATCGCGAGATTCGAAAAATGCGTTTAGCAATATGCTGGTTTTATCTTCATTTATTTCTTTTTTACTTGTTTGGGCAAAGAAACTATCATATTCTTCACTGAATATATAATAAAACAAAGCTCTCCGGTCATTTATAGAGATACTTAACCGTTCCAGCTCATTTTTATAGCCGTTGTCGCTGTCAGTGTACAAAGATTTTAAATAGGCAAAGATCGCAGCTTGAAAATATGGATATTCTTCGATAAGCTCTCTTAGCGATTCTGCTTCTTGCCTATTCGCGATAGCATCTTTTTTGATGAACTGATAAAACTGTTGAATATCCATTCTTTACCAATTGCCCATTGTGGCATTGAATATCTGGTCTACAATATCTTTGTTTAATTCTTCTATGAGCTGATCCTGTACCTCGGTAAGCATTCTGCTGCTGGCAAAATCCCGGTATGCCGAAATCGTTTCTTCTTTATCTTCTTCCGGTCTTTTATTATTACGGAAACGGAATTTCACAGACATGGTCAGGCGGGTTTCCGATGCCAGGTTAATGCCCTGATTGTTTTCTTTTACAGATAGGGGAGTCAGATCGTAGCGGACAATCTCGCCTTCTATCTCCATCGACGGATTTACATCGGTTAGCTGTAGCTTCGTGCCTCGTACAAATACGTCCTTCATCCGTTCGTTAAACGTTTGCGTTAGCGGCGGATAAACGAGTGGTGCCTGATTCTGGAAATCACGGATATTGATGGTCGGATTTTCTTTATAGTCGATATTCGATCCATTAAATTTATATGAGATCGTGCAGGCCACCATCGCTATGGATAAAATAACAAGCGAGATTATTCTTTTCATAGATTTTCCAAATTATATTCTTTTATTTTACGATAGAGTGTACGTTCCGATATTTTCAAGTCTTTTGCGGCGTTTTTTCGTTTTCCGTTGTGACGGTCCAATGCTTTTATTATCATGTCTTTCTCCACATCCTGCAACGAAAGGGTTTCTTCTTCATAATCGGGGTCGTATATAACATCTGCTTCTGTAATATCGGCAGGTGTGTGCAGGTTTTCTTTTAAGGGAATAGCTGCCCTTTCATTTTGATTAACGACCATTGGCGTAAGAGGGGGGTCGTTGTTTATTATTGGAGCAGAAACTATATCCGAAGCCTTTAGGTTTCCGGCTACAATGTCGTGGACGATCTTCTTTAGTTCGTTCATGTCTTTTTTCATATCGAACAGCACCTGATATAGAATCTCACGTTCATTGTTGAATGTCTTCTGATCATTACTCAAATTGCCAATAGGCACTAATCCTACTTCGTTAGCCGGGAGGTATAATTTAAGTATATCGGCTGTAATTTCTCTACTTTGTTCTATAATAGATATTTGTTCGGTAATATTTTTCAATTGGCGGATATTTCCGGGCCAATAGTAGTCTTTCAGCATTCTGCGCGCTTCGTCTGTCAATGAGATAGGAGGCATGCTGTATTTTTCAGCACAGTCGCCGGCGAATTTTCTGAATAGGAGAGGGATGTCATCTTTCCTCTCTCTGAGCGCAGGAATCCGTATTGGAACAGTATTCAGGCGATAATATAAATCTTCTCTGAAACGACCGTTGCGGGTTGCTGTTATCATATCCAGATTAGTAGCAGCGACAACACGTACATCGGTTTTCTCTACTTTCGACGAGCCTACTTTTATAAATTCTCCGGTTTCCAATACACGTAACAACCGGGCTTGCGTAGAGAGCGGTAATTCTCCTACTTCGTCCAAAAATAAAGTGCCTCCGTTCGCAACTTCGAAATATCCCTTGCGTTCACCGGTAGCTCCTGTAAATGAGCCTTTTTCGTGGCCGAAAAGTTCCGAGTCAATGGTACCTTCGGGTATAGAGCCGCAATTGACAGCTATGTATGTCCCATGTTTGCGGTGGCTGAACTGATGAATAATTTGCGGGAAGTTTTCTTTACCCACGCCACTCTCTCCTGTCACCAGCACCGACATATCGGTGGGGGCGACTTGGAGGGCAATATCTATAGCCCGGTTCAGGTCGGGACAGTTCCCTATGATACCGAAGCGTTGTTTTACTTGTTGAATATCTGGTTTTGCCATATGCTTAGTCAGTAATGTTTAACGAAACCTGACAAAATTACATATTTATTCGGTTTGTGTCAGTCTTTTTTAGTGAAGATTTCTAAAAGTTATCAGTTATCAGTCAACAAGGCCATACCTTCTAATAGCCCGTAGGGCTTGCATATCAATAGAAAACAGCCTAATCCCCTCATAAGTTGCCCGTAGGGCATCCACCTGTCCATTCGTGAATCCCCTCCGGGGATTTGTTGTTGTATTGTACGTTTTTTCTATTGATATGGATGCCCTACGGGCAAATTGGTTATCAATATTTAATATATTGTTTAATTCATAATTCTTCAGTAGTCAGTAGTGAGCGCTCGGAACTTAAAACTCGTAACTTTTTAACTAAAAAGGACTTTGTTGCAACGGTATTGTAAAAGAAGGGTTACAGGTGTATTTTTGTATTTGCAAATTCAAAAAAGTAGATACATGAGTACCTCACCGATAACCCAGATCAAAGATAAATATAAAATCAAGAATTGGCAAGCGTATAACAAAAGTTTGTGCCAACGCGGCAGTTTAACCTTATGGTTGGACGAATCAATAATGGAAGAAT
>BNXH01000047.1 GCA_025999435.1 Bacteroidia bacterium | reverse complement strand
ATTCCTGTGCTATACTGCGGGCTTCGATATCGGTTTGTACATAATCGTCGTATGCCGGAACCTGTACGAAAGCTGTTTTTTGCATTGTTTTTTCAATCACGTCACTCATTTCAAGGAATCCTATCTTGTCTTGCAGGAAGGCGGCTACGGCTATTTCGTTGGCTGCGTTCATGGCGCAAGGCATATTTCCTTTTGCTCTTGCCGCTTCGAAAGCAAAAGACAAGTTGCGGAAACGTTTGGTGTCCGGTTCTTCGAAAGTCATCGTTTTCAGCTTGAAGAAATCGAGACGTTCGAAGTTCGATTTCAGGCGTGCAGGGTAGCCCAGCGCGTACTGTATGGGCAGGTGCATGTCGGGCAATCCCAGTTGAGCGATGATCGACGAGTCCTCGAATTGCACCATTGAATGTATGATCGATTGCGGATGAACCACAACTTCTATTTGATCGGGATTGACATCGAACAGCCATTTAGCCTCTATCATCTCCAGTCCTTTGTTCATCAACGAGGCAGAGTCTATCGTAACCTTTGCGCCCATATCCCAGTTAGGATGTTTCAGAGCCTCTTTCTTTGTTACTTTTCGGAGCTGCTCCATAGAGTGATTGCGGAACGGGCCGCCTGATGCCGTAAGGATGATTTTTTCGATGGGGGAACGCTCTCCGTTGAGGCATTGAAAGATCGCAGAATGCTCGGAATCGACAGGCAAAATGGGAACTTTATTTTCCAGGGCAAGGCTTGTTATCAACTCGCCTGCTACTACCAGCGTTTCTTTATTTGCCAAAGCAATCGCTTTCCCTGCTTTTATGGCATTTATGGTTGGTTTCAATCCCGAATAGCCCACCATGGCCGTGAGTACCATGTCTATCGGTTGGCTTTCTACCACCTGTGCAATGGCATCACTTCCCGCCCATACTTTTATGGGTAGGTCGTGTAAGGCTTCTTTCAGCCGGTTGTATTTTTCTTCGCATGCAATAACCACAACTTCGGGCTGGAACTCCCTGGCCTGTTTTATGAGCAGGTCTATGTTGTTGTTTGCAGTAAGCGCATATATTTCGAATTGTCCGGGATGTTCGCGCACCACATCCAGCGCTTGTGTGCCGATGGAGCCCGTTGAACCAAGTATTGCAATATTTCGTTTCATGTTATCCGGTAATTTTTATTTAAACAGGATAAAGTCTTCCGGATTTACAGGGCTTCCTTTGTACCAAAGCTCAAATCCTGCGAATGTCGCGGCATTTTTATCTTTATCGCTTCCTGCGACAGCTATAGCTTCACCTGTCCGCACTTTGTCTCCTGTCTGTTTCAATAGCATGGTATTACCTGTATACACTGAAACATACCCGTTTTTGTGCTGTATCTGAATTGTGTATCCGCCGTTGATGTCATAACCGGCAGACAGTACAGTGCCGGCCATGACGGATTGAACGGTTTCTTTCGATAAAACTTTAAGGATTAAACCATGTTGCCCGTTGTAAGGATTGAATTTACTGACAATAGAGCCATTCACCGGCTTGTAAAAAATGAAGCTTTCGGCAGAGCCGGTAACCGACGCCGGAAGAACAGACAGGTTATATTTTTCTTCTTCTTCGTACCGTTGTACAAACTCGCGTTCGGCTTTCGATTTCTGAAGTGACGGATCGGTATCCGGAATGGATACGGTATCTACCATTGTCGTCTTTACCGAATCTATATTCAGTATTCTTCCGGCAAATACACCCCGCATGTTGTTTATGTATATATTCTGATTGTCAATTTGTTCTTGCAACGAGTCTGCCCTGAAAGACATCCTGATAGCCTTTTCACGTATCTCGGCGTCGAGATACCCCGGCAGGTAGTAACGGATGGGTGTGGCAATAATGATAATGGATGTCACGGTAATAAGAAAGCCGGCAAAAACGAGAAGCAACATGGCGCCCGAAAACATGGAAGCATTTATCTTCCATACTTCTTCCAATGTATTTTCGTTCATTACCGAAAGACGGTATTTGAAGTGTAACCGCTTCCAGAAATTATGTTTGTTTTTCTTTTTTGCCATTCAGTTTTTGGTCTTTCTTTCTCTGTTCAGACTAATATTTTGTATAATTGACAATATATCAGACCAAACCACAAAATTAAGAAAAAAAGCAATATACTGCGGCTAGAATTAATATAAGATTGTCTTAAATTATCCTTTTTTAAAATTTTATATCAAAACCTCTTCTTTATGATTTTTTTTAGCTATTTTTGCAGCCTGCGATTTGTGAGTAGAATCCAAAACTGACAGGTAGCAATTATAGTAATAGATATTTGTTGTAATATTGAATATGAGTTTATTAACTGATAAGTTATATCGGTTCGACGCGGCAAGATTAACGCGCGCCGCCGGAATTTACCCTTACTTTAGACAAATCCAGAGCGATCAGGACACGGAAGTAGTCATCAATGGTAAAAAAGTACTGATGTTTGGCTCTAATGCCTATCTGGGGCTGACTAATCATCCCAAAGTAAAAGAAGCAGCCATCAATGCCGTAAAGAAATATGGTACGGGAATGGCCGGATCACGTTTCCTGAACGGAACACTTGATATACATGTGGAGCTGGAGAAAAAACTGGCGAAATTTGTAGGTAAAGAAGATGCTATTGTCTATTCTACGGGGTTTGGCGTCAACGAAGGTGTTTTGTCCTGCATAACAGGTCGTGAAGATTATATCATATGGGATGAGTTGGATCATGCTTCAATCATTGAAGGCGCCAGGGTTTCGTTTTCAACAAAGTTGAAGTTCCGCCATAATGATATGGATTCTCTTGAAAAGCAATTGCAGAAATGCGAGCCGGACAAGGTGAAGCTTATCGTTGTCGACGGTGTATTCAGTATGGAAGGCGATGTGGCGAATCTCCCGGAAATAGTACGTCTGGCAAAACAATACAATGCCAGCGTTATGGTCGACGAAGCACACAGCTTAGGCGTTTTTGGTAAAGACTTTAGTGGTAAGGGGCTTGTAGACCAATGCGGTCTTGTTGATGATGTAGAACTCATTATGGGTACATTCAGTAAGTCGTTGGCTTCTATCGGCGGATTTATTGCAGGAAATGAAACTATTCTCGATTATCTTCGCCACAACTCACGTGCATATATATTTACCGCCAGTGCGACGCCTTCCGCTACAGCTGCTGCCAGCGCCGCGTTGGATATCATACAGTCTGAGCCTGAAAGGATTCAGCATCTGTGGGATATTACCCACTATGCATTGGAAGGATTCCGTAGCCGGGGCTTCGAAATCGGTCATACTTCTACCCCGATTATTCCGTTGTTTATCAGAGATAATGAGAAAACATTCATGATCACCAAAATGTTGTTCGAAGAAGGTGTTTTCGTCAATCCGGTTGTTTCACCGGCTGTAGCTCCTGCCGATACGCTGATCAGGTTCTCATTGATGGCAACGAATACAAAAGAGCAAATCGATATTGCTTTGGAAAGAATAGAAAGAGTATTTAAGAAAGTGGGCGTTGCCCTCGGTGCCAACCAATAAGAAAGCGGATATAATACTTTCGATATAAAATAATAAGAGAACCCTCTGTCCGTTAAAAGATAGAGGGTTGTTTATTTTGATTTTAGCCTTTAGCTTTCTAAGTATTGGAAACCAGCTATTGGCTAACGGCTAATAGCTAATAGCTTCTAAAATGAAAAAACTACCGGTATTATTGTTTATATCTCTTCTGACTGTTTCGATGCAGGCGCAAATGGCTGTTACTTGCGAAGCGCATATTGTAGCCGAGAAAGAGTTAAGGAACGCTCCCAACGAGATGAGAATCGAAGAAAATGGCTCGATTGTAGGTTCAGCCCCGGTTATTATCAATTTTTACGGATATTCCAACGAACCTGTGACCGCATATTACACGTGGTTTATTTACAATAAAAAGGATATGGAAAATCCGGTTGCCCGCTATACGGATAAGGATATCAGATATACATTCGGGCAATCGGGTGATTTTGTTGTGAAACTCGAAGTAGCCGACCGTAACTCTATTTGTGTGGATACGACAAGCGTATCTGTGAAAGTAACCGAATCTGATCTCGATGTGCCTAACTACTTTTCTCCGGGCAATCCATCTGGCTCTAATGCAGAGTTCAGAGTGGCATACAAATCCCTGGTCAAATTCAAGTGTACGATCTTCAACCGTTGGGGTACGAAGCTTTACCAGTGGACTGACCCAGCGAAAGGCTGGGACGGGAAGTACAACGGTAAATATGTAAACACCGGTGTTTATTTCTATGTTATCGAGGCTGAAGGTTCGGATGGTATCAAGTACAAGAAAGGCGGTGATATAAATATTCTCAGGAAACGATGAGTTTTTAACGCAACCGTACCGTCATTACGAGTCGGAACCCAATCTTTTGGGCACAATGTGTATATGACAGAATGCTAAATCACTACATTTTTGATATGTTGAATATATTTTCATTTCACTCATTATCAACAGTATATAAAAATCTGTCATTGGTAGCGCAACATAGTGCAATGGGGAGGCTGGAGGGGCTTTTCGTTTTTCACCTCAGCACATTAGCATATTGGCACATTGTCTACACCCTTATTCCATCTTTTTCGCCTATTCTCACAGAATATCTATTTCGGTAAGAGTCATCCACTGTCTTTCGGGAGTGAAATGTAATCAAAATAATATTCATTAACTATATATTATGTTAAAATAATTTCTATATTTGTATTTTTAAAATTCAGTTTTATCAATAACAAGAATGGCTTATTCTCGTCCTTTAACAGATAAAGATCAAGTTCGACATTTTCTAAACCAAGTTCTTGAATATGATTATGAAGAATGTAAGGATATTGTATCTCATATTGTAGATGGTGAAATTGGCATTGCTAATAAATCAAATTATGAATCACAAACTTTAACATCTACAAAAGTAAGAAATGATGAATATCTTGAAGAAAATTCTCGTTGGCGTTTGAGAAAACAAATAATAAAAGAGCTGATTGAATCTGAAAGATTAGAAAATGATGAACAGATATCTTTAGGAAAAGGAGGTATCCTTCCTTTGACTGGAGTAAAATCAGATAGACAAGCTATCATTATTATCGGTTTACCTGCTTCTGGCAAATCATCAATTGCTTCTAAGATTGCAGATAACTATGGAGCTGTAATATTAGATTCTGATTTTGCTAAAAGGAAACTTCCCGAATTCAACGTTCATATATATGGAGCAACAATTGTTCACGAAGAATCTAGTCAGATCACTTTTGGTTTTCAGGGAAATAGAGGTGAACTTAAATCAGTATATGAAAGTTGTCTTGAAAATGGGTATAACATGGTTATTCCTAAAATAGGAGAAAGTCCAAAAAAAATTTTTAATTTAGCAAAAGCATTAAAGGAGCAAAATAATTACGATATACATTTAATATCTGTTGAATTAACGAAAAGAGATGCAACAATTAGGGCTATTAAGCGTTTTAATGAAACTAAAAGGTATGTACCTTTAGGTCTTATATTTGATCAATATGGCAATGATTCTCATTTATGCTATTATTTTTTACGTTGCAAATATCCTGATTTATTTAAAAGTTTTGGTGCTTTATCGAATAATGTTCCTTTAGGTCAAAATCCAGTATGTACAGATATATTTGGAGAAAGTAGTCCCGCTAGTGATTATAAAGAAGTTCAAAATTTAATTCCACTATAATTATTTATATGAATAAACAATATAAACATAGAAAGTCTCCTGCTTTAAAAGTAATAAAAAAAAGAAATCGATGGCGTTGCTCCTGCTCACTCTCTAATGGAAGAGTTTGTTCTTCAAAAACATTTGACACAAAGAGTCTAAGTAAATATGCAGAAGCTATTGAGTATTTACAACAAATTGAAGAGAAAGAAATTGATATAATGATCTTATCTTCTATAAAAGTTAGAGAAGCTGTTAAAAAGACACTCTAAATTAAACTGTGTCGGCAAAAAATAAGTTTAAATATTTATTTTGCTAACATAGTTTTTTATGGAAGAGCTTAATTTTGAATAAATTAAACACAATGCATTGGAGCAATTGAAATCTGGTAAGTCCTTGTCAATCAAAGATAAAGTTATTGTTCATCGCCATTCATGATTTGAAACCCCCTCCATACCATACCGGATTGTTTCATCTTTGGCTCCGCTTCGCTCTGTCGAACGATGTTTCAGGTTCGCAATGATGAGAGAAGCTATGCTCTTCGTTATTCCGCCAACGCTTTCTTCAACGCCTTCACAGCCTCTTTTATATTTGCGCTTTCTTTCAGCAGGGTTATAAATTTGCTGCCGATGATTGCTCCGCTTGCATTTTGCCGGGCAGCTTCCAATGTCGCTTTGTTCGATATACCGAAACCTATCAGACGAGGGTTTTTCAATCCCATAGAGTTGATACGGCGGAAATAGTCCTGTTTCTTTTCATCAAAACTTTTTTGCGCTCCTGTGGTAGATGCCGAAGACACCATGTAGATAAACCCGTCGGTATGCTCGTCTATCAAACGGATGCGTTCGTCAGATGTTTCGGGGGTGATAAGCATAATTACCTTGATGTCATATTTGTCCGCAACAGGTTTGTATTCATTGATATAGTCGTTGAATGGCAGATCGGGGATAATCACGCCGTCTATACCTGTTTCGGCGCATTGTTTGCAAAAATTCCCGAAACCGTATTGCATCACAGGATTCAGGTATCCCATCATAATCAGGGGGATAGCCACATCCTTGCGAATACCCTTCAGTTGGTCGAAAAGTATTTTCAAAGTCATGCCATTGCGCAGGGCGACTGTTCCGCTGTCCTGAATCGTAGGGCCATCGGCCATCGGATCGGAAAATGGGATGCCTATTTCTATCAGGTCGATACCGTTTGCCTGCAACTCGCGGATGACCTCGCATGTATCGTTCAGATGAGGAAATCCTGCTGTAAAATAGATGGATAGTATGTCTTTTTGCTTGTCATTGAATAGCCGGTTGATCCTGTTCATCTTTTAGTCGTTTAATAAATTGTTCCACTAATTCTATATCTTTAAGTCCCGGTGCAGTTTCAAACCTGCTGTTAAGGTCTACTGCATATAGTTGGGGATGTTGTATCTCTTTTATCCTTTCTGCATCTTCCGAAGAAATTCCTCCGCTAAGGAAAAACGGTGTGTTGCCGCTGTATCTGTCCAGTATTTTCCAGTCGAATTTCAGTCCCGAGCCTCCATGCTGAGATGTTTTCGTATCGAAAAGGAAATAGTCGCAGATGCCTTCGTAAGCCTTCGTTTGGTCGAAATCGAAATTTTCTGTGATACTGAAAGCTTTGATAACTGGCGCCGTTTTATTCAGTTCCTTGCAAAAATCGGGGGATTCATCTCCATGTAGCTGGATTAGGTATAGGGTGTATTCGTTAACCATCTGTATAATATAATCCATGTCTGCATTCACAAATACGCCAACCTTTTCCTTACCTCCGTGAAATGAGTTCCGTATGTCCGCCGGTTTCAGGTCATCTACGTAACGGGGAGACTTTTTGTGGAAAATCAGCCCTGTAAAATCAACAGGAAGCTTATTTAATTCCCTTATATTACCGGGATACTTCATCCCACAGACTTTAATTTTCATCCCAGTTGCGTTATAAATTCGCCTAAAGCTTTTCCCGGATCGGCGGTTTTCATAAAGTTTTCTCCCATAAGGAAACCACGATAGCCTGCTGCTTGCAGATCAACAACCGTTTGAGGTTGCGAAATACCGCTTTCGGATATTTTTATAAACTCGTCCGGTATTTTTTCAACAAGGTCGAACGAGATTTGCACGTCGGTGACGAACGTTCCGAGGTTGCGATTATTTACACCCACTACATCCACTTTGTCGTTGATGTGCCCCAGCTCCTGCTCGTTATGTATTTCGAGCAGTACATCGAGTCTGAGTTCTTTGGCTGTTTGTGCCAGTTGTTTTGTTTCAGCGATAGTCAGAGCCGAAGCTATGAGCAGTATGGCGCTTGCCCCGGACAGTTTTGCTTGATAGAGTTGATATTCATCTATCATGAAATCCTTGCGGAGCAGAGGGGTGTCTGTCAAGCTGCGAGCTAATTCCAAATCGGCCAGGTTTCCTCCGAAGAAGTCCATATCGGTAAGCACGGAAATAGCGCTTGCGCCGTTGCGCGAATAGGGGGGTATCACGTCTTCAACTCTGGCGTTCTTGAATATCCAGCCTCGGGACGGAGAACGCCGTTTAAACTCGGCGATGATACCTGTCGGAGAGTTAGCCAAAGCTTCTTTGAATGATTTTACCGCCTCTACATTGGGAATCAAATACTCCAAATCGACTAGAGGAAGTGCGGCTTTCTGACGCTCAACTTCGATCCTTTTATTCGCAATTATTTTGTCTAATATATTTGCCATAATTTCTATAAGTTTTTTCTTTTTCCATCATTGCGAGTCGGAGTGAAGCAATCCAAAAAAAGTGAAAAGCTAAAAGTGAAAAGTGAATTGAAAATCGGCAGAGCCAAAAATATTTTTAGTTTTTCTTCATTTTATACTCTTCTCTTATCTACTCTGAAAATCTTGATCACAGATGCCAATATTACGATGCCAATACCAAACAGCCCGATCAGTGCATAAGAATACCGCAGATTGGTTGCACTTGCAATGTACCCGATCAGCGGAGGCCCCATCAGAAAACCGAGGAAGCTGACGCTGGAAACGATGGTAAGAGCAATGCTTGTCGGTATTTTGGTATGCTGTCCGGCTACGCTGTATATTGTCGGCACGATGCCCGCTGTACCAAAACCGATAATCATAAAGGCGATAATCGTAGTGATGAAATGAGGGAAAGCCACTGCCGTGAATAGTCCTGTGGCAATAAGTATTCCTCCTGCCTGAACTACCCGTTGGCGTCCCCACCGCTGTGTGGCTTTATCGATCATAAAGCGCCCCGATGCCATGGTAATCATATAAGCTGCCAATCCGATAGGAGCCAAATGTTTTTCAGTACCTACTACATCTATCAGGAAGAGACCGCTCCAATCCGACATGGCGCCTTCGGCTGCCATTCCGCAGAAGGCCACAATACCCAATAGGAACAGAAATGTTTCGGGCTTGTTTTTCTTTTTGGCGGCAATATCGGCAGGGTCTTTTTCTTTTTTCAAATCGTCTTGCAGATAGGGTTTGTTGACAAGCAGAGTGGTGATTACAAGAGCGCCGACAATACAGAAATGATATACCGGGTGTATATGTAACGATGCCATAAGTAATCCTACTGCCGCGCCTGTCAGTCCGGCTAGGCTCCATCCTCCGTGAAACGATGCCATGATAGGGCGGTTGTAAGCATTTTCGAGAGTCACAGCCTGTGTGTTGACGGATATATTACAGAAGTTGCCGAAGAATCCGAAAACAATCAGGCTCATAATCAGTGCGTATTCCGTCGATGAAATGCCGATAGCCAGCAACGCCAACACATAACCTGTAAGGGCGATTGGAAATATCCGCTTACTTCCTGCTTTAGAGATCAGTAAACCGGAGATAGTCATCCCACAGATTTGCCCTACGGGAATCATCAACAGGATGGTACCCCACGCCGCATCTCCCAATCCTAAGGTTATTTTGATGTCGGGTATGCGGCTCGCCCAGCTTGAAAAACAGATGCCGGTGCAAAAGTACAGGCTAAAAATGGCCAGCCTGACACGGCCCATCGACATAATAAGTGTACTTTTTTGACTCAAAACTTAATTTTTAAAATAATGAAAATGCCACACCGAAGATCAGACCAAAAAAGAATCCGACAATCAGAGCAAGTACGATAAATAAAATAGTTGCAGCTACTGCGATAACTATACTGTATATTAATTGTTTGATAAAATCTTTTTCTCCACGTAGCATATTTGCTATCATCTGCATTCCCAGAGCCCCGCAACCCCCTAATAGTGCTCCGTCTATAATTCCAAAGTGCTGCTTTGTTATTCCCAGTAAGGAAAATACTAGAATAGCAATAAAGATGAAAGGCAAGAATGAAAGAATAAGAGCCAATGTACTGATTGGAGTTTCCAGATTTATTGTTTCGCCCCTGAATACGATCTGTCTTCCGTTTTTTAGATTGCCTTTTACCGATACGATGTTGTCGCCGCCATCGGTAGTTTCTACTTTATACTTTTGTCCGCCGAAAACAGAGCCGGTTCTTTTTATTTCCTGTCCGTTCTGATAAAATCTTTGATTCATCGGAGTGTATACGATCTTAAGATCGCCATCGACATTGTCGAGAATAAACGGTAAGGTTGTAGTCCAGTTCATAGTGTGTGTTTAGTTGTTATTAAAAATGTAATGCAAACTTAATAAAAAATAGCGGTTTTATACTTATGGTTTTTAAGATAACTTATCCCTTATTTCCTAGTTTCTCTACTTTCTCCAGCCAACCTTGCCGTTGTTCGGGTGTCGATGTTTTTAGCGTTGCCAGATAGGTTGTGCGTTTGTTTTTTATTCCGCAGAATGCTCCTATATCTTTACGTATCATTTTTCCGCCAATGTCCTTTACTATCCATTTGTAGTAAAATACAGGGGCATCCATTGTACTGATTATCTCGGAAGTCTTTCCTGTGAGCAGTTTTTTGGGGAACGGCGATTTTTCCCGGTACTCGAATGCAAATCCGGGCAGGAAAACACGTTCGATAAAGCCTTTTAGCAATGCGGGTGGCGATGCCCACCATGTAGGGTATATCCAAACGATATGCTCAGCCCATTTTATCTTTTCCCATGCTTCGAGCAAATCGGGTTCCAACTCGGTGCGTTTGCGGTATCCGTACATCAGTATGGGGTTGAAGGTCATATCTGCAAGGATGATTTCCTTTACTTCATTACCCGCTCGCAGGCTACTCTTTTTGTAGCTTTCGTGCAATCCGAAGCAAAAACTTTCCCTGTCGGGATGCCCGTTGATTATCAGTACTTTTTTCATATATATAAATTCGATTTCAAGATTTCTACTTTCTACTTACTACTTATAACATTACGTATTCAAAACTAAAAATCTTTCAAGCGTTTCTTTCACCCGTCCGCTGTCTATCGACTCTCTCGCCTGCGTCGCGCATTCTTCGAACGAAAGCTTCGGGTTGATTGTCTGTATGGCTGTGGCAGCATTGGCAATCACTGCGTTTTTCTGGGCAGGGGTCGCTACGTTATTTATCACATTGTCGAATATTCTGGATGCATCTTCGGGTGTTGCTCCTCCGTCCAGATCTTTTTCCAAGCAACGGGTAAAGCCTATTTGCTCGGGGCTGCAGATTTTTTCTTCGAACTTATTGATGATCTTGAAATCGCCTGTCAGCGATATTTCGTCGTACCCGTCGAGGCTGTGAACGATAGAGTAATCCACATCGGTTTGCTGATACATGTAGGAATATAATCTCGCCATTTTCAGGTTGAATACACCCAATACAGTCCGTTTTGGTTTGATGGGATTGACCACCGGCCCCAGCATGTTGAAGAACGTGCGAACTCCCAATGCCTTACGTACAGGCGCTACTACTTTCAGCGCATTGTTGAACAAGGGGGCGTGCATGTAGGCGATATTGGTTTTATCCAGCGATTCCTCCAGCTTGCTTACATCTGCGGTGAATTTTACTCCATGCTGTTCCATTACGTTGGATGCCCCGCTAACCGATGTTGCTCCGTAATTGCCGTGCTTGGCTACCTTGTAACCCGATGCTGCCACCACAAAGCAAGACAGGGTGGATATGTTGAACGTGTTCTTGTTGTCGCCGCCTGTACCTACAATGTCGATAGGGTTGTAGGCTGCCAACGCATCTACATTTGCCCGAAGATCGAGCAGCGCGTCGGAAAATCCGAGGAACTCGTCTACACTGATACTTCTCATCAGGAATACCGAAATGAATGCGGCAATCTGCGAATCGTTATATTCCCCCGCCGCCATCTTGGTCAGAATTTCCTTCGCTTCGGCACGGTTCAGATATTGATGTTCAAATAATCTGTTTAGTGTTTGTTTCATTTTTTCTATAAGTTCAAGCCATCTTGACTTTTTATTTTTGTCATGCTGACGATAGGAAGCATCTCTGTTTTCGAGAGATTCTTCACTTCGTTCAGAATGACAAAGAGGTTCTTAATTTTCTTTTTACTGGATTGCTTCGGGTCAAGCCCTACCAATGACAGAATATAGTGTAGTGAAGCAATCCAGCTTAGATTTTTTATCAAATTATTTTAAAGTTTTTAATTTCTTTCTCATTTCGAGGTAAGCCTCATCCACACAATTGTCCCAATGGTCGGCAGACGATATTTCTATATTGCCAAGATCCGTCTTCCGTATACTCAGCACCTTCCTGTGTTTGTAAAGGAATTCCATCTTCGAAGACCGGGGCATCCTTGCAAATTTGCCGGCGCATAGCTGCTCCAAAAACGGAGGGTCGATAAATTGTACGGCAGACGATTCGGTCAGCACAAAATAGTCGTATGGATAATCTTCGGTATAGCCTATCTGAGTGCCGTAATATTCAGAATCATCGTACACGTCTACGTACGACCTGCAATTGCAGCAGTAATACGATCCGTCTATCAGCAGTTCCTGCGTGTCGGAGCTCATCCATTCGGCTCCTTCTTTTTTCAGCCAGTTTTCCTCACAAGTAATGATTACCTTGTCGAAAGCATATTTACACAGTCGCGGCGGAGTTTCTGAGGCAAAGGCATCGCCTTCTTTGTATCCGTACTCGAATATATGGTCGAGGCTGTGTTCGTAATTGATCCTTTCCACGACGTAATATTCTTTGAAAATTTCCGGAAGCCGCAATATGTTTTCCGTCCTTTTACCCGATCCGAACTGGATATTCAGGCATTGTCCGGAAGCCCTGTACTTCTTCACGATGCGTACCCAGTAAGAACCGAAATCGCCGTGAACATTGACCACATTGTTGAACAAATAATCGACCTCATCGCCGGACATATCCCGGCCGTCTCTTCGCTTTATCCTTACATAGGAGGTGTGAATGCTGCTCATTTGACCGAATTTTAAAATTCACAAAATAGTTGCTGATCTGTTTATATCGTTATATACTTGTTTTTAAAAACGGCCGTTAAGGTAATAATTTTCTGACAAAAAAACTTTG
>BNXH01000046.1 GCA_025999435.1 Bacteroidia bacterium | reverse complement strand
CCTGAAATAAGAATATGGTTTATATTCCTTTTCCAAGCTATTGTATGTAATATCATCGGATGCAAAATACCTGATCAACCAAACATCTGCTTCTCCGGCTCTATCAAGAACAGCCTCGAAAGAAAGAGGAAGGAATGTAGCCGTATTATCATCGGCCCACAAATAATCACCTCCTCCATCGGCAAGCATATTAGCCATATAGCTTTTCCCTCCGGGCATATTCCAGCTTCCCATATAACGCATATCGGTGAATACCGCCGGACGTTTTGACGCTTCAGATGCAAGCTTTTTTATATTATTGTAATTAGTCACAGTAATATTAAAAAGAGAATCCGCCAATTGTTCCTTGTCTATAAAAAGTGAATAGAAACGGATCCATTCGGCTCGTCCCAATGGATGAGGTTCTGTATAATCGGGCGTCTCTATAATGGGGATATTGGTATTAGTTACACTACCATATGCCTGTCCACTGATTGGGGATGTAAGAATTGCATCGGGAGATAACATGATTATCTTTTCCACGTCGGGATTGCTTGCCATGCCCAAGTCTGTTATCGACCCAGCCTTAACACCTTCGGTCACTTCTTCTGTTTTAATATATTGTGGTTCGCATACCCCTTTTACAATAGCTACAGAGGCAAGTTCTTTCAATGTAGAGCAATGGATTGCATTATAAGCCGCCACGTTACTCAAAGGTACTCTAACCACCGTACCTTTAGGTAGACCGGCAGGTAATTCCCTGTCTTTTTTCACCAAAATATACTTTTGAAGAAGCTTGGTTGTATCCCATGGATTTACAACCGAAACTTCCGTGTAACCGGCAAACTTTTTTACCTGAAAGCCCTTGGCATAGTGTATCTCATAACTATCCTTTACCGACTTACCGTCCTGATTGGCAGGCTTACTATTGCAGCCTACCAATATCAGGATAGAAATAATAGAAAGATATAGTCTTACCATAGTTATTTTACTTCGTTTCGGTCAGGAAAAAAGCTCCCATTGGATTGAGTCCTTCACTGCTGAATTTTGTTTGATAAACTCCACTTGAAGAGAACTTGTACACAGAGCCCTTCGTTACATAATCAGAGGTCGTAATATAAAAATCCCCATTATTTGGATTTATAGAAATTGAGTTTGCTTGATCCAGTGTTACTCCTGTTGAAAGAGTCAAAAAGCTTTGCTTCACAAGCTCCCCCTTCTGTATATCATAATAATATAGTTTTGCCGGATTTACATAATCTGAATAAATAATATAAAGCTTATCTTCTCCTACAGCCATATGAGTCGCTATGTCAGTGCCTATTTCTGTTACAGTTTTTGTTTCCGGATTTATTTTTTGTAATTTAGGTATTGCTGTCATTCCCAAATAACTTGTAGATATCACATAGATATTACCATATTTATCGCTAGTTATTTTATCTGGATTCGTTGCCACTGTTATTTTTGTTTCAGCAAATGTTGACAGATTAATAACTGACACCGTATTATCTGTACCTTGTCCGGAATTTGCAACATACAGATTACCGTTCACTATTGTCATTTGCTCCGGATACGAGCCTACCTTTATTTGTTTGTCAACTGCCATTGAAGTAGTATCTATCTGTAATACATAGCCGCTTTGTGTGGTTACATAAACTTTTTTTCCATAAGCCTTTGTATAACGAGGCTCCATAGGTTGATCTCCATTCTTCGGATCTATTGTTTGCAATATCTTCGCAGAACGGTTGGTTATAAAAATCTTATTTGAACCTGTTACAGTTATATACATCTTAGAGCCATAAATAGTCATATCCTGCCCCAAATCTCCCAATTTTTGTTCTCCATTCATATGATAAAAAACTTCGGAAGTAAGCTTTTGCTTATCAACGTTATAATACGACAAACTGGCGTCATTCTTTCCCCAGTCTCCATTGTTTAGTATATAAACTCCGGTTTTAGTAATTTCCGGCGCTTCCCATCCTGTAATTTTCTCATTATCAGATTCACATGATGTAAAGCCAAGTGCTAAGAGGGAGAACAGAGCTCCCTGTAATAATAATTTTCTCATCTTATAATTGTTATTTAGTTAAAATTTGTACGATACTGAGAATTTTAATGACCGTCTTGGCATAGGATAAAATGCTATGACATCATAATTCTCATTCCATAAGTTTAATATATTACCTTGTATAATTAATTCATTATCCTTCAATCTCAATTTTCGGAATAGGGAAATACTATGATCTGTATAACCTTTCACCTCATTTTCTTTATAATTTGTCAATTTCGAGTACCTGTCACTTGTCGCTATCATTGTGTACGAAAAATTCACCAAAGGATTGTTAAAAGTCAAGGTTGCTGCACCCGAGTGCCTAGGCGTATAAGGAAGCTGATTTTTATAAGTCTCCTCGTACTTATTTGTAATATCCTGTGCCTGCGTATAATTATATGTGATAACCAGATTCAACCCCATCTCTTTCTTTATTTGAGAGTTTGCCGCCAACCGCAAGTTAATACCCTTTATCTCCACATCGCCTACATTCGATGTGGTAGCCAGAAACATACTTGGAGTAATTATAATTTTATCCCCCACCCTGTTATAATAACCATCTATGGAAGCATTGACATAATTATCAGGGGTTCCGCCAAATTCGCCTACCCATGTAAGCCCGAGATTAAATTGTTTTGCAGATTCTGCTTTCAGTTTCTTTTCCACTGATGGATAATATAACTCCGTAAATGTCGGCACGCGATATACATGTTTAAACGAAGCTCTTACACGTAAGTTTGCCGATTCGACAGGCTGATATGACAATCCCATTGACGGCGATAATTTTTTATAGACAGTATTACCACTATTATTTTTTACCTTTTCAGAAATGTAAGTAGCCAACAAACCTGAAGTAATAGTCAGTCTATCCGGTTTATACTTAAATGCGAATGCCGTATAAGAATGATAGCGACTAGGATCGGCAAGGTTATCACCAAACTGATCGGCCTCTTTATTCAGATTATTGTATGATAAATCTTCAGCAGTAGAGAAATCTATTCTATCATTTAACTGAAACAACAAAACATTCGACAGATAAACTTCCTGCTCTTTATATTTATTGGTCAATTTACCTCCCTGATATTTCTCATGTATATCCTCATAGCGGGTATAGTTGTAATCATATTTGGCCTGCGTCTTTAGTTTGAATCTTCGACCAAAGTCCTTTTTATATGACATCTGGGCAAAGAAGTTTTTATCCCACAAACGCTCGGCGGCATAATCTTCGCCGACAACAATACTTCCCGGTAAGCCGCGTTCGGAATCGAAGTAATAAACTTTAGTTTTCAGTTGTCCCGACTTCCCAAAATCGCTAAGGAAGTTTAATTCTGTCCGATATATATCCACATCGCTGTTTCTACGTTTTCTATCAGGTATTATTTTGTCATACTCCCCCGCGCTAAAAGGGTAGTTCCCATCCGCGCGTTGCCAACTTCCATTAGCTGTCGCGGCAAATGTTTTATTTATTTTGTATTTGTAGTCTATTACCGGATTGAACAGCCCGAAAGATCCACTTGTCACTTTTGCATAGCCTGCATATCTTTTATCCGAGAAATCAGGTACAACGGTTTCCAGATTCAATACCCCTACAGAAGAAGAAGCCCGGGCTGTTTGAAAGATATCATCCGATTGACCTATATCGAGGGATATCATTGAAACATTATCCAAAGCAAAACGCCCTATATCGACCTGCCCGGATTGAATGTTAGACACAAGAACCCCATCATAGCTCACTGCTGTGTATTCAGCGCCCATACCACGAATGGAAACCGTCTTGAGCCCTCCTATCCCACCATAATCTTTCAACACGATACCATTGAACCTTTTTACGGCATCGGAAACTGATTGTATCCCTTGCTCCAAAAGATCATCATTGGTTATTACCTGCAATAAATTTGTAGAACGGGAAATGGAAGGTTTCGTGTTAGCAGAAATTTCTACTTCAGATAGATTCTGAGTTTTAATAGTATCATTACCCTGTGCCTGCACAACAGTGCAAACCAATGAAAAGAAAATGAATAGAAGAATTGAAAACCTCATCCGCGCAAAGCAATTCAATTAAACAATTGCTTTCGAGAAGAACAGAGAAAAGAAATATCTTTGCAGTGTTTCTTAAGCTTCATTCCTCGAAAGCTGTCCGAATATTCACTTTGCAGGTCTTCTGACTTACTCCAACTTGTACACCTTCCCGTTTTTATCAGTGGTTATTATACAAGCCTTTCAGAGCTTACAGCAGCGGGTCTGTTCAGGATTTTCACCTGATTCCCTTTTCATCCTTGCGGAACAAAGCTATGCAAAAATAAGAATAAGTTATGTAATAGACTAATTAATTACAGCAAATTTAAATTCAGGAGTAATTTGATACATTCTTGGCAGATTATCAAAGTCAATATTTTCAAGATCATTCCCCAAAGCTGTATCTACAATAACTACATCCAGATCATTCAAATGAACAGGGACAGTACTTCTTGCTATGTTATTTTACAATTTGGGCTGGCATGAAATAAATAGCAAGAAATATAGAACTGAAAAAACAAATCTTTTTCATTTATGTAGCGAGCTATTGCCCTGTAATGTTTCTAACAAGATAACAATTCTGTTATACAAATGTTTAAACTATCTTCCCAATCCGGAATAGATAAATTGAATACAGACTTTATCTTCATTTTGTCAAGGACACTATATTGCGGTCTTTTAGCTTTTGTCGGATATTGCTCCGTCGTAATAGGATTTACTTTACAGGAAATACCGGCATACTTATGTATGGCAATTGTGAAATCATACCATGAAGTAACGCCTTCGTTCGAATAATGGTAAATACCCGCTTCAAACCCATTAGCTTCACTAAAATCAAGTATTTTAATTATAGTACGGGCCAAATCGGCCGCATTAGTCGGGGTTCCGGCCTGATCGGCTACAACATTCAATTCATCGCGTTCTTTTCCATATTTTATCATCGTTTTCACAAAGTTATTACCGAAGATAGAATACAGCCAGGCCGTGCGGATAATAATACTTTGGGGGCAGGTTTCTAACAAGATTTTCTCTCCTTCTTGCTTCGATTGTCCATAAACAGACTGAGGGTTTGTTGCGTCTGTCTCTTTATATGGACTTGAGGCTGTTCCGTCGAATACATAATCTGTGGAAACATGTATAACTTTGGCTCCATTGTTCGTTGCTGCAATACCTAAATTAGCCACAGCATCGCAATTGATCTTATAACATAAATCTACATCATCCTCTGCTTTATCTACCGCAGTATAAGCAGCACAATTGACGATATACTTTATGTTATTCTCTTTTAAATAATATTCTACAGCTTCGCGATTTGTAATGTCAAGTTCATTTACATCGGTAAAGAAGAATTTGAAATTATCTTCGTGATTTACAGAAACTCTTTTGATTTCACTACCCAACTGACCGTTAGATCCGGTTACGAGTATATTTTTTTGAACAAGTTCGAACTGAAAAATATTTTTCGCAGTTTCGTCCTGATCATCAGTTTGTTTATTTCCCGAGAAAAAAGCCATTATAGTTTTATTAAAGAAAATGATTATCCGCAAACTTATCACAAAAAGCAATGTGATAATAGTACAACAAAAGTAACAAACTTC
Source organism: Bacteroidia bacterium (assembly GCA_025999435.1). Taxonomy (GTDB): domain Bacteria; phylum Bacteroidota; class Bacteroidia; order Bacteroidales; family Dysgonomonadaceae; genus Dysgonomonas. Next base: position 7,694 of record BNXH01000046.1, on the reverse strand, counting down.
TACAGTAGTCAGTAGTGAGCGCTCAGAACTTAGAACTTAGAACTTAGAACTTAGAACTCATAACTTTTTAACTCCTGCTTTTTAACTAAAAAGTAACAAACTTCTACAGTCAGCAGTAAACAGTCATCAACTTGTACCTCGTATCTCGTCTACTCGTAACTGTTTCCAAAAAGTAACAAACTCTCATAGTACATGACAAAAAATATTACAAAATCTTATATTGCCCTTATAGGGTGCGGTTTCAGGGGTTTTCGTTTTCCCACCCAAGGCGTTGCCATTGGGCTATATTATGTAGCCCCTTCAGGGCATCAAGGAAAGAAACAGGCTGAAAGCCTGATATATTCCAGCCCGGGGTAACACCCCGGTGAGATGACAGACTAGGGAACCGTGCCCTGTAAGGGCAACATAATAAGCCTTTTAAATATATATAAAATATTTTTTGTCATGTACTATGCAAACTCTACAGTTATTTTCAAATTCGCTAATTTTCAAATTTTCAAATTCGCTAATTTTCTCATTTTCAAATTGTCTATTATAGATAAAACCAGCACCGAGCAATGATTCACTTCTCACTTTTCGTTTTCTTATTGCTTTCCGCTTGTAACAGCTTCCGTAGATATCTTTTTGATTAAACCTTGAAGCACGTTACCCGGCCCTAGTTCTACAAATTCAACAGCACCATCGGCAACCATATGCTCAACAGATTGAGTCCATTTTACAGGAGCAGTCAATTGCGCTATCAAATTAGCCTTTATAGTAGCCGGATCTGTTTCACCTTTTGTTGATACATTTTGATAGACAGGACATACCGGCGCTGTTATTATAGTAGCGTCTATCGCTTCAGATAATTCCACTTTAGCAGGTTCCATCAAAGGAGAATGGAATGCTCCGCCCACTTTCAGTTTAAGAGTACGCTTTGCTCCCGCCGCAAGCAGCAATTCGCAAGCCTTATCTATTCCTGCGTTTGAACCGGAGATTACGATTTGCCCCGGACAGTTATAATTGGCAGGAACGACCACTTCGTCTGATATAGAAGCACATACTTCTTCTACTTTAGCATCCGGTAAATTAAGTACCGCAGCCATAGTCGAAGGATTTAGTTCACAAGCTTTCTGCATAGCTAAAGCGCGTTTATATACAAGCTTTAATCCGTCTTCGAACGATAGAGCTTCTGCTGCTACCAATGCGGAGAATTCGCCCAAAGAGTGACCGGCTACCATATCCGGTTTAAAGTCAACACCCATAGTTTTAGCTAATATCACTGAATGAAGGAAAATTGCAGGTTGAGTAACTTTTGTCTGACGAAGATCTTCGTCCGTACCGGCAAACATTAAATCTGTAATACGAAATCCAAGAATTTCATTTGCCTTTTCAAACATTTCTTTGGCAACAGGAGATGTTTCGTACAAATCTTTACCCATTCCTACAAACTGAGCTCCTTGCCCCGGAAATACAAATGCTTTCATTTTAAATATTTAATAGTTTATAAGCGATTAAAATTCAGCGGGCAAAATTACTAAATTTAATTCTTTTATCAGAATAAAACATTTTTTATTTTTTCCCGCGAATATAAAACAAATGGCAGCTATTTTTCCAGCTGCCATTCTATCAATTAGTTGAAAACTTCATCCAATATCTTAGCGAGGCGGAGCCCTCCTCTTTGCAGTTGCAGCTCCATCACATACTTGTATTTATAACTATATCCGTATGATAACTCATCGCCATTTTTGATATTAGCATAAATATCGTTTGCCAGGACATAAGTATCGTACATCCAATCGTCCAATGTTCCGGCTTGGAGTTCTTGCTTCTTTTCCTTTTTTATAGAGTTTAATATATTGGCATATTCAGTATAACTGTACCCTTCGTTATCCACAATCTTAGAGTCCCATACCGAATGTATATTTGTTGGGCTTCTAAACCATGTTACCGAAATTTTATTTCCACCCAAATCTTCTTCTCTGCCGGCATGCATAGGTTGATGAGCATCTCCCACCAAATGCACAAGGAAATAGAGAGCTATTCTCTTATCATTATCCGAAGAATTTTTGTTTTTCAGAATAGCTTCAAGTTTAGGTATCTCACTATATGTATTTTCTTGCGATATATTTTTGATATGATTTATATAATCCTGTTTAGACAATCCTCCCGGAGCATTTACAAAATGCCATATATGCGTATGCTTCCATTGTCCGGTAGTATCAGACTTAATAAAGTCCGCCCAATTGGCCCAATACGCCATTGGGTATCCATCCAATAACTTATCGATTTTCTTCTTCGTTTTCGATTTTACATTTTTTTCCGCTATCTGAGCTATAACCCGATGCCCCGTTGTACCCCATGCTAATAATTCATGCGGCAACGCAATTCCTATTATAAGGGTTGCTATAATTAATAATCTTTTCATATTACGACATTTATAATTTTGATAAGAAGTCACACAGTTTCTTCACAGCCAATGCACGGTGGCTTATTTCATTTTTAATATCCAGACCAAGTTCAGCAAAAGTCTGGGTATATCCGTCAGGACGAAAAACAGGATCGTATCCGAAACCTGCCGTACCATGTTCTTCCGTCAGGATGTCTCCATCTATCCGTCCCTCAAACAAATGCTCTTCGCCATTCAATATCAAAGCTATTACAGTACGAAAACAAGCTTTGCGATTTGTTTCACCATCCAATTCTTTCAACAGCTTTTTCATATTGGCTTTAGCATCATGTCCATCGCCTGCATAACGCGCAGAGAACACGCCCGGCGCACCATTCAAGGCTTCAACTTCGAGGCCTGTATCATCCCCGAAACAATCGTAGCCATATTTTTCCTTCACATATCTTACCTTAATCAAGGCATTATCGATCAAAGTAGTACCTGTTTCCTCTATATCTTCATTGCAACCAATATCTTTAAGGCTGAGTATTTCAAAATTATCTTTGACTACCTCTCTTACCTCCTCTAACTTATGGGCATTATTAGTTGCAAAAACCAGTTTTCTTTTCATTTTTTCAATTGATTATATGCTTCCAAAGCTTTTTCCAGCACTGTAAGGGCACTACCCAAATCTTCCTTATTCAGCACATAGGCAATACGTACCTCATCCTTTCCTAGTCCAGGAGTTGTATAGAACCCCGAAGCCGGAGCCATAAATATAGTTTGACCCTCATATTCAAAATCCGAAAGACACCAAGCGCAAAATTTGTCCGCATCGTCGATAGGCAAACGGGCAACTGTGTAAAACGCCCCCATAGGGATTGGCGAATATACGCCCGGAATACGGTTTAGCGTATCTATCAAAAACTTGCGCCTTTCCACATATTCGTCATAAGTACCCTGTATATATTCGAGGCTGGCGTCCAGCGAAGCTTCAGCAGCAATCTGTCCTATCAAAGGCGGACTCAATCGTGCCTGGCATAGCTTCATTACTGTTTTTCGAAGCTCTTTGTTCTTTGTTATCAGAGCGCCAACACGTATACCGCATTCACTATAACGCTTTGAAACAGAATCTATCAAAACTACATTTTCCTCTATCCCCACCAAGTGACAAGCTGAAATGTAAGGAGAATTGGTATAAATAAAATCCCTGTAAACTTCATCCGAAAACAAGTACAGATCATATTTCTGCACAATGTTCTTTATTTGGTTCATTTCTGTCCGCGAATACAAATACCCGGTGGGATTATTCGGGTTGCAAATCAGAATGCCTTTTGTACGTTCATTAATCAAAGCCTCGAATTTTTCGACCGGAGGCAAAGCGAAACCTTCATCAATAGAAGAAGACACTGTGCGAATCACAGCGCCTGCTGATGCGGCAAAAGCCATATAATTAGCATATGCAGGTTCGGGAACAATAATTTCATCACCAGGGTTAAGGCATGCCAAAAATGCAAACAACACAGCTTCAGAGCCACCTGTGGTTACAATTATATCATCGGCCGATACATTTATATTATATTTTGCATAATAACCAACTAGTTTTTCCCTATAAGAGCGATTACCATCGCTTGGACTATATTCTAAAATAGTTCTGTCAATATTGCGTATTGCGTCTATGGCTTCTTGCGGGGTTGGCAAATCCGGTTGACCTATATTCAGGTGATAAACTTTCAACCCTCTGGCTTTGGCTGAATCCGACAAGGGAGCCAGCTTCCTGATAGGAGAACTCGGCATATCCAATCCTCGTTGCGAAATTTTCGGCATAATTATGATATAAAAATAAGTCGCAAATATACAAATTATCAGAATAGAGTTTGCAGCTTTTTGTTTATGTTTTTCTTCTATATATTATAACCTTCAATATCAAAGATTATGAAAACCTTTAAATTTATCCCTTTATTTTTTTTTATCTTGCTATCATGCTCTTCCGACTACGCATCCATTCCTGAATTACCGGATGCCAAGCCAATAGTTATGAAAGCTCAATTTGAGAATAAACTGAAAAACAATAATATGTTCGCTTTTGACCTGTTTAAGGCTACTTATAAAAATGAAAATAAAACCAATATTTTTATTTCTCCTCTAAGTGTAGATATGGCTTTGGGTATGACATGGAATGGCGCCGCAGGAGAAACAAAAACAGAAATGCAGGCAGCATTACGCAATCAAGGTTATACAGCAGAAGACATCAACGAATATGCTAAAACATTACGCGAGGCATTAATAAACGCAGATCCTTCAACTAAACTGGCTATCGCCAATTCGATCTGGACTAGATCCGGCTTCAACGTAGAACAACCTTTTATTGATGTGAATAAAACAAACTACAATGCAGAAGTGAAAGCCTTAGACTTCTCCTCACCAAACGCAGTCAAAGAAATCAATAATTGGTGCGCGACGAACACAAATAATAAAATCCCTGAGATAATAGAGACCATCCCTTCTAATGCAGTAATGTACCTCATTAATGCAATCTACTTCAAAGGCATCTGGAAATATCAGTTTGATAAAAAGTATATACAGGATTTACCGTTTACAAAGGAGAATGGTATGACTCAAGATGTCAAAATGATGAGTCAGACAGAAAATCTAGGCTACACAGCTGATGAGAATGCCCGTTATCTGGAGATGCCATATGGGAACAAAGCTTTTAGTATGATCATTGCACTACCCCAACCCGAAAAAGACCTGAAAAACGTAATTCAGAATATAAACAGTGATTCGTGGAATTATGCGACAAAAAATATGCAAGTGAGATCAATCAACCTGCAATTACCACGATTCAAGTTAGAATGTAATTATAATATGGAAGGAGCTATCTTACCCGATATGGGCATGAAATTAGCTTTCAATCGTAGTCTCGCCGATTTTACAGGAATCAATAAAGGTGGAGGCCTTTTTATTTCAAAGGTCAAACATAAAACTTTCGTGGAAGTAAACGAAGAAGGAACAGAGGCCGCAGCAGTAACATCGGTAGAAGTGGGAGTAACATCGGTCGGAAATCCTCAGCCAATAAATTTCTCTGTTAATCAGCCTTTCCTGTTTACCATCAAAGAAAACAGCACCGGAGTCATCTTGTTTATCGGTAAAATTGGTGAAATTCCGGAATAAAAATAATGTTAATAACGGTGTACTATTTCAATTACATCAGACCGGGACATTGCCCCCGGATTGATACCCGGTTCCCCTTCGGGAACAGGCTTGTTGTATTTTTTAAAATGTTCTATCCATCCGGCTGAGATTTCTCCACTTTCGGGAGATTTAAAGGTCATTATATTAAGAGGAAAAACAGGTTTTCCATCATTTGCTTTCAACAAAATTTCATAAACCAGTTCGGAGCAGTAATACGTATCATCACCCAATACAAAGCCGTTATCATATTCTTTCCCAATAAGGGACAAACCCTCTTCAATAGCTTTGGGTACGCAATGCCGGTATTCCGGCTTTAAACGCCCTACAACAGATACAGGCGGACACTCTTTTTCATTTTCAGGATAAAGATATTCACGCAAAGGAGTCTTAGTTACCTTTGGCCGCGTCGCTTCTATAACGAATACACTATCATTCTCATCGATGTAAACCATACCGACATGGGTGAATTGATATTCTTCGGCGCTTGTGGTAACTTCCTTTATCGCACTGCCCATATTTCCAGTACACGATTCCTGAAAAATCAAATCTCCGGTCTGTAACTTGAAATCATCATACTGAAAGCAATTTAAAGAAAGGATAATAAACAGAAACATTTTCATATACAACTGCATTTTAAATAAAAAATAAACCACCTTCAGGAGATGGTTTATTTAACTCATTATTATTTCTTAATTCCGTTCCTTTTCAACAGGGCATCTACGCTAGGCTCTTGCCCTCTAAACTTAATATATAAGCTCATAGGTTCTTCGGTATTTCCTCGTTGCAGAACGTTTTCCCGGAACGACCGCGCAGTTTCTTTATTAAAGATCCCGGTCTCATTGAACAAAGCAAAAGCATCTGCGTCCAATACCTCAGCCCATTTATAGCCATAATATCCGGCTGCATAGCCACCCGAAAATATATGAGAGAAAGAGGTTGACATATTCACATCTTGAGCAACAGGCAGTAAGGCTGTTTTATCCATAGCCTTACGTTCGAACTCTTTCACATCTCCGGTGTATGGTTGAGACAGTGAATGCCAAGCCATATCCAGATAGCCGAAGGACAATTGGCGGTAACATAAATAGCCGGCATTATAATTGGCTGCATCAACTAGTTTTTGAACCAATCCTGCCGGAATTTTCTCTCCTGTTTTGTAATGCACGGCAAATTTATCCAGATATTCTTTTTGTGCCAGCCAGTTTTCCATTATCTGAGACGGTAATTCCACAAAATCGTGCAACACATTCGTTCCCGACAAAGATTCGTATGTACATTTAGTCAATATACCATGAAGGGCATGCCCGAACTCATGCAAGAACGTTTCCACCTCATCGAATGTCAGCAAAGCCGGCTCGGTAGCTGTCGGACGCGTAAAATTCATTACAATAGATACATGAGGGCGCGAATCTTTACCCTTTTCTATATACTGTCCTTTATATTCAGTCATCCAAGCCCCTTGTCTTTTTCCTTCACGCGGATGGAAATCTGTATAAAGGACGGCAAGGAAATTTCCGTTTTCGTCCAACACATCAAAGGCTTCTACTTCCGGATGATACACCGGTATTTTCGTGTTTTTACGGAATGTGATACCATATAGATCGGTAGCCAGGCCGAATACCCCTTTCTTCACATTTTCCAGTTCAAAATACGGACGTACGACTTCGTCACTGACACTATATTTTGCATCTTTCAGTTTTTCTGAATAGTAAGCCCAATCCCAAGGTTGCAAATCGATAGCCTGCCCTTCCATTCCCACAGCAAAGCCTTCTACCAACTTTACATCCTCGCGAGCTGCTTGTCCGTATGCATTATGCAGATCGTCCAAAAGCTTGTAAACATGCTGTTTGTCTTTTGCCATTTTATTCTTTAGAATATATGACGCATAGTCCTGATAGCCGAGAAGTTTGGCTATCTCCATACGGGTTTTAGCTATTTCTTTTACGTTATCCTGATTGTCAAATTCGCCTCCGACAACACATTTTGTATTATATGCCATGTAAAGTTTTTCTCGGCGTATAAGACGCCATACGATACACCTCCGTTCGATAAGATTAAGAACGAACATTATGAACCTGCAATAGATAAGGGAATAAAAGAACACCAGGCAGAGATCAATAAAATTGTACTG
>BNXH01000045.1 GCA_025999435.1 Bacteroidia bacterium | reverse complement strand
AACCAATACATTGATTTATATAAAAGTATTCTTTCCAAATGAAAGTTTCCGTCATAACAATAAATTACAATAATGCTGCCGGTTTGGAAAAGACCATTAAAAGTGTTTTGTCCCAAAGTTATCAGGATTTTGAATATATTGTTATAGATGGAGATTCTGCCGATAGGAGCAGAGAAATATTAGAATCTTATTCAGAACAAATAGACTATTGGATCAGTGAACCTGATAATGGTATCTATAATGCTATGAATAAAGGTATCCGGCAGGCCACGGGACAGTATCTTCATTTTCTAAATTCCGGGGATATTTATGCCTCGGGTAACGTGCTTGAAAATGTATTTCGCAATAAAGAATATAAAGACCCGATACTGAGAGGCATACAGATATGCGATTGCGGAACTCATCAGTTTAGGTGGTATAATCACGGACTGGAAGATATAACATTATATCATTTATATGTTGATACCTTGCAGCATCAGGCAACATTTATAAATGCTACACTGTTTAAAAAATATGGGCTGTATGATGAAAAATACAGAATCGGATCGGACTGGAAATTCTTTATTCAGGCTATATTGGGCGGAGAGTCATCTTTTTATCTGAATATAGATATAGTGATATTCGATATGACCGGAATAAGTAATAATCCGAAATATAAAAAGCTTATGTACGAAGAAAGAGCTCTGATTATGGATGAGCTTATTCCTAAAACTATCCAACGAAACTATGACCGATTGATTTCTTTGGATAAACAGATGAGAGAAGATGCCCCTTATTATTATGTTATTAATTTCGTAAAAAGAAACCGTTTTCCTTATTTTTGTATAAGGGTATTAAATAAGATTTACAAAATATTAGGACTCAACAGATGACAAAGATACTGATTATAACACAGGAGATACCCTACCCTCAATCGACAGGAGGCCGTCAAGGCGTATTTCATTTCATCGATAAGTTGAGATACGAATATGAAATTTCCATACTCTTCCCTCTGTTTATGGAATCTGAGAAAGAATCTCTAGCCAAGCTAAAAAAAATATGGGATAATGTTTCATTCCATGTTTTTGAAGGAACCATTAACACTGAAACTAAAAAAGGCGGATTAGCTACTTTGTACGATAAAATGTATTCGTTCCCTTATGTGGTTAAAAGCAAACTAAGCGGAAAAAACAAGGAAATAAACCCGGATACCGATCCTGTCAGAGACCGGAGTACATTGCGAACATCTTTTGCTATTATAAACTGGAGTGGATATATCGAATTCATTTCAGAAGTAGTAAAAAATAATTTTGATATTATTCAGGTCGAATTCTATGACTTTATATCACTGGTGCATTTATTGCCGGATAATGTGGAGAAAATATTTGTACACCATGAAATCAGATATGTAAGGAATGCTATAGAAATGTCTTTCTTCAAACATGTATATCCTTACGACGAGTACATATTCCGCATAAGTAAACAATATGAGTTAGACTCGCTGAAGTTATATGATAAAATTATTACAGTAACCGAAGCGGATAAAGAAAAACTACAAAGAGAATTACCCGAAATGGCTATATTTGCTTCGCCATTAATGGTAAATCTGCCGGATAATGTACCCGATTACGAATATAAATTCAATAATAAGCTGACATTTGTTGCTAGCCCGTCACATTTTCCCAATCTGGACGGAATGCATTGGTTCGTTGCTGAAATATGGCCTCTGTTGTCGAAAAAATATTCCTCACTTGAGCTGCATTTAGTAGGAAAGGGATGGAGTCCTGAAATGTTCCAAGGACTGAATATTACAAATACATTTTTTGATGGATATGTGGAAGACTTGGGAGATGTCCTGCCAAACAGTATATCTATCGTTCCTATACGTATAGGCAGCGGAATGAGGATGAAAATACTCGAAGCTGCCCATTATAAAATTCCTTTTGTAACCACTACTGTAGGTGTTGAGGGCTTAGATTTTCTGGATGGTAAAGATTGTTATATCGAAGATAAAGCCGAAGATTTTGCAAAAGCAGTAGAGAAATTAATAGATAGCAAAGATACTCAAAAGCAATTCGTAAAAGAGTCATTCGAAACTCTCCATAAGATATACAACAATGAATCTCTTATCAGCAAAAGGAGGTTCATCTATGAAGCAAAAAACGGATAAACAATGGTTTCTGTAATTCTCCCGACATATAACCACGCCCCTTACCTGAAACAACGGATAGATTCTATCCTCAATCAGACTTATCAGGATTACGAATTAATCATTCTCGATGATTGCTCTCCGGATAATAGTCGCGAGATAATAGAATCTTACAGAAACAACCCTCATATAAGTCATATAATTTACAATGAGACTAATTCCGGCTCTACATTTAAACAATGGAAAAAAGGGGTTCGATTAGCTAAAGGTGAATATATTTGGATAGCTGAAAGTGACGACTATGCAGATATTACATTTCTGGAAAAAGCGATGGCATCTATCCAAAAATACAATTCGGCCTATTGCTTCGTAAAAACAACAATCGTAGATAAAAATAATAACACGGTAAAACAACAACCGGATATATTAGCCGGAAATTCTATGCCCCTGGATGAGTTTACCAAAGAATATCTGCTCTTTAGCAACCCCGTATCCAATGCCAGTATGGTTGTCTTTCGCAAAAATGCATTGGACAAAACAATCTGGGATCGTATTACCGAATTCCGGTACTGTGGTGACTGGTTATTATGGGGTTCATTTAAAGGAGATGCCAATACTACAGTTTCTGAGATAAAGGAATATTTGAACTTCTTTCGCACACATTCTGTGAATGTGTCCAACAAATCGGAAATAAACGGGCTGGGTATCATAGAAGGATATAAAGCCTCAAAAATTATATCCAACAGGCTTAAGATAAAACGGGATAGAGAATATAGCTTAAAATGGTATTACAAATGGCAGGAACACAAGCTAAAATTTTCTTATTCATCCTCCCTAAATAGAAAAATATTAAGTATGTTTATAAAAAATCAGCCTCGGGTAGCTATTCTTGAATTAAAAAGGCTGGTATCAAGATTAGTAAAACGATGAAGCTTTCCATTATCACAATAAACTACAATAACCTTTCGGGGCTGAAAAGAACCGTCGAAAGCATTATTCCCCATCATCGCAGAGACATGGAATATCTTGTCATTGATGGTGGATCTACCGATGGAAGCGCCGATATTATAAAGAAAAACGGAGATAAGATCAACTATTGGGTAAGTGAACCCGATTCGGGGATTTATAATGCTATGAATAAAGGTATCAGGCAAGCAAAAGGTGAATATATACTCTTTATCAACAGCGGAGATACGATTCGCCCGAATGCAAATATAAAATTTATAACCAGCCAACTTACAGGGGAAGATATTATCTTTTTCGATTTTTGTTTATAGCTTCCAGGAAGGCTTTATAATTAGGCAAATGTTCGATAGTTTCATAACTTACAATCACATCAACCTTATTATCAACTTCTAGTTTCTCTGCATCGCCTTGCTTATAAGAAAGGTTGGGATGTTTATATCGGTGAGATGCATATCTGATAGTATCAGAACTCAGATCATAGCCTGTAATATTTTTTACATTGCCATGCTGGGCAAGATAGAAAGAGCCATATCCTGTTCCGCAGGCTATGTCTATTACCTCTTTGTTCTCTACTATGTCTGTTATCAATTTATATCGCTCTTTGTGTGTATATTCGATAATACTTCTACTAAAATTTGGTAACATCCTTTCCAGGTTGTCTTTTACCAAATGCTCAGAAAGTGTTTCTAATTCAAATTTTAAACAAAATAATTCTTCTTGTAAGTCTTTTATATTATCCATTTTCATCCCCATTTCTGATTTATAATAAAATGACCTTGTGATGCTGTTGGCAAAACTAAGTTTCCAATGTTTTTAGAATTCAGAATTTCTATAAATAAGGGCTCTTTATAGTAATCAAGAGTTACATGGCTTGTCCCTAAGAACAGTTCAACCATATATTCTCCAGGTTTAAGAGGTAGTGACTCAACTGTACATACCATTTTATTAATTCCTTTTTTCAAGTCGTATGATTTTCTGAAAAAATCACTAAATAAGGTAAATAGCCTTACTTCTCTTGTATCATTTATTCCTATTCCTATATTTATTCCTGAAATTTCTCTGGTAGACTCTATTTCTATTTCGAAATGACATACAGACATGCTCTCTGAATATTCCTCCATATTCTCATTCAAAACACGAAATCCTGTAAACCATGCATCTTTATTTTCTCTTAGAATTTTTAGATTGTATGATTTCATTGTATTTCGCTCTCTTGTATAAGCATCTATGGCATCATAGCAAGAGCCATCAAAAAACAGTCCTCCATCTTTTAAGACTATTCCTCTATTACAGAGGTTCGCTACAGCATTTAAATTATGACTCACAAACAACACAGTCCTTCCTTCCCCTCTCGATACATCCTGCATTTTTCCTATTGCCTTTTTTTGAAATTCGGCATCGCCTACAGCAAGTACTTCGTCCACAACCAGAATTTCGGGTTCCAGATGGGCGGCTATTGCAAAACCGAGACGAACGGTCATCCCCGAAGAGTAGCGTTTTACAGGAGTATCGATATATCTTTCAATACCTGCGAAGTCGACTATTTCATCCATCTTGCTCTTTATTTCGGCTTTGGTCATTCCCATGATGGAACCGTTCATGAAAATGTTTTCGCGACCGGTGAGTTCGGGATGAAAACCTGTGCCAACTTCCAATAAAGATGCGATGCGTCCCTTGGCCTTAATGCTGCCTGTTGTAGGAGACGTCACCCGCGATAATATTTTGAGTAATGTAGATTTTCCTGCGCCATTTTTACCAATGATGCCGACCACTTCTCCCTGTTTTACATCGAAAGTAATATCTTTCAATGCCCAAACATATTTACTGTCGGCTTTAGACGCTCTATCGTTTACATCACCTATCTTTAGATAAGGGTCTTCTTTGCCTCTTGCGGTATACCACCACCTGTTTATATCGTGCAATATCGTACCTGTGCCAATTAACCCTAGCCGATATTGTTTCGAAATATTCTCAAATTTTATTGCTATATCCGACATTTCAGAATTATTATCTATGTTGTTTTTGAAATTTATACAATTTTATCTCAGCCGCTGTGTCATACCATGCCCAGAAACAGGATAGGATAAATCCATAAAATCCATCTTTATATCCTTTATCTTTTATGAAGCAGGAATGAAATGCTTTCAATGGCCTTTTCAATATTTTTTTCTTCGTTGCTACAAAGCCCATAAAATTTCGCGACTCTCCCTCTAGCTTTAGGTATCTCGAATGTTTCTCTTTCAATTGCTTGAAGCTAAGCATCCAGTAATGATGGTCTATATTTTTACCGGTGTAAGGTATGAAATAAGGTTCATACGGTTCTGTAACCGTTCTTCCTGCATGTACAATACCACTCATTTTACATCTGTCTTTATGAAATATCAGCCATCTGGAGTGCATTCCTCCCCACCGGGTACCTATCAATTTATGTTTTTTATAATAATATACGCATGGGACTAATATGGCTCCGATATTGTCAGAAACTCCTTTTTCAAAAAGCTTTTCTATATCTAAACAAATTTCCTCGCTAAGTCGTTCATCCGGATCAATAGTTAGTATCCAGTCATACTTTTCGGATTTATAATATTCCGCTACGATAGCTTCTCCAATATGTACCCGGTCATGTTTGATTACTTCTGTACAATATCTTTCAGCTATCTCAATTGAATTGTCTTCCGAACCTTGATCAACATATTTAATTTGTTCGCAAAAGGAGATAGATTTCAAACAATCTTCCAGAATATAGCCTTCGTTATATCCTGTGACTATTGCACTTATTGACAGTTTTGTCTGATTGTTTACCATATCTGCCAAGTTATGTCAATACTTATGCTATTTTGAGCATTCATCCTCATCCCTAAAAACATACCTGGGTTTGATCCGAAAGTTCCTACAAAATATTTGCTGCGAGAAAGTATATCTATAGAGGCGAAAAGATTAAGATGCGCATCTTTTATTATAGACTTATCCTTTTTTTTAAATTGGGCATGTTCATATCCGGTTTCTGATTCTTTGCATAAAGTAAATATATTCCATGCCGGATATAATTTTTTCGTTTCTGTAATTACTTTGTAATCATCGGTTAATATGAAAGCATTCCTTGTATTACTAATTGCTTCGGCTTTATTTAGATATTCAGATATACCAATCAGGTTTTGTTCGACGTGTTTATCTCCTCTCCGTATATGGAAACCAATATATTCTGTGGGTAAATTTAAAGAATTTATCTTGTTTTTTATTGTAGAGTCTGTTTTAGCTTCATACTTCCATGTCATAATAATCAGGTTTTTACATGCATCTCTTAACGAGCGGTTTATTATACCCAGTTCAGGAATATTGTAGATTTCATTCTCATGATTCCTATCCCTTATTTGGAGCCATAAATCTTGAGTTAAAAAGTCCACTCCATTTAGCATTTTATAAACTCTGATTTTTAATTTGTCCTTTCTACTCAGTCTTTGCCTGAGAAAATCAAAATCCCTGAAATTATATTTTCTATGAAAATTGCTATTCGTTTCACCGCAAAATGGCAAAAAATAATCGCTCCATCCTTTCTTATAACCAAAATTAGCATCTTCGGAATATAAGACAAACTGAATTTTATTTACTAAACAATACAATATTGCCAATATCATGTTGTTGTACTCAGAAAAGAAACCGGCATCGGATCCAAGATGAAATATCAATTTCTTCCTGAACGATTTATTCAAAGCATAGTATTTCTTTCTGAGTTCTGTAATTTCCATTACACTACATCGATAAAACTACGTTCTACTTTATTAAAGACCCATGATCCTGTGATTATCACAATGATCATTACAACAAAGCTATATGCCAGCCAGAACCAGCTGAATGTTCCCGCTCCCATAAAACCATATCTCAGAGTTTCGACTATCGAGGTCAGAGGATTAAGTTGAATGATCCACATATATTTCTCGTATTTCTCTGCCATTACCGATAGCGGATAAATTACGGGAGTGGCATACATCCACAAGGAGATGACGAATCCAAAAAGAATAGCCATATCTCTGTATTTGGTTGTTACGGAGGATATAATAATTCCGAAGCCTAATCCCAGCCCTGCCATCATGATTACAAGTAATGGAAAGAGAAGGACGTATATATTAGGAGTTATATTGCTTCCTGTAAAGTTAAAATAAACATATACCGCAAGAAACAATACCAATTGTATTGCAAACCTGACAAGATTGGATATGATACCGGATATGGGCACAACCAAACGAGGGAAATATACTTTACTGAATACTCCCGCGTTGCCGAGAAATGTACCGGATGTTTTGCCCAGACAGTCTGAGAAGTAATTCCAACATAATATACCGGATAGATAAAATAACGGTTGTGGCAGACCGTCGGTTGGTATCTGTGCTATATTGCCAAATACAAACATAAACATTATAGTGGTAAATATGGGTTGTATAATAAACCATAGAGGCCCGAGTACTGTTTGTTTATATATTGTTACAATATCGCGGCGGACATACATTTGGAGTAGATCCCGATAGCGCCACACTTCTTTCAAATTGAGGGAGAAATTACTTCCACGCGGTTCAATCTCTATATCCCAGTATTCTTTTTCAGGTTCCATTAAGAAGTCAGATGTTAGTGTAAAATAAAACATGCGAAGATAGTAATTTATCTTCTTTGTATTGTAAAAATTGCTAACGTCTTATCGTAAAAATAAGAAAAACCCATATGAGTATACTCATACAGGTTTGTAACCCTTTGGCTAGTTGCTTATTATTTTTTTACAGTAGCAGCAGCAAGAGAATCAGCAAGAGCTTGAACTTGAGCGATAGAGTCAGCCTGAGCTTTAGCAGCAGCTTCAGCAGCAACTTGAGCTTCTACAGCAGCAATTGAATCAGCTTTAGCTTTAGCAGCAGCTTCTTCTTTAGCTTTGTTATCTCCACATGATGCAAGAGAAATTGCAATAGCAACAACAGCGAATAAAACTAATTTTTTCATTTTCTTTTCTATTAAAACTTAAACGGTAAATGTATTTGAGTTATTTCTGATAACACGATGCAAAGATATATATATTTATTCAGATGTTGTATAGCATAATTATGTTTTTTTTAGTGTTTTTTTTATTCTTTTTCTAAGTTACACGAAAAAAAACTATTGTGTTGGCTGTAAATACTTATTTATCATATAGATATCTCTTTATGCTCTTCTTAGGAGTTTTTTCAAATTCGCTGGGATAAATCTGGATAGTCGTGATATTTTCATAGCTAGCCAACTGTTTATTGAGGTTTTGCCGGTTTTGTTCCATGATGGCTGGTAACATTTCCTGATCGATATGCGCGGCATCCATTGTCTCATAATCAGGGTGAGCTAACGCTACAAGTTTACCGTTACGTTCTACAACCAGACTTTCGAGAATAAAAGGCATATTATTAAGGCGAGCCTCTATTTCTTCGGGGAAAATGTTTTGTCCGCTTGGTCCCAGTAACATTGTTTTACTGCGCCCTCTGATGAAGATTCTATTATTTTTGTCTATGGTACCCAAGTCTCCGGTTCTTAGCCAGCCGTCTTCTGTGAAAGCGGCTTTTGTAGCCTCTTCGTTCTTATAATATCCCTTCATGACGTTTTCTCCTCTGACCTGTATTTCCCCGACAATAGAATATGGTTCACTTGAGTCGATGCGCACTGCCATGATATTGTCAAGGATTTTTCCGCAAGATGTAGGAATAAAGTCGTAATTATGGTCGTATGAGATAAGCGGGGCACATTCGGTCATCCCATAACCGACTGTGAACGGGAATTTTATTTTATGTAAAAATGCTTCAACCTCTCCATTTAAAGCTGCACCTCCAATGATGACCTCATGGAAATTCCCGCCAAGAGCTTCCATCATACCTTTTCTTATTTTTGCATAAATTTGATCTCTTACAATTGGAATTTTTAGGGCCATTTTTATCGCAGGTTTTTCTATTTTGGGTAAGATGGCTTTTTTATAAATTTTCTCAATAACCAGAGGTACTGATATTATAAGATGCGGTTTGATTTCGGCAAAAGCTTCAGCCAGAATTTTAGGTGAAGGAGCTTTTCCCAGCAATGTTGTATGTGCACCTTCAGTTAGTGAATATAGGAATTCAAACGCACAGCCGTAAGCATGCGCCAGTGGTAGAAATGAGACTATATCTTGTCCTCTGAATAATAATTTCAAATAATGGGCGTGTGTAATATTTCCAGCCAGATTGTTCGCTGTAAGCATCACACCTTTACTAAATCCGGTTGTTCCTGATGTGTAATTTATAAGAACTACTTCGGAATTATCAACTTCGGCATATTCGATATCGTTCGGCATATATCCATTAGGATATTTCTCATTCATTTTTTCATCGATACTTTCGGCAATTTGTGATAGTCTTTCTCCTTTTTGCTCATACAGGCATTTGTACTGAAGATCGTTTACCGAAAAAGAACCTCTGACAGAGGGGATTGAATCTTCATCCAAAGAATCCCATATTTGAGCGCTGGTAAACAGTAATTTCGATTCGGAATGATTGATGATGTGTTGTACACTGTCGGCATGAAAATCTTGTAAGATCGGTACTATTACCGCCCCATATGTAAGTGTTGCCAGATAAACTGTACACCAGGGTATGTTGTTCTTTCCTATCAAAGCTACTTTGTCTCCTTTTTTTATCCGGGCTTCTTCCAACAAAATATGTACGCGGGCTATTTCTCTGGCCAGGTCTTTGTAATATAAAGTTTTCTTTTCGGAATAATCCGATAGACCTTTCAGTTCCCAGTTGTTTTTGAAACTGTTTTCATATAGGGAAATGAGATTTTCTTTGATCATAGATAAATATTTAGTTCGTTTTTTATTTCAGGGCACAGATTAGCAATATGCTCAATAGTATATATTAATTAAATTATTGCTCATTTTATATCTTTTTGTGCAAAAATAATATAAAGGGCATAATCTGCAACTATTTTATGTCTAAAATTGTACTAAAATGCGTAATTTTGTACTCTTTTACGCACCGCTTCCTAGAGGAGGATAATAAGATGTGGTGTCTATTGTATTTAATATTACTTAATTAGGTGTCTCTCGTACAATGATAGATAATTCTATATTTGAAAATAAAAAAGCTGCTTACTTAACTCTTGGCTGCAAGCTGAATTTTGCTGAAACTTCGGCAATAGGTCGCCAATTGTCGCAGGTTGGAGTTCGTAGGGCCCGCGAAAGTGAAGTCGCTGATATTTGTGTTATAAATACATGCTCTGTTACAGAGTTTGCAGACAAAAAATGCAGGCAAGCAGTTCGTAAGTTTATAAAAGAAAACCCGGGAGCTTATGTGATTGTCACAGGTTGTTATGCTCAGCTAAAGCCGGAAGATATAGCCGCTATTGATGGGGTAGATATCGTTTTAGGATCGGAACAAAAGCTCGATGTTGTCGCCTATCTGGATGAATTGAAGAAAAAGGATAAAGGTGTAATTCATACATCAAAAACGAATCACATAAAATCGTTTGTTCCGTCATGTTCTCAGGACGACCGTACCCGTTATTTCCTGAAGGTGCAAGACGGATGTGATTATTTTTGCTCTTTTTGTACCATACCTTTTGCTCGTGGACGTAGTCGCAACGGTACAATAGAAAGTATGGTCGATCAGGCAAAAGAGGTGGTGGCTAAAGGAGGCAAGGAGATTGTGCTTACAGGAGTAAATATCGGAGATTTTGGGAGGACTACAGGCGAAACTTTCTTCGATCTGATAAAAGCCTTAGACGAGGTAGAAGGGATAGAACGTTACCGGATTTCTTCCATTGAACCGAATTTACTAACAGATGAGATAATCGAATTCGTCGCTACATCGAAACGCTTTGCTCCGCATTTTCATATTCCATTACAATCGGGTTCGGATGCGGTTCTGAAATTGATGCGCCGTCGGTACGATACCGCTCTTTTCCGTCATAAAGTAGAAAAAATAAAGTCTATAATACCGGATGCTTTTATAGGTGTCGATGTGATTGTTGGTACGCGTGGCGAAACAGATGAATACTTCGAAGAAGCCAGATTGTTTTTGGAAAGTTTGGATTTCTCGCAATTGCATGTGTTTACGTATTCGGAGCGTCCGAATACCCAGGCGTTGAAGATAGATCATGAGGTGGACCCAAAAACAAAACATGCTCGTTGTAAAATTTTATTGGATTTGTCGGATAGAAAACTGTCTGGTTTTTACCAATCGCAAAAAGGTACCAACCGTAAAGTGTTATTTGAGCATACTCAGCATGATGATGTGATGTATGGTTTTACTGAAAATTATATAAAAGTGGAAACTCCGTACTCGGCGAGCAAGGCAAATGAAATAAAAATGATTACTTTAGGAGAGTTTAACAGTGTGAAAACTGCTCTGGTTGAAGGATAAGGAATAAAATGAACAAAATACTATATTACATAATATATAGTTGGACATATCTCCATGCATTATTGCCATTCAGGGCGTTGTATGTCTTGTCAGACATTCTTTATTTTTGGGTGTATATAGTTGCCGGTTATCGTCTTAAAGTTGTTCGGGAAAACCTTTCCGGCAGTTTCCCTGAAAAATCGAAGAAAGAACTCCGTTCAATTGAGCGGGAATTTTACCATCATTTTTGCGATTATTTTGTAGAAACTATCAAGCTGTTACACATATCCGATGAGGAAATGAATAAGCGCATGAAGTTCGAGAATATAGAATTAGCAAGAGATTTGATGAAAGATGGTAATTCAGTGTTGATGTTTCTTGGTCATTATTGTAATTGGGAATGGGTAACTTCTATTAATCTCAATTTTGAAGATGAAGAAAATATAATTCTTGCCCAGATATACAAGCCGTTGAAAAATAAGGCCTTTGATGATTTGTTTTTGAAGATAAGAAGTCGTTTCGGATCTTTGGGAATACCACGATATGAAACTTTACGTGCGATAGTCAAACTACGCAGAGATAAGAAACAAACAATGATTGGCTTTATGGCCGATCAGTTGCCGTCGATTAACAATATTCATTATTGGACTACTTTTTTGAATCAGGATTCAGCCGTATTTACAGGTGTAGAGCGTATAGCAAGGCAAACGGGATTTGCGGTAGTTTATCTCGATATGCAAAAAGAGAGTAGGGGATATTATAAAGCGACAATAAAACTGATAAGTGATAATCCCGCTGAAGAACCCGAATTCAAAATAACCGAAACCTATATCCGGGCAATGGAAAAAACGATATTGAGAGAGCCGGCTTACTGGCTGTGGACTCATAAACGTTGGAAAAGATCGCGCCGGGAAGTAGAAGAAATGCAACATCATCATAAATGAAAAAGACAGCTGTCGTAATTCTTAATTGGAACGGAAGGAAATTACTCGAAGAGTTTTTACCCTCGGTGATGCAGTATTCTTCATTGCCCGATGTTGAGATTGTGGTAGCTGATAATGGATCGACAGACGATTCCATTGCCTTTCTTACTGCTGTATATCCTCAGATTACACGTGTTATATTATCGGAGAACTACGGTTTTGCTGATGGATACAACCGAGCTTTAAAGAAAGTGGAAGCTGAGTATTTTGTTTTATTAAATTCCGATGTTGAGGTGACAGAGAACTGGTTATTGCCTATGATCGACTATCTGGATAAAAATCAGGATGTTGTAGCCATTCAACCCAAAATAAGAGCTCAGCGAAATAAAGCATATTTTGAATATGCCGGAGCATCGGGCGGTTTCATCGATAAATATGGATATCCGTTTTGTCGCGGACGTATATTTTCGAGTGTGGAAAAAGATTCTGGCCAGTATAATGAGCCTATGGATATACTTTGGGCTACAGGAGCATGTCTGGTTATTCGCGCGAAGGAATTTTTCGAGGCAGGAGGTTTCGATGCGTCTTTTTTTGCACACATGGAAGAAATCGACCTTTGCTGGAGACTCAATTGTAGAGGTAAGCGTATTGTTTGCCTTCCTGCGTCCACTGTCTATCACGTTGGAGCAGCAACGCTGAAAAAGGAGAGCCCACGCAAGACGTATCTCAACTTTAGAAATAACCTGTTGATGCTTTATAAGAATCTGCCTCAGGAACATCTCAGGCGGACGATGTCTATCCGGTTGATACTCGATTATATAGCAGCATTTCAATTTGCGGTTACAGGCAAGTATGCGAATGCCGGGGAAGTGATCAGAGCGCATAAGGATTTCTATAATAATAGATCCGCATACCGTCAGGCAAGACAAGAGAACTTGAGCAAAACAGTGATCGGCACACCCGAAACGATATACCCTAAGAGCATCCTGTCCGCGTATTATCTTAAAGGGGTGCGTTTCTTTTCTAAGCTGCAAGGCTTCATTTAAATTAGCAGATGTGCAAATATGCTAATGTGCCGATGGCGCAAAGCGACAATGTAAGCGTCTCCACGATGACACAAAACTGTTAATTTGCGTCTTGTGGAACTGTCTCGATCTGCATTGATTTTGCAAAGCAGGCAAGTTTTTGGAATTAAGTTAAGCGCTGGGTCTGTTTATGCCAT
>BNXH01000044.1 GCA_025999435.1 Bacteroidia bacterium | reverse complement strand
TATAACTTTTGCCTGTTCCCGATGAGCCTGTAATGAAGAGATTCTGTCCTTGACGGATAAAATCAAGCGATGAAAGACGCTCCATCTGGTTGCGATCAAGACCACGGTTGATAGTGAAGTCTATTTCCTCAAGATAAGCCTTATAACGAAATCCGGCCCCTCGAATCAGACGTTCTATTGCGGCATTCGAACGATAGTCCCATTCACGGGCCAACAATAATGACAGAAAGCCGTCAGTGGTCATAGTTTCAGCTACGGTGGACTGTAGACTTTCCTTAAAGACGGCAGCCATACCATGCAGGTTCATACGGTTCATCAGTTCCAGAGAGATAGCATTGCGGTCTTTCTCCTGGATGATGGGTGCGGTTTTACTATTTGTTTCCATTGTTTTTGTTTGATTTTGTTATTGATTTTGAGAAGTATTCACGTCCACGGATGTTCTTGTGATGCTGGGGTGATGAACCAGAGACCATGTCTTCATCGGCCTGTTCCAAGAAGTTGGAGTCATCGCCCCGGTTCAGGATGCCGATAATGTCCTGATATCCGTAAACGCGCATCTGTGAGGCGCAGGCACATGCGGCCACAATCCTGTCCAGACCGAAGGTCTTTTCCAAAGAAAGGATACCTCTGCATGAACGGAACGCCTGAGGTGGATACTTCTTCTGTGATGCCACTTCCCTGAGGTAGAGCAAGACGATATTGTCTATCTGGGCGGCTCGCTCGAAGACCTCGTCGAGATTCTTTTCGTAGCTGCCCTGCCGTCCGGGAAGGTTGTGCGCTTCCTTTTGCGTGTAACCGTAGGGAGTGTCATCACGGTGATGGGTGGTGACCAGTTTTAGACCGTAGAAGATATCGAGGGTGTCAGCATCGTAGACTATATCGACGCGTTTGCCTATATACTCCTTGGGCACGCTGTAATGATGCTTGCCCAGCGTCACATAGCTATTACGCATGACAGTCACAGATTTGCGCTCCTTCATCTGATAGCGCACTGAGGGCAGAGCTCTCAGGTAGTCTTTCTCCACCTCTTCGAACAGTTGCCTGCGCGACTGGCTGCGTCCGGTAAGCTTGCGGTCATTGAACTCGCTGAGAGATTGGATAATGGCGTTGTTGAGCGATTCCAGATTATGGAACATCAGACCTTCGACATCGGCATAAACAGACTTGTACATCAGTTTTACCGCATTCTCTACAAGAGCTTTGTCTTTGGGATGTCTAACGCGTGCCGGATACACTGCTGAGCCATAATGCTCGGCAAAAGCGGCAAAGTCATCGTTAATCACCGGCTCGTTACGGTTGCTCCGGGTTACCGCAGACTTCAGATTGTCCGGGACGATAGCCATCGGTACACCTCCATAGAAGTGCAGCGCGTTCTCACAGGCCTTTATCAGGTCTTCTTTCTTCTGCGACCAGACTGCCTCGCAGTAGGTATAGTGGCTGCATGGCAGAATAGCAACGAAAACTTCCACTGACCGGACTTCGCCCGTCTTCTCATCAACAATCTGCAGGCGGTCGCCTGCAAAGTCAATATACATCTGATCTGCGGCATAATGCTCTACGTGCCCGACAGGGCGTGATACAAGCCGATAGCGCTGTAAGTACACTCCGAAGCTTGCATGACGGAACCCGTCCGGATACTCACGTCGATACTCTTCAAACAGAGACTTCACTGTCACGCCCTTGCGTGTGAGCCTTGCGGCATACTCCGGCAAAAGCGCCTCCAGTTCCAGCTGTCGACCGGAAGGGGTACGTTCCCTCTCGCCGCTGCCTCCGAATATCTCCTGTATACGGCTTGCGGGCATGGACAAAAGCTGTTCCATCGGTATACCACTCTCTTGAAACAGACGCACATACTTGCGCACTGTGTTGCGGGATAACTCAAAGGTTGCGCTGACACCTTTTATCCCCATCCCCATTGCATAGCAATGAAGAATGTTTGCTAACTTTGTTGTCATTGTAATTTTAGTTTTAACCCATCGACCAGGACGGGAACCGAAATTACGTAAAAAACCCCTGCCGGCTAATATGTCGACAGGGGTCATTTTTATTTTGGCACAAGGGGGCAGTCATATTTTGGTCAAAGGGGTCAACTTCGACCGGCGCACGGGGTCAACGCGCGCTGGATTTTCCAATCATAGTACATGACAAAAAATATTGGGCATATCGTTGTGTTGATTTTCATAATATTGAAGCTATTGCTTATAATTACCGGATTGCTTCGTCGGCTAACGTCTCCCCGCAATGACAGATTTTTATATACTGTTGATAATGAGTGAAATGAAAATATATTCAACATATCAAAAATGTAGCGATTTAGCATTCTGTCATATACCATTGTGCCCAAAAAATTGGGTTCCGACTCGCAATGACGAAAACTCTATCTTTTGACACATCTCCCCCGCGCTCAATTTTTAAACACGGGGTAAAAGGAGTCGCACGGAGAATCTATAAAAAACTCTGTGTTTCTCAGTGTCTTCTCTGTGTAACTCAGTGTTATAATCCCGGATTTATCTATACAGTAGTGAGTAGTGAGTAGTAAGTAGTAAGTAGTATACTGGAAATAATTAAATTTTTGAATTTTTGAATCATTGAATCTTTGAATCTTTAAATCTTATTTCGGACAGATTAGTAGAGAGTATTGTCAGGCTTATGGAAGCTGATATATCGATCGAATAACAAAACTGTAGGAACAACATAATATATAACCAGGGAAAAGCTGCTTATCTTGACAATACCAATTTTTCTTAAAAAAAACTGAGGAACAGACCCTTAACTGTTAAAGTTATAAAATAGTTATTTTTTTTTCAAAAAAATAAAATATATTTGTAACAGCAGTTGTTTTTAGAGTTGTTTTTAGGTTAGATAATACTTTACAGCCTTCAGTATGAAAAATTTTTTACTGTATATGTTCAGTAAAAATAAAAGAACATATAAAGAAATAGCAAGACAATTTGGGTGTAGTGCGTTTAAAGTGCATGCTTTGGCACGGGGAAAGAGGGCGAAATCAAATAAGGATTATGATATTATTCAATTATTAATAGACAAAGGAATTGTAGCCGGGTATAGAACAATATAACAAGTTAAAGTATTGATACAAAACAAAAAGGTCAACAGAACCAGCATTATTTATTTACTATCGTAATCATATATTCTTTTTATGACCGGCTGACAAGGCACAATCTATAATTTCAGATAAGAAAAATAATATTTTTCAACCGTTTTAGATAAAAGCTGGATATTCAACATATCCGATGCTTCGGATATATCCTTTATTGTTTCATCATTGTAAAGAATATCAATACTGTCGTCAAATTCATTATACATATTCGTATATATTACATCGGACGAGTATAAATAAGAGGCTTCATATTCACTTATGCCCAACTCTTTCACATATTTTTCCACATACTTGCTAATATATGCCGGATCAGCGGGTTGAGCAGTTATTTCTATTTTGAATAATTTTCTATTTACCAACCCGGAACTAAGTTTGGACAAAATAATATCATCGCTATCAGCCCACACCTTCAAGGCGCTCCAAATATCATTATCATCTAATTTAATAAAATGAGCTAAAACCTCATCTTTATTTTTTTCATAATACTTCTTATCTATTTTATTCTCCAGGAAATAAAGTAGAGCCGGCGATGCAAATAACTTAGTACCTGCATTTGAAAGCTCTTTTGCCCGTACCAATACCTTTATTAGCATCTTTTCGGCAGCTACAGCTGTTTTATGCAAGTAAACCTGCCAATACATCAACCGCCGGGATGTAAGAAAATTTTCAATGGAATAAATCCCCTTTGCCTCTACAACCAAACGATCGTTGCGCACATCCAACATTTTTATAATACGTGCCGAACCAATATTTCCTTCCGTTACACCGGAAAAAAAGCTATCGCGCCTAAGATAATCAAGACGGTCGACATCCAGTTGCCCGCTCACAAGCTGGTGTAAAAACCTTTTAGGATACTTGTTCTGAAAAATCATAAGGCAAGTATCCAATTGTCCGGATAACTCTTCATTAAGGTATTTTATCAATGCCAGAGACAACTCCTCATGATGTATCCCATTTATAAGCGTGTGTTCCAAGGCATGAGAAAATGGACCATGTCCAACATCGTGTAACAAGATGCTAGCCATCGCGCCAATCGCTTCTTCGTTTGTAATTTCATGGCCTTTCATCCTCAGATTACCGACAGCCTCATTCATCAGGTACATAGCCCCTATGGAATGATGCAACCGTGTATGTTGCGCCCCGGGATATACAAAGAACGCCAGACCCATTTGCTTTATACGATTTAGCCGTTGAAGTATAGGATGTTGTATCAGGTCATATAAAAAATTATTGGGTATAGTAATAAATCCGAACACAGGATCATTTATTATTTTCTTTCTGTCCATTTGACTATATTTTAGGTAAACAAAGATAGAGACTTTTGAAAGAACTCAAAACACAATAATTTAACATTAGAAAACTAAAAAACTATTTAAAAGCTTACATTCTTGGTTTTCATTATAAAAGAGTTACCTTTAACGTTTCAATACAAGACAACAAGTAGCAGTAATTACAATGGCTCGACTAAAAAACTATGGGCTCAAGTAAAGCATCTATTTCGTTTGACTAAAACAGACAGGGACTCTGTTATAAAAGAGTATTTAGAAAAAGCAAAATAACTATTTTTTTCAGAAATTTCTTTCTTAAATTTGCCCCAAAAGTATAACATGGAAATTTTTGAAACATTTTTGCTTCCTAGTGCGTGGATAGCTTTATTAACCCTTTCATTTCTTGAAATAGTATTAGGGATAGATAATATTGTGTTTTTATCTATCATTTCCGCTAAATTACCCGCCAAAGACCAACCTAAAGCGAGAACAACAGGTCTTTTGCTTGCTATGTTCTTTCGGATAGGATTGCTATTTTGCGTTTCGTGGCTAATGAAACTGACACAACCTATACTAAGCTTCGACACATCCTGGATCGACGGCTCCATATCAGGGCAAAGTATAATAATACTGGTTGGAGGCCTATTCCTTTTATACAAAAGTGTGACAGAGATACATCACAAATTAGAAGGTGAAAGTGATGCAATACATGGAAAATCTAAAACCGGGTTTATCAGCGTTATTGTACAGATAGTAGCGCTCGACATCGTCTTCTCTTTCGACAGTGTACTTACTGCTGTAGGGCTTGTCAGTTTCAATGAATTTGGATATGCAGGAGCCATGACTATCATGGTGACAGCAGTTGTTCTGGCTGTAATGGTTATGCTCCTATTCTCCGCCCCTGTAAGTAAATTTGTCAACGAGCATCCCACTATACAGATGTTGGGACTCTCCTTCCTTATTCTGATAGGAGTAATGTTGATCGTAGAAGCAGCCCACTTATCCAATCTGTCAATATTAGGCTCTGTTGTGGGAGAAATTCCTAAAGGATATATCTATTTCGCCATTGCATTCTCTCTGTTAGTAGAATTTCTGAATATGAAGCTCAGGAAAAAGTCAAAACCTGTAAAGCTTAAAGACTCACAATTGATAGATCAAGAAAAAGAATAAAATTAAAAATGAAGAATTTGAGAATGTGCCAATTGGCGCAAAGCGGCAGCAACTCGTAACTCATAACTCATAACTTATAACTAATTTTATCTACCTTTGCGGCTTCAAAATAAAAAAAGTAAATGCTGATAATAGATAGTCTCAAAGTAGAGTTAGGCGACAGGATTTTGTTCGATAATATTAGCTATATAATAAACGACAAAGATAAAATCGCTCTTGTAGGCAAAAATGGCGCAGGCAAAAGTACCATGCTAAAGATCCTGGCCGGAGTAAATACCCATTATAGAGGAAGCATTACCGGGCCGGACGGCGTTACGGTAGGATACCTCCCGCAAGTAATGAAGGTTTCCGACGAACGTACCGTGCGGGAAGAGGCTTCGCTCGCATTTTCTCATATTTTCGATTTACAAGCAAAAATCGAAGATATGAACACGCAATTGGAAACACGGACTGACTACGAGTCGGACGACTATGCCAAATTGATAGATGACTTTACACATGCGCACGAGCACTTGGCCATGGTAGAAGGCATTAATTTTGAGGGAGAAGTAGAAAAAGCCTTGCTGGGGCTGGGATTCAAACGCACCGATCTGGACAGGGCGACCAATGAATTCAGCGGAGGATGGCGTATGCGGATCGAATTGGCAAAACTGCTGTTGAGAAACCCTGATGTCATGTTATTGGACGAACCTACTAACCATTTGGATATAGAATCGATCGGCTGGCTCGAGGAATTTATTAATACGCAGGCTAAAGCCGTAGTGCTCATTTCCCACGACCGGGCATTTATCGATGCTGTTACTACACGAACCATAGAACTGACTATGGGACGTATCTACGATTACAAGGTAAATTATTCTAAATATATAGAGTTGCGACAAGAGCGACGCCTGCAACAAATACATGCTTGGGAAGCACAGCAAAAGCAAATAGCAGAAATAGAAGAGTTTATTGAACGGTTCAGGGCACAGGCGGCAAAGGCTGTCCTGGTACAAAGCCGGGTTCGTCAACTCGAAAAAATGGAACGGGTAGAGATAGACGAGGAAGACAAATCGCAGATACGCATCCGTTTTCAACCTGCAACACGATCGGGAAATTATCCTCTGACAGTGGATATGGTGACAAAAAAATACGACGATTATCTTGTCTTCGAAAACGCGAATCTGATGATAGAACGTGGCGAGAAGATAGCTTTAGCAGGAAAAAACGGCGAAGGAAAATCCACCTTTGTGAAATGCGTTATGGGAGAAACTACGTACGATGGCGATATTATGCTGGGACACAATGTGGAAATTGGCTATTTTGCACAGAACCAGGCAGACCTACTAGACGAGGAACTTACTGTATTTGAAACTATAGACCGTGTGGCCGAAGGTGATATACGAACACAAATACGGAGTATCTTAGGAGCCTTTATGTTTAACAAAGAAGATTCTGAGAAAAAGGTGAAAATTCTTTCCGGTGGTGAACGTACCCGCCTGGCAATGGTAAAACTTTTATTGGAACCTGTAAACCTTTTGATCCTTGACGAGCCTACCAACCATTTGGATCTAAAGACTAAGGAAGTCCTTAAAAATGCACTGTTAGACTACGATGGTACTGTTATCTTAGTATCGCATGACAGAGATTTTTTAGACGGGCTGGCAACTAAAGTTTTCGAATTTTCAGATAAAAAAGTAAGGGAACATATAGGCGGTATAAAAGACTTTTTGGCTAAAAAGAAAGTTTTATCATCCTAAATATTTGTATATGATGTTTTTTTACTTATCTTTATTGCTAATTGTCAATCTTTTATAAAACTACTAAAAAATGAAAAAAATGAAAAAAGTATTATTTTCGTTAGTTGTTGTGATGTTGATTCTTACATCATGCGGAGCAGATGCAGTAAAATTCAACGATTCGATTATTAAAGAACAGACGTCGATGTTTTCTGCTATAGAAGATTATAGCAATAAACTGAGTCAGGCTGCCACAAACAATTCTTTCGCAGAAATTAAAGCTGTCAGTGATAGCCTTTTAACAAAACTGGATAAAAGTATCGAAGTTATCAAAGGCCTGAACACTCCTTCGGGAGGCGAAAAGTTTAAAGAAGCAGCTATCGATTATTTTGAATCTGCTAAAAAAATTATTACTCTAGGAGAGAAAGCATCTTCTCTAGGAAATGAACCGACAGAAGAACAAGCGACTGCTTTTTATGAAGAGTATAACAATGTTGTAAAGGATGTTACTGAAAAAGAAGCAGCTTTACTTGCCGTTCAAAAAGAATTTGCTAAAGAAAAAAATATGAAATTGCAATAATTACAATTTCAGCTTCTAAAAAAGGACAGGCTGACCGGAATGATCAGCCTGTTTTTGTTTGACATCTTATTTATCTTTATTCTTGGTTGTAATCAAAACAGCTCCGTTTTCTCCATCTGCTCCATATTGCTTGGTAGCTTCTTCTTTTTGCAAAACTTTGAGGCTCGCTATTTCATTGGGATCAAGAGCGCTTATGCCATCCGGGCTCACCTTTCCGTCTATTACAACCAAAGGCCTCTTACTGGAAACTACTGCATATTTTGTATTTCCGGCAGAATCGCCCGAAGCGATAATGACATTCTTACCGGAACCCTGCGATGTTAAAGTTATTGTCAGATAATCCGAATTATTAACTTTTACCGTCGCTTTATTCATCCCAATCATAGATATAGAAAGCGTTGCATCATCAGGAACCTCCAAACTGAATTTACCTTCCGAATCGGTAATGGTACCGATCTTTGTACCGATTACGACTATTGCAGCCGATTCCACCGGATTACCGGAAGCATCTTTGACAATACCACCTACTCTTTTGCTTGTAACCTTTTTTGTATCCAAACTTAAAGCGCTACGACTTTCACTCAGATAAAGTTTCATGGTATCTGCACTCATGCTCATCGATTCCCCCTCTCCGGAAGAAGTTTCTAAAACCGCATCGCCGGAGACAAGTAAAGCTAAACTGCCGTCATTGTCTGAGACAATATTCATTGCATTACCTTTCACTACAATATTGGCATCCTTCGCTTCATCTTTCTTTATCGGAATATCTGTTAACACAGATCCATAGACCGCGTCATTTACCAAAGAATTACTTTTTGCAGCATCACTTACTTTTGCCATTCCGGAAAAATCACTAACTTTGACTTCTGCGATTTTGTTCAATTGACCGGAAATTTCGGGGCGGGCAAATGCTGTTATTGCTACTACTGTTACCGGAAGTACATAAAGATACTTCAATCGGGCCCACGGGCTTGATTTTTGTTTTGACATCATGGTTATACGTTTTTTAAGTTTACTGTGATTAAGGCTGTTGGCCATTGAGTAGAGCCTTTTGCCGACAGCTTTTTTTATTAATAATAATTGATAATGTTTAGCATCGATACCTTCTTTTAGCACATACTCGTCCGCTTCGTACTCATGTATATTCTGCAACTCTTGTTTAATAAGCCATATAGCCGGGTTAAACCATTGAAAGACAATACAAATATCGGCTAACAAAATATCTATCGAATGGAGTTTACGCACGTGCGCCATTTCATGCGCCATTATTTCCTTGCCGTTTTCCCTTAAATCATTCTCCGATACTATAATGTAATTCATCCAGCTGAATGGAGATATAACTTTATTGTGTACCACAAGCTTAACCCCGCTATCCGGTTTTTCCGCCCTGCCTTGTTGTAATAAACGCCGCATACATAGCAGAAAATAAACATTCCGAAATAGGAAGAATATAATTCCCGCCAGATAAACAATTAACACCCCGTGTATCCATGTCAAGGAATTATCTGATTGAGTAACAGTTGCAACATTATCCGGTTCGACAAATAACTGGTGAAATTCAACAACAGCCTGATTTACCTGAGTCTGAGTATCCATATGAATATTGCAAAATGGCACAATAACAGATAAAACCAGTATGCAAAGAACCGCGATACGATTAAAGCGATGGAATGTATCCCTGTTCAGCAACAAACGGAAGAACAGATAAAATACGACCAGACAGGCTGCCGACTTTAATATGTATACAAAGAAATCGCCCATAGCACTATTTGTTAGAATTTTCCACGTCCTTTATCAACTGCTTCAACTCTTCCAAAGAAATATCCTCCTCCTGCACCAAAGACGATACCGCACTGAGATACGAATTATTAAAATATTTCTTGATTACACCCTTTAGTGTGCCTTTCCTGAAATCGCTTTCAGATACAACCGGGTAATATTGATAGGTATTGCCAAAAGTATTGTGAGACAGAAAACCCTTTTCCTCCAATCCCCTCACAATAGTGGATAATGTATTGAAATGAGGCTTGGGCTCATCGCAAAAACTCAGTATTTCTTTTACAAACAAAGGACCTTTTTCCCAAAAGAAACACATTAATTCTTCTTCCCTTACAGTTAAGTCTTTCATAATCCGATCATATTTTTCTACAAATAACTATATAATTTAGTTTATAAACTAATATTTTTAGTTGAAAAACTATTTTTATTAGTTGATGTATCTTGATAACGTATTTAATGTAGTTTTAACCGCTCTATGGAGAGAAAAATTCTCAATAATTACTATCTTTGTCCCCTTAAATTAAAAGAATGAATCAGAAGTATCCTTCAGCCTTATTAGAGAATGCGGTAAACGAATTTGCCAAGCTTCCGGGTATAGGCAGAAAAACGGCATTACGCCTTATTCTGCACCTATTGCGGCAGGATGATGCTACTGTGGATAATTTTTCTCAAGCGCTCGTATCACTAAAACATCAGGTAAAATACTGCAAGGTCTGCCATAATATATGCGACGATGAGGTATGTTCTACCTGCCAGGACAAATCCCGCGACTCTGCCACGGTGTGTGTCGTAGAAAATATAAAAGAAGTGATGGCTATCGAAAACACGATGCAGTATAAAGGCCTCTACCATGTGTTGGGTGGAATTATTTCACCTATCGATGGCATTGGCCCGGCCGATCTTGAGATAGAGAGCCTGGTGGAACGTATATCTACGGGAGGAATTAACGAAGTAATATTAGCTTTGAGTACTACGATGGAAGGGGACACAACTAACTTCTATATTTACAAGAAGTTATCACCATACAATGTAAAAGTTTCGATGATTGCCCGCGGTATTTCCATCGGTGATGAAATAGAATACGCGGATGAAGTTACATTAGGACGATCTATTTTAAACCGTACCCTTTTTAACGAATCGTACAGAATATAAACGAACGAACGAATGAATGAATGAATGAATGAGTAATCAAATAAAAAAATCACATACCCTCCAAATAATAGTTTTTTGGGTAAATATCATTCTCCTGGCAATCGCTCTGCTCTTTGTACTCAAAGCCAAAGGTCCGGACTTTGCTTCTTTTCCGACAACGAACATTGCTTTCGAGAGGTATGCGATCATTCTTACATTGGCTATAATACCAATATCGTTGAAACTTTTTCATTCTTATCACCAGAAAATAAAAAGTTTGAGCCAAGATAAATTTATTAAGAAATATACAATAGCTTACTACTTACGTCTCATCACATTCGACATAGTAGCTATACTTAACCTGACAGGCTTCCAATCGTATAATTCACACAATACAATGTATTTGACAATAATGATTATCTTTGCACTGTTTTTTTGTTATCCGAACAGACAAGCATTACAAAATGAAAAGTCAGAAAATGATTAAACTTATAATATGATTATTGCAGTAGATTTTGACGGAACAATCGTAGAACACGAATATCCGAAGATAGGGCGTCCTATTCCCTTTGCGATCGAAACCTTACAGCAGCTACAAAAAGATGGTCACACCCTTCTCTTGTGGTCGGTACGCAGTGGGAGTTTGTTGCAAGAAGCAATGGCCTATTGCGAAAGTAATGGTGTAAAATTTTATGCTGCCAATAGAAATCATCCGGAAGAAGATCCTGCAAAAGCCTCTCGAAAACTTGATGCAGATCTTTTTATCGACGACCGCAATCTAGGTGGGCTTCCCGATTGGGGTGTTATCTACCATGCTATTAAAGCAACAGAAAAAGGAGAAAATTCTTTCGAAAAGATAATGATGTCGTCCGGAGAAAATCAACGCATCCGCCGCAGAAAAAAGAATTTCTTCATCCGTTTGGGAGAAATGTTCGAAAAAGACAAATACTGATTAAGAAACTGTTTAAATTTTATACGAATATTTTATTATAATACTATCTTCGTTCATTTTCAGTCTCTTTTTATCTTATTTTTCCCTTTTTTCAGTTTGAATAGCCCGCTATTCGCACTTCAAAAAAGAAAAAATCACTCTAAAAATAGTTCTGAAAATCTGAACGAATAAAATTTAAACAGTTTCTAAAAACAACACTACAATATGCTTTTAAAAAATTCACAATTAAGCCTTCGAGCCGTCGAGCCGGAAGACCTGGAAATACTCTATAAATGGGAAAATTCGACAGAATTATGGATACACGGAAATACTCTTGCTCCTTATTCGAAGCTGGTATTGCGTGAATATATCAATAATGCTATAGAGATGGATATCTATCAAAGTAAACAATTGCGATTGATGATAGACCTTACAGATAAAAATGGAGATATTACCATCGGGACTATCGATCTCTATGATATCGATCCACATAATCGTAGAGCCGGTATCGGAATATTGATCGATGAGATTTATCGTAAAAAACAATACGCAACCCAAGCACTGGAGCTGACAAGAGATTATGCATTTAACTTTCTACGCCTGCATCAAATATATGCCTATATATCGCTAAGCAATACCAAAAGTATCAGCCTCTTCGAAAAAGCGGATTTTAAACATGTCGGCATATTGAAAGACTGGGTACAACGCGGAGAGAGGTTCGAAGATGTGCAGCTTTGCCAGCTTATAAACAAAAGCAAATGAACGAAGATATAAAAAAAGCCTTTGACACGTTGGTGGCCGGAGGCTTGATCCTCTATCCTACCGATACTATCTGGGGTATAGGTTGCGACGCCACCAATGAAGATGCTGTTCGACGGATTTATGAACTTAAAAAGCGTACCGACAGCAAGGCTTTAATCACATTGTTGGACAGTCCTGCAAAGCTGAATTTTTATATCGAA
Source organism: Bacteroidia bacterium (assembly GCA_025999435.1). GTDB lineage: Bacteria > Bacteroidota > Bacteroidia > Bacteroidales > Dysgonomonadaceae > Dysgonomonas. Next base: position 1,160 of record BNXH01000044.1, on the reverse strand, counting down.
GATGTGCCCGATGTTGCCTGGGACTTAATAGAATTGGCTGACAAGCCTCTTACTATTATATACGATAAAGCACGGAATGTGGCATCTAATCTGATAGCCGAAGATGGCAGCCTGGCTATCAGAATAACAAAAGAAACTTTCTCGCAAGGGCTATGCAACCGTTTCCGCAAAGCTTTGGTATCTACATCGGCTAATATTAGCGGAGAACCTTCCCCTGCCAATTTTAGCGAGATCAGTGATGAAATAAAAAACGGTGTCGATTATATTGTTCAATACCGTCAGGATGATACGGCTAAAGCCAAAGCATCCAGTATTATAAAACTCGGAAAGAGCGGAGAGATAAAGATAATAAGGGAATAATGCCTGTTTTCGAAGATAAAATATTCGATGGAGTTACCTATTCGCCGGGATTAACGAAAGACGTATTCGAAGGCTGCGCTTTCTCTAACTGTAACTTTTCGGAAGCTAAGATTTCATCCTGCAACTTCACCGATTGTACCTTCATCAACTGCAATTTATCTATGACAGACTTTAACCAGTCAACCCTGAACAATGCAGAGTTCAGAAACTGTAAGATACTTGGCGTAAAGTTCAACAATTGTCACGATTTTATCTTCGAAGTACGTTTTGATAACTGTATGCTTGATTACAGCTCTTTTGAGAAACGGAAGATGAGTAAAACCATTTTTAAAGATTCGTCCCTCAAGGGTGTAGATTTTGGCGACGCAGATATAAAGCAATCTAAATTCATAAACACAGACCTCAACGAGGCTATTTTTTACAATACGAATATTCAGGAAACTGATTTTACATCTGCTTATAACTATTCGATTGATTTAAGTCAAAACAGTATCAAAAAAGCCCGCTTTGCCAAAGATGGTTTAGCCGGACTTCTCCATCAGTTCGATATTATTATCGAAGAATAAAAAGAAACCCCTCTCGAAAAGAGAAGGGCCATTTACCCAGTAGTGGTCGGAAGATTTCAATATATCATATATTATTGTTTATCAATTCAATAGTTTATAATCAGGTAGGTAAATATATTTTATGACACTGAGATACACTGAGCAGACACGGAGAAACACTGAGTTTTTTTAGTCTCAGTGAACCTCAGTGTCTGCTCAGTGGTACTCAGTGTAACTGTTTTTTTCTGATAAAAT
>BNXH01000043.1 GCA_025999435.1 Bacteroidia bacterium | reverse complement strand
CGCCTCTACCTGTTCGGTAGTGTAATTCTTTAGTTGTTTTACCTTACGTCCCATTGTCTTTCTGTTTAATCAGTGAGACTACAAAGATATAACTTATTTGGGTAATTTAATAATGTAATTTATATAATCTAAATTAATTCGAAATGAAAAAGTTTAAAATTTTAGTTAAAAGTCGACTTCTTAACGAAGAAATGAAAGATTTGCGTGGAGGAACGACATGTACTGTGTCTTCTCCCTATAATGCTTGTTCGGGTTATCCTCCGACGCATTATACCTCATGTGGACCATCAGCAATGCCGACAGGATATGAGAGTGACGGCTCATCTGTTCTATGTGGTAAAGATATGAACTATGGGGATAGTACTTGTATGGGTATTGGTTGGTGGAGTACTAGTTGTGGCACAGGAAGTTTCTATGGAGGAGATCTATAGAATAAGCCTAAAGAGCTCCAATAACTATCTTTTAAGATGATTATTGGAGCTATAATGAATCAAAGTTATAATCCTTTATAAAATGGATTTTACATGCTTTTAAATTGGTCAATTATTGTTATTTTTCTAGACTCTTCAAAAGAGGTTCAATATTTGTGAATAAACTAATTCATAACTTAATAATTTGTATGTTTTACAAATGAATCCGAATTATTCAACTTACATAACACATATTTAATAATGCGAAAAAAATATTTACTGTTCATTATTTTATTATGCCATGTTTATATTGGACGAGCACAAATAAATGTGCATGTTGATGAACGTTTTGAACTTACTAGTATAATTTTTGCTTTAGCTGGAGTGCCTGAATTTTGTGAGAGTAAAATTCCATCTTATAAACAGGATATAATAAGCTATTTTACTCCTTACGAGTTAACTAAGCCTGTTGAATTTGTACGAGAACTTAATCAAAAGTATCATATTGGGTTTAATGCAGTTTCTAATGCAACAGCTCATTTGGAAATAAAAAAAGGGAGAATAACTTTAAGCCATAAGTATAATATCTCTAATTTAATAGAAATAGATTCGCGTTGGAATGAAGAATTATTTATGGAATATATAAATATGCTTAATCAGTTTTATAAAGAAAGTAATTTTAATAAATTCTTTAATAATCATAAGAGCATATATGAAATCGCCGAACAGCGCATAAATAAATATCTTGTTGACTTCAACATTGAATGGTTAAATTCGTTTTATGGTAAAGTAGACAGTTTAGATGTTGATATTTATATAAGCCTTGTTAATGGCCGCCACAATTATGCATTTCCTGGGGGTGTTATAATTGGAGTAAAAGGAGATGAGAATGGATTACCTGCTCCAAATTCACAAACCCTTCCTGTTTTAGCGCATGAAATATCGCATCATTATTCAAATTTGATTTTTTATTCCTTTTGGGATGAAATGACAGACGCCGCAAATAGAATTTATCCATTTGTTAAAAAACAGATGCATCAATCGGGATATAGTAATCCACAAACAATGGTTTTAGAATGGTTAAACAATTTATTTGTTCTATTGTATCTAAAACAAATAAATTATAAACCATTAGAGTTTGAACTTGCCAACAATATTCATAAAGGTTTTATATGGATGAAAAGTAGTATGGATTTTATGAATAATTTTTATTTAAATAGAGAGCGTTACCCATCTATTGAGGACTTCATGCCACAACTTATTTCTTTTTTGCAATATAAGGCCAATAATTTTGAATTTGTAATGAAAGAATTTGAGTATTCCAAGCCGTATATAACAAACATTTTCCCTGCTCCCGGTGCTAGTTTGGAAGGTTTTGATCAGATAATAATTACATTTTCGCAACCAATGAACAATTCTTATGGGTTTAGCGGTATTCCACCTGAATGCAAGCCATTACCAGTCGATTTTAATAACATTAAATGGAGTGATGATAAATATAATTTTATTATAAAATTGGAATCGAAGATGGGAAAACAAGATAAAGACGACAAGTTCGGTTTTACGTTAAACCCTAATTCTTTTCAATCTTCCGCATTCTGTAAATTGAATAATGATGTCAACTGTAACATTGTGTTTTTTTAACGTCCTTTCATGAGTTTATTGAAAAACGAATATTATACCTCTGTATTAGTGTATTTAATTTATTGTCAAATTAAAATAAAGGAAAGATAAATAAGATTTTCACCACAGTAAAATAAGTTTTTTGTTAATTATTTAAAAATAAATTAAAATGAAAATTTCGAGGTATACGTTTCTTTTCCATATTAATAATATCAATTTCTTTGTATATAATTCTCTTTCAAATGCTCTTGTTGAAATAGATAAACAATCATATTTTGATCTTAAAGAAAATGAAAATAATATAGAGGCGTCTAATATTGTATTAGATGAAGAATTATATAATACTTTATTAGAAAATGGGATTGTTACAAAAAATGATGAAGATGATTATTTAAAGTATAAAGCGATAATAAAAAAAATGCGGGAACAAACTAAATTTCTTCATTTAACGCTTGCGCCAACGATGGATTGTTGTTTCAATTGTTTTTATTGCTTTGAAAAATACAAAGATAAAAAATATATGACCTCTGAAATAATTGACTCAATTATCAAATATATTAATGCTCAAAATTGTATTGAAATAATTAAACTTACATGGTTTGGAGGAGAGCCATTAATGGGTTTAAAAGAAATGATTGAGTTTAATGAAAAACTCTCTAAAACATGGACTAAGACTATAGACTATGATATTATTACAACAGGATATCATATTGATAAAAATGTCATTGAAATATTAAAAAAAATCGGCATTAGTTCTATGCAAATAACAATAGACGGAACGAAAGAAACTCACAATCAGATCAAGTTCTTGCCGGATAGTGAAGATGTTTTCTCTAAAGTTTGGAACAATATTAAATTGCTATATGAACTGGCCCCAGACATTAAGGTTACAATTAGAGTTAACCTAACAAAAAAGAATGCTCATGAATATGAACAACTATTAGAGTTATTTCGGAAAACATTCATTCCTCAAAAGAATATTACGATTTCTCCATCTTTCGTTATAGATAGAGGAACTATTGAATGTAAAAGTGGAGATTCACCAGCTTCAACATTATTTAACCATAATGAGCGCTCAAAACACATGCTAATGTTAGCGCATAAAGGAATAAAAACCCCGTATGTTAGATATCCTAATCGTCAATTTGGAGAATGTGCAATTAGGAATAATGTGGCTATTTCCTTTGATCCCGAAGGATATGCATATAAATGTTGGGAAGTAATAGGTAATAAAAAATATGCAATAGGCAGATTAAATTCTGAAGGGGAATTGACAGAATTTAATGAAACAAACATTAATCGTCAATTATATGGGGCAGATCCTTTGGAGGATGCCATTTGTGTGAAATGTAAATACCTGCCTATTTGTGGTGGGGGATGCCCAATTCAAAGAATACAGAATAAATTTGAGAATGGAGGAAATAACCCATGTATTTATTATAAAGGATATTTGCCGGAATTTCTAAAATTCTATATTGAGCAAAATAGAGGTGAACCTCTCATGACCTGATATTTTCAGTTCCCTTATTACTCTCCAATAACTGTGAGATAACCCTGTATAATATGTCAAGAAGAGTGTTACAATATAAAGTATTTTGTAATTTAAAACTAATTATTAAACTTGAAAATTTCCGTATCAAAACCGTGAAATATTATACTAGATAAAAATTGTGATATGAACAAAGTGACATTGGAACTTATATTCTGATTTTTTATACTTCCCAATATTATATATTATGGTTTCACAAAAATTTGAAGATGACAAACGAATAGCTCATTATTTAATGCTAAACTCGTATTTTATTACTGACATTAGCCTGTGGTATGGTCAGATGGGTATTGCATTAGTAATGTCTGAATATTCTAAATATATGGGTAACAAAGTATATTTTGATGTAGCTTCATTTCTTTTAAATAATATGTCAGAGGGGATAAATGGGGATTTAGCTCTATCATTCGCTTCTGGGTTGACTGGCATTGGATGGGGTATAGAGAATTTAATACAACAAGGATATATAGAGGGAGATAGTGTTGAAATCTGTGAGGAAATAGATCAGCGTATAATGGAAATAGATATAAAAAGGATTTCAGACTTGTCCTTAGAAAACGGTATTGAAGGATTATTACATTATGTAATATATCACTTACAGGGAGCGATAAAGCAACAGACAAAATTCCCTTTCGACAAGATGTACTTATCCGACCTATATGAATTGGGTATGACTTTGAAACAACAAAATATAAACAAAAGACTAGAACTGTTATTAGATATTTACATAACTTTTCACACGACTCAACATATTGTGAACTACAATATTACAGGAGCATCGCATTTTGTGGCGGTTGAAATGATAAATTTGCAGAATAAAATATCTTCTTATCCGATAGGATTAAGGAATGGATTAGCAGGTATACTATTTAATGCAATAAATGCAAGAAGACAAGAATGAAAAAGAAAAATATTTATATATTAGACGAGTACGTCAGTTCCCAAAAAAATGGAATAGGTACTTATCTTCGAGAATTACTCTATTGCTTTAATTCATTAGAATTCAATGTCTGCTTAATCGTTTTTAATGCAGAAACAGAAGAATTCAAAATTTTAGAAGAAAAGAGTATAAAAAAAATACTTTTTCCTGTAATGAAAGACCATTTTATACATCTAGTAGGAGTAATTGATAAATTTTTAAGATTATATATTGAAGATAGTTCAAAGAATGTCTTTTTCATCAATCATACACCTTGTGGAGATCTTTTGGAATCATTAAAAATACATTTTCCATTGTCCAAAATTGTCTTTACTATTCATGATTTTGTATGGACTATGCCACTTCTGGGTAATCTAAAAGAATATAATAGAATTTTAAAAAAGATTTCCGTTACAACTGCCGGCCAAGCGTCACTTTATATGAACTCTATTTTTGAAATGTATAAAAAAGATAAAAAGATGTTCGAATGTGCAGACTACATTATTTGTTTGTCTAAAGATACATTTTCTGTATTGGAACACATCTATAAAATAAACAAGAATAAGATATTCTATATTTCTAATGGGCTTCGGGATATAAAGCGAAGACAAATATCTGACATCTCTCAAAGAGAAGATACTAAAAAAAGTTTGCATTTACGAAAAGAAGATAAGATTTTACTATTTATTGGTCGGCCGACAAGACAAAAAGGAATATTCGATCTATTAGCAGCAATGCCTATTGTATTAAAATGCCATCCAAATGTAAAACTTGTTATAGTTGGCGATGGTAATGAAGTATCTATGAAAAAAATTGTTAATACAATATCACCAATAGCGACATCAGTTATTTTAACTGGGCAGATTAATAGGATAACTTTAAATAAATGGCTTTCTATTGCTGATATTGGAGTTATTTCGTCATATTATGAACAATGTACATATGCTGGTATCGAAATGATGATGTTTGGACTTCCAATAGTTGTTTCCGATGGATTAGGTCTGAACAATATGTTTAATAATATAAATGCTAAAATTGCAAAGATTGGTAATCGAAAGCATACAAAAGAATACCAGCACAATCTGGCTAAAGCTATTATAGAATTATTACAATCATCTGAACTGTGTCATAAATTAGGGTACGAAGCAAGAAAAACATATGAATGGAAATATATGAATGGAATAATGAAGGATAAATATAAAAAACTAATAGTACAGATAACCTAAAAGAAAAATACTAGAATAACTTCTCAATGGATAATGATAGTGTTATTAGTATATGAATAATTGTATCAATGATTAGACTTTTCAAGGTTTTATTGAAATAGATATTTAGAGATGAACTTATCCTGTTTTCAGTACAATTTTACTGCTAAAAAAGCTAGCTTTATACACGAATTTGGAGCAATAATCTTTTCAGAATATTAAATTTAAACAGACTCTTATACAATGTTAGGTTATTTTTTTCAATCAAAAAAACGGATGTGAGCTAGTACTTTATGATTTCATGAGAAGATATTATACTAGTGAATTAGCAAAATTAAAATATAGTAAATGAAAAGCACCTTTCCCCACTACACCCAGTTAGACTCTATGGACTGTGGCCCTACCTGTCTGCGGATGATAGCCAAATATTACGGTCGTAGCTACAGCCTACAGACCCTGCGTGAGAAAAGCTTCATTACCCGTGAAGGCGTCTCTATGCTGGGGATAAGCGATGCCGCAGAAAGTATCGGATTTCATACACAGGGGGTGCGTATCAATTTTGAGCAACTCGTAGAGGACGTCCATTTACCTTGTATTCTGCATTGGAACCAGAACCATTTCGTCGTCTGTTACGGTATAAAAAGGAAGAAAAAACTTTTTAGCAGCTCTGATTCTGAATATTCCATACAAATATCCGATCCCGGTGGTGAGAAATACACAATGGATAAAGTCGCATTCCTTAAATGTTGGCTCAGCAGTAAGCAGGACAATAAAGATACAGGTACAGCCCTTTTTCTGGAGCCGACTCCCGATTTTTATCATCAGGAAGACGACCAGGAGAAACAGGAGAAAAACCTGAGCTACTTCTGGGGATACCTTCGCCCGTATAAAAGCCAGATTATACAATTGGTTGTTGGTATGCTTATCGGCAGTGTTTTGTCCATGATATTCCCATTCCTGACACAAGCAGTAGTAGACCAGGGTATAGGAAATAATAATCTCAGTTTCGTTACTCTTGTGTTAATAGCACAATTGGTATTATTTGTAACTCAAATGGGAGTTGAGTTTATCCGCAGCTGGATATCCTTACACATAAATACCCGTATAGGTATTACCCTGATATCTGATTTCCTAACCAAACTGATGAAGCTGCCTCTCCGATTTTTCGATGCTAAGAATATTGGGGATATCATGCAGCGGATAGGTGATCACAGCCGTATACAAGCCTTTATGACAGGTTCGACCCTGACAACCCTATTCTCATTCTTCAATTTTTTCATTTTCGCTATTATACTAGCCTATTACAACCTGACTATTTTCTTTGTTTTTTTAGTCGGGAACACAATCTATGTAGCATGGATATTATTTTTTATGCGGTACAGACGCAAACTAGACCATATGCGCTTTGCCCAGTCGTCAGCCAACCAGGGAAGCCTGATACAACTAGTTACAGGCATGCAGGAAATAAAACTCAACAACTGCGAAAAACAACAACGCTGGCGTTGGGAGCGTATACAGGTAAAACTATTCAAAATCAGCATTAAAGGCACTGCACTCGGACAATACCAGCAACTGGGATCCATCTTCTTCAGCCAGACGACATCCGTGTTTGTTTCCTTCTTATCTGCTAAAGCGGTAATAGACGGAGATATCACTTTAGGGATGATGATGTCGATAAGCTATATTATCGGTCAATTGTCAGGGCCTATCGGACAAGTTATCGGTTTTGCCCAGTCACTTCAGGATGCAAAGATAAGCCTAGAACGGCTAAATGAAATACATAACAAAGAAGACGAGGAACAGACTATTAACGATAAGATTAACGATTTACCGGATGATAAAAGTTTATCATTGGAAAAAGTTTATTTTAATTATGACGGAGCCGACAGGGATTATGTTCTGGATGGGCTGAGTATAAGAATTCCACAGAATAAAGTTACAGCTATTGTCGGATCAAGCGGCAGTGGTAAGACAACGATAATAAAACTACTGCTTGGTTTTTATCCGCCATTAAAAGGCGAACTGAAAGTAGGTAAAACCCCGGTCAGTGATATCAACCCTCATTTATGGCGACAGAAATCAGGAGCGGTTATGCAGGATGGCTTTATCTTTTCCGATACCATAGCCAATAATATTGCCGTAGGAGAAGATAGCGTCGATAAAAAGAAATTACTTCATGCCGTAACTGTAGCCAATATAAAAGAGTTTATCGAGTCTCTGCCATTAAAATATAATACTAAAATAGGGATGGAAGGCAACGGCATCAGCCAGGGGCAACGACAACGCCTGCTTATAGCCCGTGCGGTATACAAAGACCCTGAATACCTGTTTTTCGATGAAGCCACCAATGCTCTGGATGCCAATAACGAGCGCATCATTATGGATAACCTCAATGAGTTCTACAAGGGAAAGACTGTAGTTATTGTAGCACACAGACTAAGTACTGTCCAAAATGCTGATAATATCATTGTACTGGAGGAAGGTAAAGTGATAGAAGAAGGTACACACACAAAACTCACGGAAAAGAAAGGAGCTTATTATACATTGGTTAAGAATCAATTGGAGTTAGGACAATGATGCCAGATAAAGAAGAAGATAAAATCGAATTAAGGAGTGAAGAGTTTCAGGATGTACTGGGAACAGTTCCCCATTGGATATTACGCTGGGGTATAACCGTTCTTGCCATTATCATTGTTATGCTGCTTATAGGCAGTGCAATATTCAAGTATCCTGATATCATATCTTCCTCCGTAACATTAACAGGCTCTACTCCGCCTGCAACCATTGTGGCCAAGTCATCCGGTAAACTGAAAGAACTTTATATCGATGATAATCAACTTGTAGCAGCAGGTCAATATCTGGCCATAATAGAAAATCCGGCTGAGACAAAAGATATACTTTTGCTCAAAGGGTATCTGGATAAGATAAACTTAGATGCAGACACGATGATTCCTTTGTTGCCCAAACATTTACAACTAGGGACATTGCAATCCAATTACTCTGCATTCTATCTTACTCTGTTCGAATATTCAGAATATAGACGATTAAAATATTACTCAACTAAAGCTCGTATTATAAACGAACGTATTGGCCAGTACGAAACTCAATTGGCAAACCAGATCCGTCAGAGAAAAATAATAGAAGATCAGCTATTGCTCACAAAAAGTAAATATCGAAGAGATTCTTTATTGAACAAAAAAGGCGTCCTGTCTAATGAAGAATTGGAAAATACAAAAAATCAATACCTGCAAGGCATCCTGTCTTATGAAAATATTACTTCATCAGTCGATAATAGCAAGATCCAGATAGGCCAGATGAAAGAAAATCTGTTTGAAGCCAATTCTCAGGATATAGAAAAGGAAAATACCTTGAACTCAAAATTAAGAACCCTTATCACCCAATTACAATCCGAAATCCAATCATGGGAATTAACCTATGCCCTATCGAGCCCGATCAAGGGCAAAATAACATTTACAAACTATTGGGCGACTAATCAGAATATAACAGCTGGAGAAGAAATATTTAATGTAATCCCTACTGACAAAGTTCAACTGTTGGGGAAAGCATCATTACCTGCAACTCGTTCAGGCAAAGTTGAAATAGGACAAAAAGTAAATATCCGGTTTGAGAACTTTCCGGATAACGAATACGGAATCGTAAAAGGTATTGTAAAGAACATATCCCTTGTACCAACCAAGGGGAAAGAAACAGCCGATTATACAGTGGAAATAGAATTACCAAACGGCTTAATGACGACATACAATAAGGAATTGCCTTATCTGCCTCAAATGACTGGGCAGGCGGATATCATAACCAAGGATATCTCTGCCCTTGAACGGTTTATTATGCCAATTAGAAAAGCTGTTAGTGAAGGATTAGAATAATAAAAATAGAAATTATGGGAGAGCCCAAAATAAGTATTGTAATGCCGGTATATAATGCAGAGAATTATCTGCACAAATCGATTGAAAGTATACTGTCCCAGACCTTTACCGATTTAGAGTTGGTTATTATAGATGATGGCTCGACTGATAATAGCAGGGATATTGTAAAATCATATTCTAACAACCGTATTATACTGATAGAAAATCCCCATAATTTTATTCACTCTTTAAACACAGGGATAAATATATCGAAAGGCAAATATATCGTCAGAATGGATGCAGATGACCTTATGTTATCACATCGATTGAAAATCCAGTACCAATATATGGAAAATAATCTGGAGACAGACGTTTGTGGCTCTTGGATGGAAACATTTGGTGTGGAGTCACGAATTATAAAATCACCTGTCAAACATAATGATATTACCTTACATTTGCTTAAAGGCAATTCTCTATGCCATCCGACAGTTATAATGAGAAATGAGGCATTACAGAAGTGTAAATTATATCCTAATTTATACAAATCAAAATATATCTACGCAGAAGATTATAAACTGTGGGTTGACCTGATAAAAAATGGATTGAAGTTTGCTAATATTCCTGAGATACTGTTACAATATAGGGTTTCTCAGAAACAGATTTCCAGGAAGCATAGTAAAAGGCAAAAAAAGACGACTTTATTAATTCAGCAACAATATACCGAATATGTATCGAACCTGATTGTTCAGGAAGAACCGGGTTTATATGAATATTTTGATAATTCTATTCAGTTATTGAATCAAGGAAAGATAACTTTTAAGTCTTTTAAGTCTGTTGTATTTGAATTATACGCTAACATTTTATCAAAGAACCAAATCCTAAATAAAAGAGATTTACCCGAGTTCCCTTTAGTTTCAGTAGTTATGCCTGTATATAATGTCGAAAGCTATATAGAAGAATCTATATACAGTATATTATCACAGACATATGTTAATTTTGAGTTTATTATTATCAATGACGGTTCGACAGATAATACCACTGGGATAATAAAAAGTATCTGGGATAATCGGATTATCTTTATAGATCAATCCGAAAACAAAGGGAATTATGTCCGTAGGAATGAAGGATGTAAACTAGCCAAAGGTAAATATATTTGCGTTATGGATGGTGATGATATTGCCATGCCCAACCGCATAGAAAAACAGGTTGAAGTAATGGAAAATGATCCGTTATTACTTGCACATGGGAGTGCCTTTGTCTTTTCAAATGGATATACATGTTATAAACCATGCGATTACGAACTACTGAAAATTATGTTGTTGTCTAACAATGTCTTTTTGCATCCTTCATTGATTCTAAGAAAAGAAGTCTTAGCGTCCGTTGGATATTATAACGAAAAATATCGTTATGCATCCGACTACGATTTGGCTTGTAAGATAGCTCTTAAGGGAAATATTTTGAATGTGCGAGATATTCTTATGCAATATCGTGTACATCAAAAACAGATATCATCTGCATATTATGCAAAGCAGGTAGAATATGCCAATCAAATCCGACTTGATTACTTAGAAAAATGCGGATTTATACTTTCAAAAGAAGAAAAGAAGATATTTACCCTGATGATGACACAATCAGAAAAGATTAAAGATCAGAATATTGATATATACCCTGTTATAAATAGCCTGAAAGAACAAAACCGAAAGCTGAAATATTTCAATACAGGTATATTTGATTCATTTTTGAAAAATATATAAATGGAGGACAAGTAAGAGTGTTTCTACTTCACTTATTTTTTGTTATTTCATAAACCAATCAGGATGAAAATTTTCTTATGCTAATATTATTTTATAGAAAAATTGTAAGGACAAGGTTTTCTATCTATGACCAGCTAGACATGGATAATATTGCTAATATATTACCCGAAGATGTGCAAATTACATACGACCGAAGTTTATTGCCTGTTGCTGATGCAGTCGTTTTTAATATTCCTTTTCTACCCAGTGATTTGGAAGGTGATATTGAAAAACCTGATAATCAATTATGGATAGGCTGGAGTTATGAAAGCGAAGCGAATTATCCATGGATGTTTTCCGACGAGCTGAAAGATTTGTTTGACCTTTGGATGACATACCATTTAGATTCAGATATTGTATTGCCTTATTATGATTATTCCTTTTTAGATAAATTATATAGCCCTGTCTCTAAAAAGACTAAAGATATTTGCATGTTTGTTTCCAGCCCAGTAAACAATAGTAAGCGGATAGAATATTTATCAGAATTAATGAAATATCTGGATATTGATTCTTATGGACGATGGCAACGGAATCGTTTTGTAGAGGTGGATCTTGGTTATACAACAAAACTGGATATTATAAAACAGTATAAATTTACTATTGCCTTCGAGAATGCAATAAGTGAGGATTATGTTACTGAAAAATTCTTCGATCCTCTTATTATGGGTTCTGTCCCTGTCTATCTTGGAGCTTCGAATATCGAACAGTTTTCTCCTGGAGAAAATTCATTCGTAGATGTAAGAAAATATAATTCTCCGGAGCTGTTAGCAGAACGACTCAAGGAATATTGCCAGGATAATTCTTTATATGATACTTTACTAGAGTGGCGAAAACATCCACTGAAATGTGGATTAAAGTCTCTAATAGAAGACCAAAAGAAACACCCTTTTGAAAGGCTAGTCAATCTAATACATCTATTTTGGAACAAGAACAAACCTTCATTCTAGTTGAATCTCCGAGATATAAGATATATACTCATCTTTACACTTTAATTGTTCTTCCTCGGTCTGGGGCTGCTTTATGATCAGGAACTGATAGAAACTTATATATTCCTTGTAATAAGTGGCTTCTTTTTTATAATGTTCGATAATTTCAATGGGGGCATTTTGGCGTCTAGCTAACAAAAGCATATTCATATTATAACTAGTATATAGATTTGGGCTGATATCTTCTTCATTTTCTCTTATAACCTGAATGCAAGAGTTAAAATCAATATTTAATTCCTTTGATTCTCCCAATAGATATATAACTGTCGGTTCTGTTTTAGGTATCAGTCGATACTGTTTGCTATATCTTACGACAAAATCATAATCCTGATGGCGGTTTAAAACTGGATTCCACAATATAGATTCAGCACTCTCTGCTGTCATAAAAAGGGTAGATGTCTGGGCTCCATATCCCATACTTAATAAATAATCAATCATGGTTTCATCTTTATGTAAATATCTTACAGAGGCTATTCGTTCTTGACCTGTATTTATATTTTTCAAAATAAGACTTCCATATAAGCCATCAGCCTGAGAAAATTGTAATGTTTTCAAACACTCTTCAATATGGCTCTCCAACCATAGATCATCTGCATCCAGCATTGCTATGTATCGTCCTTTACTTTTTTCTATTCCATAATTACGGGCAACGTTGGCATTCTTATGTTCTAATTTATGATAAAATATCCTATTATCTTTTAGCTCGTCAATAATTGGATATATATCAAGATCTGAGCCATCATCGACAACAAATATTTCCAAATTGAAATAAGTTTGTTTAACAACACTATCCAAAGTTCTTTTTAAAGTATCTGGACGATTGTAAACAGGTATAACAACTGATATTAAAGGCTCTATCATATTTTCATAGTATGGTTATTCCAAATATAATCTTTTTATCTTATCTAAAACATAATAAAAGAGAAGGATCGCAGATTCAAATACCCAATGCGACAATTTAGTTCAAAGATGCATAAAATATTTTAGAAGGTGTCTGAAAACATAATTTTTCTCTAGGTCTTCTGTTTATCTTATTTTGTATCAGCCTTATAAAATTATCATCATATAAATCAAAATCCGAACCTTTTATGATATATTGCCTGATCAGTCCATTTGTATATTCATTCAGGCCTCTTTCCCAAGACGAATAAGGATGTGCAAAATAAAAATCAGCATCTAATTTTTTTGCCATATATTCATGTGCTGCAAATTCACTTCCATTATCAGATGTTATGGTATGTACTGTATCTTTATAGGCAAACAGCAATCGCACAACGACCCTGGCTAAAGGTTCGGCCTGTTTACCATATTTAAGCTTTTCCATTAGCAAAAAGCCTGTTTTTCTTTCCGTTATTGTTAATATAGCACCTTTCTGATCTTTTCCGATGATCGTGTCTATCTCCCAGTCGCCGTAGCGTTGCCTGTTATCAACGACTTCAGGACGCAACTCTATGGATACCTTATTTTTGATATTCACCTGTTTGCCTGTTACCGGGCGTTTGCGATGTTTTAATTTGTGACGGGTATACTTCCACAATATGCCTCCCTGTTGCTTGTCTGCCCGTATAAACTGATAGATACGTTCATGGCTGACCATGGCTATGCCATCCAACTTTGCACGGCCTTGTATCTGTTTGGGAGACCATT
>BNXH01000042.1 GCA_025999435.1 Bacteroidia bacterium | reverse complement strand
TTTCAGCCAATATAAGCGAAGACTTGGTGGATATCTATCAGGATGATATTTCCTTGCCAGTTTACGATATGCTTTTTTAATATCATCGTTGCCGGCATTTTTTTGCACACCTAATATGCTGTAATAATCTATAAATGCCATATTTGTGTTTTATTTTTTCTTTATTTTTTCTCTGTTTTTTAACTCGTTGAATATTCTCAGGCAAGCCCATGCATCAAGAGCTGCGTAGAGTTTTTGAGCGTCGGAAAGCACATCGGCCTCCCAGTTTGACAGACGTTGCCCTTTCGATATTCTTTTTCCAAAAAGTATGCCATAAATGCGTTGGAGTCCCAGATCTTCAATCCCATAATCGTGAATAAAAGACTGAATGTCGATGAAATTAACAGGGGATAATGACTTTCGTTTATGAATCGCCGTGAAGTCGTCTTTCAACGATAATCCGATTTTTTTTATTGCCGGGTTTACTAATATTCCGGCAAGACAATCAGGCAGTCCTATGAGGTTTAGACGGAAAAGAAAGCATGTATCTTCTGTCGATAATTGCATCAGAGCTATTTGATGAGATACTCCTTTTTTGAAGGCAGGGCGCGTTTCGGTATCAAAACCAATCGCACCGAATCCCGAAAGATAAGCTGTCGCTTTTAAGGTTTCATCTATGGTTTGCACAACAATAATACGTCCCGTAAATTTTTCTTGAGCAAAACCCGATAGTTCTTCTTTTGTAATTGTACTTACCATAATTCATCATCTGTTTCGGCTATTTCGCCTTCTTCCAAATTGTCTGTATCTGCGGAGTATTTTAAAGAATGCAAAGCTCTCAATGCATTTACTAATTTTTGCCCCCAATACATTTTAAAATTTTCAGTACAGACATACAAGGCATCATTCATATTTTCTGTGATACCCCGTTCAAATATAGTTACAAAATTCTTTAAATCCTGATAGATATCCGCCAAGTCTTCGCTTATATTGGCTGAAATAGGAGTTTCGCTATATTTCATGTCTTGAAGGAATACTTCAAGATAAGTATCGTTCGCGCCAAAAATAGTATTCAACTTGGATGTAATGTAATTGTAATCGTCCTCTGTTACTGATATTTCCGGATTATCCTCGTTTACGGTATCCGTTTCCGGGATAAGGGATGCTTTTAGATAAAGCAGTGGAAGTATTTTGGTAAGTTTATCTGTCAGTTCCGACTCAATAATATTATTATCAAAATTTTCAAGGTAAGCGCAGTATTGCACTGCAACTGTCACAAACTCAATAGAATCTCGCGAATAAACTATTTCTTTCAATTCATCAGCCATATTTGGAGTATTACTTTTGCAATAACAAATTTAAGTGGTTATTTATGAAAAATGAAATGGACACGGATAAAAATAACCGTGCCCATATTATATTGTTATTATTTCTTGGAAATTTATTCAGATTGTCCTTCTTGATTGATTATACCGGAAATATTTTCTTCTTTAATTTCTATTTCGACATTTCGTGGAGGTTCCTCGGCTTCTTTCAATAGCTCTTCAGAACGAGATACCCATTGACGTTCGCCGAATACTTTCTTCAGGTCGTCAGAAAAGATTACTTCTTCGGTAACTAAAAGGTTTGCTAATCGGCCATGACCGTCGGAATGTTGGCGCAGCAATTGTTTCGCACGCTCGTATTGCCCATTAATCATACTTTGCACCTCCTTATCGATAACCAAGGCTGTTTCTTCGCTGTATGGTTTTGTAAAACCATATCCTTCGCCGGATGAGTCGTAGTAGCTCAGATTCGGAAGCTTTTCGCTCATCCCCAGATAGGAAATCATTGCATATGCCTGTTTTGTTACCCGCTCAAGATCGTTAGCTGCACCGGAAGAAATATGCCCGATAAAGACTTCTTCGGCGGCACGTCCACCAAGTAAGGCGCACATCTCGTCAAGCATCTGTTCTTTTGTTGTTATCTGTCTCTCTTCCGGCAGATACCATGCAGCGCCTAACGCTTTACCACGAGGAACAATCGTTACTTTTACCAGTGGATTGGCATATTGTAAGAACCAACTTAAGGTAGCATGTCCGGCTTCATGGATTGCAATTGTTTTCCGTTCGTCCAGAGTTGTAATTTTATTCTTTTTTTCAAGTCCACCTACTATGCGGTCTACTGCGTCGGTAAAATCTTCTTTCTGTACTACTTTTTTATTTTTGCGGGCAGCGATTAGCGCAGCTTCGTTACATACATTTGCTATGTCTGCGCCCGAAAATCCCGGAGTTTGGCGCGAAAGGAACTCTACATCTACCGTGTCATCTATTTTGACAGGGCGCAGATGTACTTTGAAAATTTCTTTTCTATCATTCAGATCCGGTAGATCGACAGTGATCTGACGGTCGAAACGTCCTGCGCGAAGCAACGCCTTATCCAGAATATCGGCACGGTTAGTAGCTGCGAGCAGTATGACCCCGCTATTAGTGCCGAAACCGTCCATCTCAGTCAATAACTGGTTGAGTGTATTCTCTCGCTCATCGTTAGAACCCATATTCAGGTTTCTTCCACGGGCACGTCCGATAGCATCTATTTCGTCAATAAATATAATACATGGAGATTTCTCTTTTGCCTGTTTAAACAAGTCTCTCACACGGGATGCACCCACGCCGACAAACATTTCCACAAAGTCGGAACCGGACAATGAGAAGAATGGTACATTCGCCTCGCCGGCAACTGCTTTAGCCAAGAGAGTCTTACCTGTTCCCGGAGGGCCTACAAGCAAAGCTCCTTTAGGGATTTTACCTCCGATTTCCGTATAGCGGGAAGGGTTTTTCAGAAACTCTACGATTTCTTCAATCTCTTCTTTCGCTTCGGATAATCCTGCTACGTCTTTGAAAGTAACCCGCAAATCGGAACCTTTGTCATATAGTTGAGCCTTGGATTTCCCTACGCTGAAAACTCCGCCGCCTCCGCCTCCGCTTGCTCCCGACATACGGCGCATCATATATATGAAGAGGCCGAATATAAGGATAACAGGCAAGAAGCTTAATAATATTTCGATGGCGCTGGTACTGGTTTCGTAGCTTACGTCGATGTCGTATTTATGTTCCGCCCTTACCTGATCGTAAAAATCGGAAAATTTGTCAGCCGA
The DNA here is from genome assembly GCA_025999435.1 of Bacteroidia bacterium. GTDB lineage: Bacteria > Bacteroidota > Bacteroidia > Bacteroidales > Dysgonomonadaceae > Dysgonomonas. The sequence continues at coordinate 11,159 of BNXH01000042.1, read as the reverse complement.
TGGAATTCTTACAATAATAGACGGATTGCTTCCGGCGCGTTCCGCTTCATTTTTGTATACATTCTTTATCGAATCGGGACGTACATAGGCCTTCAGTGTATTATTCTTATTGTCGACGACAATTTTACTTATACTATTGTCTCTTACGTAACCCTGAAAGTCGGACCAAGGCACTTCCTTCGTGACACTATTGTCTGAGAAAAAGTACATGCCGATAATCGCTCCGAATACTATTAAATAGATCCAGTACAGATTAAAAGGCATTTTAGGGCGGTTTGTACCCGGGCCTTTAGGCTTATTGTCTCCTTTGTTATAATTATCCATAAAAAAATCTTACAGCTAGTTAATCGATATCCGGGATAGATTCTATTTTAGCATCAGCCCACAAATTTTCTATATTATAAAATTCGCGGAGTTCCGGAATAAACACATGTACAATAACTGTACCATAATCTATTCCTACCCAGCGACCTTCGCGCAATCCATCTGTTGATATAGGGCGCTCTTTTTTCTTCTTTTTCAGAGACTCTGTGATTTCATCCGAAATAGCAGTCACTTGTATAGGCGTGTTCCCTTCGCATATTACAAAATACTGGCAAATAGTTCCGGGAAGCTCTGTCATATCTACTATTACAATATTCTTGGCTTTCTTTTCTTGGCATGCAGCCACAATGTCGTTTACTAAATATTTTACTTCTTTCATTCGCGATTTTAAAAGTCAATTATAAATCAAGCTACAAATATACTCTGATTTTTTGAACAAAATGGGCATACTTGCTAGAAGAACAAATAATTAAAGACTTTTTCTTTAGGTCGAGGCTGGTTTTACCTGTTATTACAGGTTAATAATAGTGTTTTATTTTTATATTCGAGTCTATAAAAAAAGAGACCAGAGTATTTTCCTCCAATCTCTTTTATATTCATTTTCTTTTAGCCTATTACAACCTTTCAGATTTAGTATTCGTCCTCGTTAAAGAAGAAATCTTCTTTGCTCGGATAGTCGGGCCAAATATCTTCGATTGTATCAAAGGTTTCTTCTTCATCCTCTATTTCCTGTAAATTTTCAATTACTTCAAGAGGAGCTCCCGAACGTTGGGCATAGTCGATCAACTCTTCTTTTGTTGCAGGCCATGGCGCATCTTCTAATTTAGATGCCAGTTCTAAAGTCCAATACATAATATCTTAGTTTTAACAGTTTGCTGTTTTTTATAATTTCGCAAAAATAACATTATTTCTTATATTAAGCTCTGATTCCAAAATATTTCTTTTCCTTTTTTATTACTTTCTTTTCTCGCCAGTAAGAAAAAATAATCTGACAATCTGTTAACAAACATAAGGATTTGATCGTCAACGGGAAATTCATCCTTTACTCTGTGTATACAACGTTCTACCCGTCGGCATACTGTGCGGCATATGTGCGCTCTGGAAGCCGATTCGCTTCCTCCGGGCAGAACGAATTGCCGTAGTTGTGGCAGTTCACTATCCATTCTGTCCATTTCGCTTTCGAGCAAGGCGATATTATTGTCTGTGATTATGCTTGCCGCTTTGGGCGGGATAGCTTCTGTTTCTGTAGCGAGGTATGAGCCGACCGTAAATAATTTATGTTGAATAAAAGAAAGAACTTCCAGATCATGTTTGTCATCTACCTCCTGAATGAGAAATCCCACGAAAGAGTTAAGCTCATCTGTTGAGCCATAGGCTTCGAGCCTGATATGCGACTTTACTACGCGTTTGCCACCTACAAGAGAAGTCATGCCCTTGTCTCCTGTCTTAGTATATACAGAACTTTTTTTCATCCCTTTTCTATTTAGAAACTTATTTTGTATTCCCATCTGTATAGTGTTTTATCAAAAAACACTATGCCTATATTAAACAAGTCCAGAACGACAGTTCTTGAGTCCATGTTTATGATACTTTTCCATAACGCTTGATTGCGTTTCTTTGTTCGGATACCCTTGACAATTATAAATGTTTTTTCATAGGAAATATCAGATAAATATTGAACAATATTATCCGGTAACGGAAAACGATTTAAATTAATGAGTATGCAATCCGGCTTACAATCCGGTATAACGAGTTTTTCGCTTGGGTATAATCTGATATTTTTATCCCATATCGCATATAGTTTTTTAGCTTCATTATATTTCTTCGCAGACGGTTCCAGGCAAGCGCAGACTATGTTATTTGAAGGCGCTGTCAGAAAGAGGGTTGTTATCCCGTATCCGGAACCAATTTCTAATATATGTTGTGCCGAAAAATAATTTACCAACCTGAAATATAACTTATCCTCTTTCGACAAGGATGTTTTTTTTAGATGAGCACTCTCCAGCGCGTATCTTATATCTTCATACACATGGTAAGGTGTTTTTTCTTCAACAACTTTGGTTATCAGATTAAATACAAATGGTGAATGTATACCGTGTCCCCTGTGATGGCGGATTTTATATAAAAGCTTTAATCCCGTCCGAGTAAACTTATATATGCGCGGCATGTCAGAATAACTTAACGTAATATGTCAATTTCGCGGAGATAACCCTGTTGGCAGAGCGGGAAAACACATCAGATTTTGTATTATTGTAGATGTCTCCCAGTCCAAAAGCATATCTTCCTTCCAAAGCAAAACTTCCTATGCCCGTTCTAAACTCAAGTCCCATTCCGGCTACCAAACCATAGTCTATTTTTTTATCGGCCATACGGTAATATTGATGGGTGGCCATCGTTTCAGGTACGTCCCCGCTGGATAGATAGTCAGATAATGCCCGGTTCATTTTCTCACTATCACTTATCAGGAAACTGATCTTAGGGCCTAAGTTTAATATAAATCTTACTTTATTTCCAAAATAGATATGAGCCAGGAACGGAAGTTCGAGATAATTCAGCTGATGGGAATGTTCGTATTGCGGAGTATTTGGCGGAGTATCGAAACTTTGCTCCCATCCTTGTTGGCTGTAATTTAGTTCAGCTATAAAACCTAAATGATTTTCGGAAAGATAACGGACTGCGACGCCCCCATGATATTGAAGCATGTTTTTGGTACTGGGACCTCTGCTTAGCCTTGTCACCTGGAAATCAACAGATGAGAATGTGGGGCCAAAACCAACTCCTACATTCCATTCCGGCTTGAATTCTTTCTTCTGTCCGTAAGACAACAGAGTAATAATCGGAAAAATCAGGAAAAGAATATATCTCTTTATCATTATTTGCTAATATCTACTTTTTCTATTACGGAATTTGTTTTATAATGAACGAAATACAAACCGTTATTGATGTATCCTCCTCCTTTGCCATTTACACGTTCGAAATTTACGGCAGATTGCAGGGGTTGTACTTTCATCTTTGTCAGGTCAGACTCGAATCCACTTCCATATTGTTTCAAGGCGGTTAAGAAAAACAGTCCTGAGTCGTATCCCAAATATCCCCACTTGGGAAATGAATTGATCATATTTTTACCATACCATGATTTATATTGGTTCGCCACATCTTGTACCTCTTTTTGTTGTTCGTCTAAGAAAAAGATACTATAGATATAAGAATCGAACTTGTGTAAAGCTTCTGCGTGTTGTGTGTATGCCTGCCATTCAGGGTAGCCGAATAGCGATACCGACGACGAGCCGAGGAGTTCTATTGTTGCTAATACTTTTCGCAATGTGGTTTCGGAGGAAGAAGCCGGCACCAATATGTTTCTTCCCGACCTTAAATTCGCATTCATATTTTCAAGCAAGTTTTCCGAACCGGTTATAGTTTTATATTGAATGTTAGATTTTGACAATCCTTTTTTCAGTTCCGCGACAAAATCCGCTTTATCATTCGACCCTGTCTCCGAAATAAAAACAACATTGTAGTCACCAAATTTTTTCACAAAAGCCGAAACTATTTCAGGATAAAGATTAGAATGGGACGTAGTCATCTGGAACAGATCCGGATCACTCTCTATGGAGCTTGTCGATCCAAAAGGTATTACATATTTGATACCTGTCTTTTTCGAAAATTTGGACATTGTCTCTATTTGTTGCTTGGATACTCCTCCTATCATAAGGTTAAGGCTTTTTACTTCATTTGTCCCAAGCAGGCTTTCCAGCCTTTTTGTGTTTTTCTCAGGACCTGCATCAAATGTGTAAATCTCGGCATTTAGTCCTTTTGCCTTCAGGTCTCTAAGGGCTAGCAAAAAGCCTTCGTAATACTCTGCCAGCTTATCTTTCTGGATGCTGCTACCGGTATCTGTAAATGAGAAGAATATTCCTATTCGTACTGTTTCACCTTTGGAGGCGCTTTCTGTTGTTATTTCCGGCTCTACCGGTCTACGGTTATCATAAGCAGGCGAAGATGCTTTTCCCGGAATGTTTAATGCCATGCCTTCCCTCAGTCCGGTATCTTTTATAGATGGATTAGCCGCCAGAAGTGATTCAACGGAAACATTGTATTTTTTACTGATGCTGTATAAAGTCTCTCCTTTCTGTACGCTATATGCAGTTGAAATGTTTGTCGCAGGTTCAAACTTGGGTATCTTTATTGTTTTGCCTGTTTTAAATAAACTTTCGTTTAACCCCGGATTCGCGTCTTTGATGTCATCTACGGATATATTATACATACGGGCTACGGAATAAAGGGTTTCTTTAGCTTCTATCAGGTGATTGCTATATCCGGATATGGCTTTGCCTTTCGGGATCCGTAGCTTGTCGCCGGCTTTGATCCCTTTTTCAGCGCCGGGATTCATTGCGTATATCTGTTGAACGGTAGTGTTGTACATAGCAGCAATGGAGTATACTGTTTCTCCTTTAGCGACGGTATGTATTATAATATCGTCGTAAGTAGATTCCACAGAGAAAGGTGCTGTATGCAGAGTCGCAGCATTAGTAAAGAATATCCCGGTAGAACTAGCCGTCAGGATAAACATTAATAAAAATACCTTCTTTAAATTCATGCCAATATAGTTAAGTATAATACGCAAAAATACAAAAAATGAGGATTATCCAATTATTATTGTCGATACAAATCCAATTATATTAAAGTAATATAGGAATAATATACTAAAGAGGTCGTCTATCGGACGACCTTTGTTATATTTAGATTAATCTTTTTGTAATTATTTCAGCGCGAACGAAGTTCGAAAACGTTTTTTAATTACTCTTCGCCGGCAATTTGTCGTTTTATCTGCTTTCATTGGAGAATGAATAAGGCGCATCGCTTTGGTCGATTCCCCGTTTTTTGTTAGGGGATGAGCTCATTTTGTATTTAATGGAGGCTCCGTTCAGTAGTTGTTGGGAAGTGAGGTAGTTCTTTGTATATAAAGTATTATTCACTGCCATATTCTCTATGTATGGCTTGTCTTTACCGTTGTTTTCAGCCGAAATTGTAATCGTCTTCCCGTTTTCCAGATTTAGAGTCATTTTCTTAAATAAAGGTGCTCCCAGTATATATTCATTTGTTCCGGGGCAAACAGGGTAGAAGCCCATTGCGGAAAAGACATACCAAGCCGATGTTTGTCCATTATCTTCATCTCCGCAATAACCGTCGGGATTGGCATTGTAGAGTTTGTCCATCACCTCGCGTACACGATATTGGGCTTTCCATGGTTCACCCGAATAATTATATAAATATATCATGTGTTGTATGGGCTGATTGCCATGCGCATAATTGCCCATGTTCATGATTTGCATTTCACGAATTTCATGAATAACCTGTCCGTAATAACTATCGTCGAACAATGGCGGGACATTAAAGACAGAGTCCATCATGGTGTTGAACTCCTTTTTGCCACCCATCAAATCTATCAGTCCCTGTGGATCGTGAAAGACAGACCATGTATAGTGCCAACTGTTTCCTTCGGTAAAAGCATCACCCCATTTCAACGGATTAAACGGGGATTGGAATTCACCATTTTGATTTTTTCCACGCATTAGTTTGTGCTCTTTATCGAACAAGTTTTTATAATTCATTGCTCTTTGTTTGTAGACAGCAATTTCTTCTTCCGGTTTATTTAGCATTTTCCCTAATTGATAAATGCACCAATCATCGTATGCATACTCGAGTGTACGGGCAGCATTTTCGTTTATCTCCACATCATATGGAACATACCCGAGTTTGTTGTAATATTCATAACCTTTTCTTCCTGTCGATCCTATTGTCGGATGAACGGCATTAGCTCCATGTTTTAAGGCTTCCCACAAAATTTCTATGTCATAGTTTCTAAGGCCTTTGATGTATGCATCAGCTACAACCGATGCCGAATTGTTGCCTATCATGCAATTGCGGTGTCCCGGGCTGGCCCATTCGGGTAAAAAGCCGCTTTCCTTATACGTGTTGACCAATCCTTCCTGCATCTTCGTATTCATAGACGGATATAATAAATTCAGTAAAGGGAACAGGCTGCGGAAAGTATCCCAGAATCCTGTATCTGTAAACATATATCCCGGCAGTACCTGCCCATTGTACGGGCTATAGTGTACTACTTCTTTTTTTGCATTAATTTCGTATAAAGAACGCGGGAAAAGGACTGAGCGGTATAGGCAGGAATAGAATGTCCGAATATTGTCTACATTGTCGTCTTCAATCTTTATTCTCCCTAATGTTTGATTCCATTCTGCCCGTCCTTGTTCTTTTACCTGATCGAATGTCAGGTTGTCCAGTTCTTCCAGGTTTAGTTCAGCCTGTTCGTGGCTGATAAAGGATGATGCTACGCGTGCGTGTACTATTTCCCCTTTTCGGGTGGAAAATCCGATAATTGCTCCGGCATGATAACTACTACATTCAAGATTGTTTTCAATAATATTCAGACTGTCGACGGTTGATCTGTAAGTGAATGGTTTATCGAAAACAACGACAAAATAGTTTTTGAAATTTTCGGGTACACCTCCGCTGTTTTTAGTGGTGTAACCAATGATTTTATTTTCGGATGGGATAATCTTTACATACGACCCTTTGTCGAATGCGTCTATTACTACGTAGGATTTATCATTTTGAGGGAAAGTAAAACGGAAATAGGCGGCGCGCATTGTTGGTGTCATTTCAGTTACGACGTCATGATCAGCTAAATAAACGCTATAGTAATATGGTTTTGCAACTTCAGTTTTGTGTGAAAACCAACTGGCCCGTTTGTCTTGATCGAAGACAGCTTCACCCGTGACCGGCATAATTGAGAACTGTCCGTAATCATTTATCCAAGGGCTAGGCTGGTGTGTTTGCTTAAACCCTCTGATCTTATCGGCATCATATGAATAAGTCCAGCCATTTCCCATTTTTCCGGTTTGAGGCGTCCAAAAATTCATCCCCCAGGGACGGGCAATAGCAGGGTAGGTGTTTCCTGTAGATAAGGAGTGTTTGGACATAGTCCCAACCAATGGATTGACATACTCAACCTGAGCCTGTAGATGTCCTGTCCACAAAAAAGCAAAGAGTTGGATTAAAACGAATAACTTTAATTTCTTCATGATGTGTTCTTCTGCGTTTTTACTGCTGTCTGATTTTAATATTTTAATAGACGGAATACAAAAATAGAATAAAAAGATATTTTTCACCATCGTATCTTACTTAATAATGTAAAAACCGGAATAATCGGAATAACCGGAATAACCCAAAAACGTTTTATCTAATCTTGTATCGAAAACCTTTGGTTATAAATTATTGTTTTATCTTTGCATTTACATGAAAGCATCATAATTTATGGCTCTGAAACAGCAGTTACAACTCAAACAGCAGCAAAAGTTATCACCTTTGCAAATGCAGGTTATTAAGTTAACCGAATTGCCTGTGCTTGAGCTTGAAGAGCGTATAAAACAAGAATTGGAAGATAATCCCGCATTGGAAGAAGGCCTTGAGCCTACTGATGATGTTTCGGAATACGATGATGATTTCAGCCCTGATGATGATGCAAATATCTCTCAGGAAGATCTGGCTTTGGGCGATTATATGAATGAAGACGAAATTCCCGACTATCAGATCCGGAATAGTGGGCAACAATCGACCCGTCCGTCCGATATCCCTTTTTCCGTAGCGGGATCTTTACATGAATATTTGCTTGAGCAGCTCGGCGAATGTGAACTTAAAGAAGAAGATAAAAAAACGGCTGAATATATTATCGGCAGTATCGAGGAGAATGGCTATCTGGATCGTTCTTTATCCGCTATTTCCGATGATCTTATTTTTCAGCAGAATTTAGATATTCCTGTCTCTAAGTTGGAAGAATTACTGAAGGTTATTCAAGAGTTTGAACCTGCCGGAGTAGGAGCGCGGAATTTGCAGGAATGCTTACTCCTTCAATTGAACAGGAAAGAAAAATCTGCTGAAGTAGATAATGCTATTCGGATTATTACGGATTATTTTGACGAATTTTCCAAAAGACATTATGAGAAAATAATCAGGCAATTGGGTATCGATGAGTCTGAATTGAAAGATACAATACAGGAAATTACCACCCTGAATCCCAAACCGGGAAATACATGGGGCGATTCTCTGTCTGCTACGTTAAGTACTATTATCCCCGACTTTATAGTGGAATCATATAATGGAGAATTATTCCTTAGTCTGAACAACAGGAATATACCCGATATGCGTGTAAGCCGTGAATATTCAAACTTGTTGAAGGGATATGTTGAAAACAAAGACAGCATGTCCACAGACAATAAGAATGCGGTGTTGTTCGTTAAACAAAAACTGGATTCTGCACGATGGTTTATTGAAGCCATCAAACAACGGCAGGATACTTTGCAACGTACCATGGAAGCGATTATGAACTTACAATATGATTTTTTTCTTACAGGGGAAGAGGCTCAGTTAAAGCCGATGATATTGAAAGCCGTGGCTCAGCGTACGGGTTATGATATTTCCACTATATCGCGTGTAAGTAACAGCAAATATGTACAGACCAATTTTGGCGTTTATCCCCTTAAGTATTTCTTTTCGGAGTCGATGCAAACCGATACGGGAGAAGAAATATCATCAAGGGAAGTTAAGGCTATATTGAAAGAGTGCATAGAAAACGAGGATAAGAAGAAGCCGCTGACAGACGATAAGCTATCGGAAATATTAAAAGAAAAGGGCTATATAATTGCCCGTCGGACAGTAGCTAAATACAGAGAGCAAATGAATTTCCCTGTTGCCCGGTTAAGAAAAGAAATATGATGGAAGAAAAAGATAGAGAAATGAGAATGGATGACGAAGTGGTAACTACAACCTCTCTTCGCTATGAACAATCAGAAAAGAAAGGTCCGATACTTGCCCGTATTATTTCTTTTGTGTTAACCCCTCTTCTGATGGTGGTTTATGTTATTACTTTTATATTTATATATACAGATTTCAAGTTCTTGTACGGTAATCAGTTCATTCAATTTATTGCACCCGCTTTCTTTCTGTCTTGTGCCATTCCGGTGAGTGGTATTTATACATTGAAAGTGACGAAATTGATCACAGATTATAAATTTAGAAAAGGAGAGCGATTTTTACCTTTCACTATTTTCTTTTTTTCGTATGGGCTTCTTTTCTATTATTTCTTTTCGGCGAAACTTACTATTTGGTTTTTGGCTGTTTTAGCAGTCCCAATGATGCTATTAATTATATATGCTTTGGTATTAATGTTCTGGAAAATTAGCGTTTATATGCTGGGTATAGGAGGACTGATCGGTAGCATTATGTCAATTTGTTATAACATTAAAGGACTCAACCTATCTGTTTTGTTCATCATTTTGTTTATCTTAGCGGGGAGTTTGGGAGTGTCGCGTCTTACTCTCAACAGGAATACACCTGCTCAGGTATATGCAGGATTCCTGATTGGTATTGTAGTTTCGTATTTCACTGTATGGATAGGCGCATATTGGGGAATTGTCATTTTTCTGAAAAACTTATAATTTATAACATAAATAACTATGAACTTTCCTGAAAATTTAAAGTATTCTAAAGATCACGAGTGGATCAAAGTTGAGGGCGACACGGCTCTTGTAGGTATCACAGAGTTTGCGCAAAGCGAATTGGGTGAAATCGTTTATGTAGACGTGACTACAGAAGGTGAAACAATTGATAAAGACGGCGTTTTCGGTAGTGTGGAAGCTGTGAAAACCGTATCTGACCTTCTGATGCCTGTAGCAGGTGAAGTACTTGAAGTAAACGCTGAGTTGGAAGATAAACCGGAGTTAATCAATGAAGATCCTTATGGTAAAGGATGGATCATAAAAATCGCAGTTAGTGATATTGCTCAATTAGATAGCCTGCTATCTGCCACTGATTACAAATCATTAATAGGGAAATAAACAATGAACCCGGTTGTGAGCATTATAATGGGAAGTACATCCGATCTTCCTGTTATGGAAAAGGCCGCAAAGTTTTTTGACGAAATGGAGATTCCTTTCGAAATAAATGCTTTGTCGGCTCATCGCACACCTGAAAGGGTAGAGGCTTTTGCTAAAGGGGCGCACCAGAGGGGTATAAAGGTTATTATAGCCGCGGCAGGCATGGCAGCGCATTTACCGGGGGTGATTTCTTCAATGACTTCTATTCCTGTGATAGGTGTTCCTGTCGATGCTTCGCTCGATGGACTGGATGCCTTATTGGCTATCGTACAAATGCCCCCGGGTATTCCGGTTGCAACTGTAGGGATAAACGGCGCTCTTAATGCTGCTATTCTGGCCTTGCAGATGATTGCCACGGGAGACGAGGAATTGTATAAAAAAACGGTAGCCTACAAAGAAAGCCTCAAGGGGAAAATAGAAAAAGCAAATGAGGAACTGGCTCAAGTGAAATATAAATACAAAACAAATTAAAATATTTGCAAATAGGGGTGTGTCAAAAGTATTTTTTTACTATCTATTTACATACGCTACGCTCCTGTGACCGTTGGTTGTCATCCTGAACGGAGTGAAACATCTCGTGTTCGGAGGAATGAGATCCTTCGTTGCACTCAGAATGGCAGAGAGGGTAACACTTTGATAGTATTGTTTTACTTTTGACACACCCTCACTTTCTTTATATATTGACTTTATTAATGCCTATCAGCAGTTACAGTTATTCCTGTAATGTAAAAACGTTCGGTTATTTTCTACTGCGTGCAATCACAGATTGCTTATATTCTCAACATATGCTCATCACTGCCGCGCCCTGCCGGGCTTGTCCTTACTTTTGGCATTGCCCAAAAGTAAGCAAAAAGCTAGCGCTTCGTCCCTCGGCGACCCACA
>BNXH01000041.1 GCA_025999435.1 Bacteroidia bacterium | reverse complement strand
GCTTTGATGTTAGCTACGCTATCGGTAGCTGCGCAAGATTATATTACTGTCACAGGAGTTGTAAAGGACAAACGCTCTAACAAGAAGCTCGAATATGTAAACATTTCTGTTCATGGTACAAGCATTGGCACTGTAACAAATGCCGACGGGGGATTTTCTATAAAAATAAAGGATAGCATTCAAGTGAAGACATTGGAAATATCTCATATCGGATATTTCAACCAGCAATTTTCGGTTAACCAAGAAGCTTTAAATAATATAACTATCTATTTGACGCCTAACGACCGAACCTTGAAAGAGGTAATTGTTCATCCGACAGATCCGTTGGAATTAGTAGAAAAAGCAATTGAAAAAATAGCAGTGAACAACAGTCACAATAAAAATATGCTTACGGGATTTTACCGTGAAACTGTAAGAAAAAGACGCAATTACATTAATATCTCAGAAGCAATAATTAATATATATAAAACTCCGTACACAGAAGGAACCGATCGCGACAGGGTACAGATATACAAAGGACGTAAACTTCTTAGCCCTAAACCCGGCGATACACTGATTGTAAAATTTGAGGGTGGCCCTACCCTGTCTACCTATCTGGATGTTGTTAAAAATAAAGATGTCCTGCTGGATAAAGAAACCCTTCACTATTACAAGTTCAAGATGGAGAACCCTGTCATGATAGATGAGCATCTGCATTATGTAGTTAGTTTTCAGCCACAAGTAATACTCCCTTATGCATTATTCTACGGGAAACTATATATAGACAACGAAACCTTGACTTTTTCGAGAGCTGAATTCAGCCTGAGCATGGATGACCGGAATAAGGCTACACAAGCAGTCCTCAAAAAGAAACCCTTTGGCATGCATTTCAAGCCCGAAGATGTATCATATCTGGTAACATATAAAACCATTGATGGAATAAGCTATTTAAATTATGTCCGGAATGAGGTTCGCTTTAAATGTGATTGGAAACGCAAACTATTTTCTACAGGATATACTATTGTTTCCGAAATGGTTGTAACAGATAAAAGGGAAGACAATGTAAGCAGTATTTCTCACAAGGATTCATTCAACAAAAATCAAGTATTGTCGGACAAAGTAAGGAGTTTCTACGATTCAAATTTCTGGGAAGATTACAACATTATAGAGCCGACAGAATCATTGGACGCGGCTGTCAACAAATTAAAGAAACAACAATAAAGATATAAAGGGTTTTTATTAGGTAGGGTGATCATCTTTTTTAGTCCTGATTGGTTATGTTGAATGATTTGATAATATTGAGAAAAATAAAAGAAGGGAATATCAAGGCTTTTGAAAGTCTGTTTAAGCAATATTATTCTTCTCTCTATTTGTATGCTCTCGGCATAACCGGTCGCAAGGACGTTTCAGAAGAAATAGTACAAGAATTATTCTACATCCTATGGAAAGAAAGAGAGAGCATACAAATATACCGCTCCTTAAAAAGCTATTTATACAAAGCTGTGCGAAATGAATCCCTGCAATATCACGAACGAACAAACGTTGAAAGCCGCCATCGGGAAACAGTATTGAGCAACAAGACTGAATTGGAAGATAGTACACCTTCTACCCCTCAAGAAGAAATAGAGTATAAAGAATTGGAAGACGTAGTCAACAAAACCTTACGAAAACTACCGGAAAGACGCCTTAAGATATTCAAGATGCATCGAATGGAAGGGAAAAAATATAAAGAAATAGCAGAATTATTATCTGTATCCATCAAAACAGTCGAAGCTGAGATGTCTAAAACATACAGTCAACTAAGGCACGAAATTGAAAAATATAAACAAGTATTATGACTTTAAAAGAAAACAATAATAGGATTACAGATCAAGCGTGGAATAAACTATACAGCCGGCTAGAGGAGGATGGTTTGTTGTCTGATGCCGACAATAAACCAAAACAAGGCATATTTCATATGACACCCTTAAAATGGGCAGCCGCGATAGCTGTTATAAGTATTTGCCTTGCATTTGCATTCATCGGCAGACAGTCAAAAGAAAGTTATACAATTGATATGCTGACTTTGAACAATGATAAAGATGCCTCTACTTTGGTATCTACCCTAGAGGATGGCTCTATGATATATCTATCCGGGTCGGCATCATTAGAGTACCCTACCCGCTTTGCCGATGACAAAAGAGAAGTAACATTATCCGGCGATGCCTATTTTGACATTAGTAAAGACCGTAAAAAACCGTTTGTAATAAATACAGAAAAAGCGACAATACAAGTTTTGGGAACAGCCTTCAATATACAGGATAAAGAGCCTTTTTCAATATCAGTTAAGCATGGTGAAGTAAAAGTAACTGAAAAGGAAAACGGGAAATTTGTTTTTGTAAAAGCAGGAGAAACAGCCATGTTGCAAGCAGGTAATTTATATACGATGCAGACATCGGATATAGAACAATTCTCAAAATACTTTAACAGCATACATTTTAAAGATCAACGACTGGAAGACATCGCCAGAGTTCTCAATACATATTCGGATTCCATCCATATAGAAGTAGCGCCCCAGGTTAAAGACAGGTTGATAACAATGTCTTTCTCCGATGAAACTAAGTCAGATATAGTTAAATATATATGTATAGCTCTAAATATTGAATTTATTCAACAACAAAATACTATTTTTATTACCAATACAAAATAAATATATATGAAAATAGCGGTTGAAAATACTTTCCATCGTATTGCCGCCTGCCTGTTGTTGATCTCCATTCCAATAATATTGCAGGCAGATGATGGAAATATACTAAACCGCAAAGTAAAAATAACCAAAAGTAAAGAAACCGTTTATCAACTATTAAAGCAAATATCCGATCAAACGGGTTATCTTTTTATATATGACAGCCAACAGATAAACAATGACAAAGTCGTAAAAATCCGTAAAGGCGAATATACCATACGTGAAGCGATCCACACCATAATTGGAAATAACAAGCTTGAAATTACGGTCATAAGAAATCATATATTATTAAAAATACCAAGTGATATATCTTCTAATATAACTGTAGCTACCAAAGACACCATTGCTTCAACAAATAATCTCATTACTTTAGGAGGTGTCGTCTACGACAAAATAAACAACGAACCGATTGCTTATTGTGCTATCGGAGTCAATAATTCCACCATCGGTACTATCACCAATCAGAATGGAGAATTCAGATTAACACTCGCCGATTCGTTAGCCAAAAGTACGATCAAACTATCCCATATAGGCTACCTGAATGAAGAAATAGAAATTTCGCTATTAGCCGGACAAACTGTACGTATTTCTTTAGAACCAAAAGTTGTCCCATTGCAAGAGATCATCGTTAGGGCTGTTAATCCTTTGGAGGTTCTGAGAAATATGATGGCCAACAGGAAAGATAACTACCCGTCTTTACCTGCATACATTACTACATTCTATCGCGAAGGCGTAGAACATAAGAAAAAGGTTATAAGCCTGACTGAAGCAATATTAAAGATATATAAAACAGGCTATCAAAACGATGCAGGCGCCGATCAGGTAAAGCTTGTAAAGATGAGAAATATTATAAATAAGCAGGAGAGTGATACTATATTTACGAAAATGAAATCAGGCATAAATGCTTGTTTACTTCTCGATGTAATGAAAGTATTACCCGATTTCCTTATCGAACAAAGCAAAGAAGAGTCTCCATACATATATACCCATACAGACATAAGTGTCGTCGATAACCGACGGGTTAATGTCATTTCTTTCGAACAAAAAAAAGGGATTGAACTGCCTTTGTATAGGGGTGACTTATTTATTGACGCAGAAAACCAGGCTCTTTTAGAAGCCCGTTTTGAAGTAAACCCCAAATACGTTGCAAAAGCAACTCCTCAATATGTCGAGCGAAAAGCAAAAAATATCAACCTAACCCTCCAAAAAGCACAGTACACAGTCTCGTATAAACCATCTATAGACGGAATTTATTATGTAAACCATATTCGTGGAGATATCGAATTTAAAGTTAAAAGAAAGAGACGCCTATTTGCAACAACCTTACATTTATGGTTCGAAATGGTGAGTTGTGAAATAAGTACTGAAAACGTAAAAAGTTTTGCCCGTAGCGAACGGCTCTCACCACACAATATATTTTCCGATACAAATTACAGCTACGACCCTGATTTTTGGAAGAATTTCAATATAATCCTACCCGAAGATAAACTTGAAGATATGATCATAAACAGTATCAATCGAGTCGTCGAATCCCAAATAAAAAACTAAAAGAGACTGTCCCAAAATATAGTTGTTGAAAACTGACTCTTGTTTTTCTGGTTTATAGCTTCTATTTGTTGTAACTTTACCCATTGTGAAAAAGCAATTATGCAGATATGAATAATTTTGTACACCTACACGTCCACTCCCAATATTCTTTACTTGATGGACAAGCCAGCATCCAAAATCTGGTAGACAAAGCAGTAGCCGACGATATGAAAGCTATTGCCCTGACAGACCATGGAGCTATGTTCGGAATAAAAGAGTTTTTTAATTATGTAAAGAAGAAAAATTCCGAATTCGATAACGCGATCAAAGAACTGGAATCCGAAATAAAAAAATTAGAAGAAACTCCGGAAAATACAGACCTTATAGGAGAATTAAAATCAAAAATAAAAGAAGAAGAATCGAAAAAATTCAAACCTATTATTGGCTGTGAATGCTATGTTGCCCGCCGAGGAAGACATTTAAAAGAGGGTAAGCCCGATATGAGCGGTTGGCACTTGGTAGTGCTGGCCAAAAATAAGAAAGGCTATCAAAATTTGATAAAGATGGTTTCTCGTAGCTGGACAGAAGGTTTCTACATGCGCCCTCGTATTGATAAAGAATTACTTGAAAAGTATCATGAAGGGCTTATTGTATCCACAGCATGTCTCGGTGGCGAGATCCCCAAAAAGATACAAGCCGAAAATATGGAAGAAGCCGAAAAATCCGTACAGTGGTTTAAGGATCTTTTTGGCGGAGATTTTTATCTCGAACTTCAGCGTCATAAAACAAATCGTCCGGATGCTAATATCGAAGCATACCCTTTACAAGAAAAAGTAAATAAAGAATTATTACGCATCGGTGAAAAGATGGGTGTAAAAGTCATTTGCACCAACGATGTACATTTTGTAGATGAAGAAGATGCCGATGCTCACGACCGTCTTATATGTTTGAGTACGGGTAAGGATTTCGATGATCCTAACCGTATGCGCTATACAAAACAGGAATGGCTAAAGACTAAATCTGAAATGACCCGGATATTTGGTGATCTGCCACAGGTTATGGAAAATACACTGGAGATAGCCAACAAAGTTGAGTTTTATTCAATCGACTCCGATGCCTTAATGCCTTTTTTTACTATTGATGCATCTTTTGGAACGAAGGAAGGTTATAAGCTATTGTATAATGAGGACGATCTGATCAAAGAATTCGGAGAAAAAGAATATCTGCGTTTAGGGGGCTACGACAATGTAATTCGTATCAAACTAGAATCTGACTATCTGAAACACCTCACTATGATAGGTGCAGAGAAGCGCTATGGAAAAAATTTAGAGACTGAAATATCTGAGCGTATAGAGTTTGAACTGGATACAATGAAAACGATGGGATTCCCCGGATATTTTCTTATCGTGCAAGACTTTATTGCTGCCGCCCGTCAGATGGGAGTTGCTGTAGGTCCGGGACGGGGCTCTGCCGCAGGTTCAGCCGTAGCTTACTGTCTGGGTATAACAGACATCGACCCTATAAAATACGATTTGCTGTTCGAGCGTTTTCTCAATCCCGATCGTATCTCTATGCCCGATATTGACATCGATTTCGATGATGACGGCCGCGGAAAAGTATTGAAATGGGTTACTGACAAGTATGGACAAGAACGTGTTGCCCACATTATCACATATGGTACAATGGCAACCAAATCGGCAATAAAAGACGTTGCCCGTGTTCAGAAATTACCACTATCGGAGTCCAATCGCCTAGCTAAATTTGTTCCTGATCGTATTCCAGACAAAAAGAAGGTTACTTTAAAGGACGCTATAGCATATGTACCCGAACTGAAAGAAGCAGCCAATAGCAGCGACCCTATAATGCGTGATACACTTAAGTATGCCCAGATGCTGGAAGGCAATGTGCGCAACGTGGGAGTTCATGCATGTGGTATTATCATTGGCCAACAGGATATATCGGATATAGTGCCGGTCAGTATCGCCGAAGATAAAGAAACCGGCGAGAATATCTTAGTTACACAATATGAAGGTACGGTAATTGAAGAAACCGGACTTATCAAAATGGACTTCCTGGGATTGAAAACTCTTTCAATCATCAAAGATGCTCTCGAAAATATCAAGCACACGACAGGTGAAAATATAAATATTGACACGATATCGCTCGATGACCCAAAAACTTATGAGCTTTATAGTCAAGGAAAAACAACCGGAACATTCCAGTTCGAGTCCGCAGGCATGCAAAAATACCTGAAAGGGCTACAGCCATCTAAATTTGAAGACCTGATAGCGATGAATGCCCTTTATCGTCCTGGACCAATGGATTATATACCATCTTTTATTGCACGTAAACATGGACATGAAGATATAGCATATGATATTCCGGAAATGGAAAAATATCTGAACGACACCTATGGTATTACAGTCTACCAGGAACAGGTCATGTTATTGTCAAGACAGTTAGCCGATTTTACCCGGGGTCAGTCAGATGAATTGCGTAAAGCAATGGGTAAAAAACTCATCGACAAAATGAATGCCCTAAAGGAAAAATTCCTTGCCGGTGGAACGAAAAACGGACATGGAAAGAAAACCCTGGAAAAGATATGGGCGGATTGGGAAAAATTTGCCTCCTATGCATTCAATAAGTCCCACGCAACATGCTATTCGTGGATAGCATATCAAACGGCGTGGTTGAAGGCAAATTACCCATCGGAATACATGGCGGCCGTACTCTCCCGTAACTTATCAAATATTACGGAGATCACCAAGTTTATGGATGAATGTAAGGCTATGAGCATGAATGTACTCGGCCCCGATGTGAACGAATCGTATCTCAAATTCTCAGTAAACAAAGCAGGTGATATACGCTTTGGCCTTGCCGCAGTAAAGGGAGTTGGTGAAGGTGCCGTAATGAATATTATAGAGGAGCGCCGGCGTAATGGTACTTTCAGTAATATTTTCGATTTTGTGGAACGCGTAAACCTCAGCTCATGCAACAAGAAGAATATAGAATCTTTGGCTTTAGCCGGAGCTTTCGATGCCTTTAGTGAAATAAGCAGAGAACAATTTTTTGGTGTTAACACCAAAGGGGAAACCTTTATAGATCAACTTATACGTTACGGAAACAAATATCAGGTAGATAAAAATCAAGCAGCTAATTCACTATTTGGCGACGATACATCGTTTGATATTGCGCACCCTGAAATACCTAAGGTAGAGAAATGGTCTGATTTAGAGCGCTTAAATAAAGAACGCGAGTTGATCGGCATATACTTGTCAGCCCACCCGCTGGATGAATATAAAATAGTACTGAACTATGCCTGCAATGTAGGTATGTCCGAAATAGAAGACAAAGATGCTCTTAAAAATAAAGAAATTTCTTTAGGTGGATTGGTTAGTAACGTACGTGAGGGAATTACTAAAAACGGAAAACCTTTTATGATAATCCGGATTGAGGATTTTACAGGCAGTGGAGAAATCCCTTTGTTTGGTGATGATTATATTAACTTTGGAAAATACGGTCGTCCGGGACTCTATGTTTTTATTAAAGGGCGTGTGCAAGGACGAAGATTCGATGCCAACCAGATAGAATTGAAAATTCAATCGATCCAACTTTTGCCTGATATTAAGGACAATTTGATAGAAAAGCTGACCATAACTTTACCGTTGCATGATATGAATACCCAAATGATTGAAGAACTGTCTACATTAACTAAAAACAATCCTGGAAATTCTTTGTTATATTTTGAAGTCGTGGATGGAGAAAAAAACATGAAAGTAGAACTTTTTTCGAGAAACTTCAAGATAAGCGTAAAACAGGAACTAATTGATTATCTAACAGAAAATGAAAGTTTTATATTTAAAGTAAATTGATTCTTTCATATTTTAAATAGATTAGTTACCTTTGCAGAGACATAAAAGTAGATAAATAATATATATATAATAAACAAACAAATAGATAACAGTTATGGCTTTAGAAATTACAGATGCCGGCTTTGAAGATCTTTTGAAATCCGACAAACCATTGGTTATAGATTTTTGGGCAGAATGGTGCGGTCCATGTCGTATGGTAGGTCCAATTGTTGAAGAATTAGCCGCTGAATATGCAGGCAAAGTTACAATTGGTAAAGTAGATGTTGATAACAATGATGAAATCACATCAAAATATGGGATTCGTAATATACCGACTATTTTATTCATCAAAAATGGAGAAGTAGTAGACAAGCAGGTTGGCGCCGCGCAAAAATCAGTATTAACGGAAAAAGTTGAAAACCTATTGAAATAAACATAAATTATTTCCAAATAAATAAAACCGATTAGTTGATAACCGGTTTTTTTATTTTATTTACCAGACTTTGCATGTACAATTCATTGTTCAGTAACATCTAGTCCTGAAAGAAAATCCTGTGCCCATCATTCTCAATTTGCGTATATATTGTCCATTCTAAAGAAAACTTTTTGACTGTTAAAGTAACAATTTATAGTATCATTCATATTAAATATCCGATAACTATTCTGATAAGACCAATGTCCCTGAATGAATACCCTACATCTGTATACATCGTCCGAATGTTCCCTGTTTCCTTCAGGTATTTTTTCATACGAGATAGCTCTCAGATTGTCTATTTTAGTAATAGTACCATTTTCCACATCATTATTCCGGATATGCTGTTTTACAGCAGCACTCATCTTATCCAAATCATACTGGGAATTACTGCACGAGAATAGCCCCGTAATTAACAAAATATAGAATATTGACTTTTTCATTGTATATATAATTTATATTTAACTACAACCCAAATTTACGGAATCTTAGTTCTTTAAGCAAATCAGCATTGATATTATGTGAATCTGCGGGGCCAAAAAGTTTAAAAAACTTATTGATATTTCTTAATAATGTTACTAAATTAGCATTTCATATGATTACGTAATAAAATTTTCAACAATGGGAAAAAAGGGATCAAAAAAAATCTCATTTCGGGATCGCGTCAAATCGGCAATATACGCCCTTAACGGATTAAAAATTTTACTTAAAGAAGAGCATAATTCAAGAATACACACTGCTATTACAATTACTGTAATCATTGCAGGATTTTTACTGAATATATCAAATATAGAGTGGTTAATCATATGTATACTCATAGCAATGGTTTTCAGCCTCGAGATTATGAATTCTGCAATAGAAAACTTGTGCGATCATGTTACTCCCCAATGGAATGAAACCATAAAAAAGATAAAAGACTTGGCAGCGGCAGCTGTTTTTGTAGCATCTGTAATATCTGTTATTTGCGGAGCAATAATTTTCCTGCCTAAACTATGTGATTTATTTCTATAAATAAAGACTAATATAAGAATATCAACAACAATGAAAAAAACGCTATTTACATTACTTATTCTATCCTTATTCCTTTCGTGCAATAAACCAATGTATTTAAATGTAATGACATTCAATGTACGCCTCGACTATGCAGGAGATGGCCCCAATAATTGGCAATACAGGAAAGATGCTGCTGCAAAAGTTGTAAATATATATGATATTGATATTATGGGAGGACAAGAAGTTTTAAACAATCAACTTAATGATTTTTTAGAGCGACTACCTGGATACGGCGCAATAGGGGTAGGACGTGATGACGGCATAGATAAAGGTGAATTCTCACCTCTATTATATAAAAAAGATAGATTTACGGAGGAAAAATCCGGCACTTTTTGGATAAGCCAAACTCCTGATGTAGCGGGTAAAATGGGTTGGGATGCAGCATGTAATCGAGTTGCCAGTTGGGCTATCTTGAAAGATAAGAAATCAGGCAAACTCATATTTGCTATAAACACTCATTTAGACCACATGGGACTTACAGCACGCAGAGAAGGTGCTAATCTATTAATTGCTAAAATAAATGAACTCGCTAACGGGCTGCCCGTTGTATTAACAGGAGACTTTAATGATCTACCTGCATCCGATGCCGTAAAAAATATTACAGATATTACAAAAAAAGGATATCTGGTCGATAGTAAATCAGTAGCATCTAAAGTTTCCGGTTCCGACTGGACCTTCCATGACTTTGGAAGGCGCCCTATGGAGAAGAGGGAACGAATAGATTATATTTTTGTTAGCAAACAAGTGAATGTATTGGATTATGAAGTTTTACAAGACACGTTAAACAGCGTATTTGTATCTGATCACAAACCTGTATACACAAAATTATCAATAAAATAATATACCTTTAAATGATTAATATGAGAAAAATTTTTATTTTAATTGCTTTTATAACCGTAACCGGTCTAATGGAAGCACAAGTACCCAAATTACCAATCGATCCGGATGTAAGATACGGCAAGTTGGATAATGGGCTTACCTACTACATCAGACACAATGCTTATCCTGAGAAAAGAGCGGATTTTTATATAGCTCAGAAAGTAGGTTCGATGCAAGAAGAAGATAATCAGGCCGGACTCGCTCATTTTCTTGAGCATATGGCCTTTAATGGTACCAAAAACTATCCCGGCAAAAAAACAATGCTCAACTATCTGGAAAGTATCGGTGTTAAGTTTGGTGCAAATGTAAATGCCTATACATCTTTCGACGAAACAGTATACAACTTGTCAGATGTACCGGTTATACGCGAAGCTATCGTCGATTCCTGCTTACTTGTTCTGCATGACTGGTCTGGTTATATTGCACTCAAAGAAGAGCAAATAGATGAAGAACGTAAAGTAATTAAAGAAGAATGGCGTACTCGCAGCGGTGCACAATCCCGCATTTGGGATAAACAACTTCCTGTAATTTATCAAGGAAGTAAATATGCCGATCGTATGCCGATCGGTAAAATGGAAATCGTAGAAAATTTTCCATATCAGGTACTTAGGGATTATTACCATGAATGGTACAGGCCAGACCTGCAAGGGATCATCATTGTAGGGGATATTGATGTAGACGCTGTGGAAGCAAAGATAAAGACTATGTTTGCCGATATACCTAAACCTGTAGATCCGGCTGAAAGAATATATTTCCCTGTACCGGATAACGAAACGCCTATTGTTTCTATCATAACTGATCCGGAAGCTGTGAGAACACAAGTTACACTTTATATAAAACATGATATTATTCCTGCTGAGGTAAAAGAAACCCAAGGAGGACTAGTTGCCTCATTCATAAAAAACCTGGCGTCAAACATGTTATCTGACCGGTTAAGCGAAATCTCACAGAAAGCTGACGCCCCTTTTGCTGCATCATATGCATATGACGGGGAATTTTTTGTATCCAAAACTAAAGATGCCTGGACTACAATTGCTTTGAGTAAAGAAGGTAAAATCGACGAAACGTTGGCAAGCCTCGTACGCGAGAATGAACGCATCCGTAAATTCGGATTTACTGAAGCTGAAGTGGAAAGAGCAAAGGCTGCTATACTAAAGAACTACGAAAATTCATACAATAACCGTAATAAACAGTTAAACAATGTATATGTAAATGAATATGTTCGCAGCTTCTCTGATGGTGAAGGCATACCGGGAATAGAATACGAATATAATTTTGCAAAGCAATTTGCACCTATGATTACAGCTCAAATGGTTAATCAGATAGTTCAACAATTGATCGACAATAAAAATATCGTAATAACTGTTACCGGCCCTGAAAAGGAAGGTTTGAAATACCCAACAGGAGCTGAATTGTTAGACGTATATAATAAAGTTGAAGCTGAGGAAATTACGCCTTATGCCGAAACTCTTTCAAATGAACCTTTGATTACAACTATGCCAAAAGCAGGAAAAGTAGTTAAAGAAACAACAGATGCTAAGTTTGGAACAACAGTATGGACACTTTCAAACGGAATGAAAGTCGTTCTTAAGAAAACAGATTTCAAAGACGACCAAATACTAATGTCAGCTACTGCATATGGCGGTACCTCGATATTCCCCGATGCAGATATATTTAACGCCAGTTTAGCCGGCATGGTTCCTGCTTTAGGTGGGGTTGGCAATTTCAGCGCTACAGACCTGAGAAAAGTATTGGCAGGAAAAACAGCCGGTGCAAACGCATCTGTTTCACGTTGGACACAAGGTATGAGCGGATCATCGTCTATCAAAGATGCTGAAACTATGCTACAATTAGTTTACCTTAACTTTACATCTCCTCGCAAAGATGAAGGCGCGTATACCACACGCATGGATATGATCAAAAATCAATTGAAAAACCTAAGCGCTGAACCATCCAGTATATTCAACGATTCCATCACATCTTCGATGTACGGCAACAACCCTCGCATGAAAAATCTGAAACTGGAAGACGCCGAGAAATTAAACTATGACCGTATTATTGAGATTTACAAAGAAGCTTTCTCAAATCCCGGCTCATTTACATTTACATTTGTAGGGACCGTAGACGAAGCGACAATAAAACCTCTGGTTGAACAATATCTGGCTTCGCTTCCGTCCGGTAATAAAAATGCTAATTACAAGCCATATGACGCTTCTATAAAGAAAGGTCAAATCCAAAATATATTCGATCAGGAAATGAAAACTCCTAAGACGAGTGTATTCGATATTTATAGTGCAACGTTGAAGAGAGATCTAAAAACTGAAATTTCTCTATCTGCTCTGAAACAGATACTGGATATTGTATACGTGCGCACAGTAAGAGAGGAAGCAGGAGGTACATACGGTGTAGGTGTAGGTGCCAATATAAGTAGAATACCCGACGGACAAACAATCCTCCAGATGTCTTTCGACACAGATCCTGAGAGAGTAGCTACAATATCCCCTATCATCAATCGCGAAGTAAAAAAGATTGCTGAAAATGGGCCTGATGATGCTGACTTCCAAAAGGTAAAAGAATATATGCTTAAGAAGTTCCAGGAAGATGAAAAAACCAATAATTACTGGAATAACATCCTAAGCAACTATTATTTCTATAACGACGACAAGCATTCTACTTATCAGTCGATAGTTAGTGCTCTTACAAAAGAGGATATTAAAGCTGTGACAAAACAACTTGTATCACAGAATAACTTTATAGAAGTGATAATGAATCCTAAGAAATAAACGATACAGTCTTCTTATAAAAGCCGTTTGAAATTTCAAGCGGCTTTTTTTGTTACCATATTGTCACCTTATCTTAACCAAACCTTAATCAGATAACGTATATGTTTCTAAATCTTTAATCTTTTCTTTGTATCATAATTAAAAGTTCAATGAAAAAGACATCTCTTATTATTTTCTTAACAGCATTAGTGAGCATAAACGCTTCTTTTGCTCAAGATTCTCTTGCATTTAAGCCTTCAGGAAAAGTTATAGCCCGTAGTTTTTTTGAATATAGTACCGGTTTGAGGAAGGTGAACGAAGAAACAGGATTCGATATTACAAGAGCATTTCTTGGTTATAGCTACAAATTTACGCCCACACTACAAGGGCAAGTCATTATCGACGGTGCAGCAGGAAAGACATCAACTGATGGACTCGAAGTATATCTGCGAAATGCATTCATTAACTGGAATGATAAGGGTTTTAATATCAATGTTGGACAGATAGGACTGATGCAGTTTAGTATCCAGGAAAAATATTGGATGCATCGCTATGTTATGAAATCATTTCAGGATTTAAATAAAATGGCGCCAAGCGTAGATCTTGGTATCACTGCAGAATATGAATTCAACCCGTACATCTCTGCCGATTTGAGTCTTACAAACGGAGAAGGCTATAAAAAAGTGAAAAAAAACAATAGTACACGATATGCCGCAGGACTTAATTTACATCCTACAAAAAATACTATTTTAAGAATATATACCGATATCTACAACGAAAGTGAAGATATGAGGGACGCTTTGCCTGGTGGTGTTACAGGGATAGACTATAAAAACCAATATACACTATCCCTATTTGCCGGGTATCAGGATAAAATTATTTCGGGAGGAATTGAATATAACCGCGTATATAACAAAGGTTTTATTGAGAAAAAAGATTATTATGGCTATTCTGCCTATGCTTCCGGAAAATTATCTAATAAATGGAGAGGTTTTGCCCGTTACGACTTGATGGATTCTAATAATCCGGCAGCATTTACAAACCCATGGAATAGCCTCGATGGACAGTTGATGATGATCGGTCTGGAATTTCAGCCTCTAAAACAACTAAAAATAGCGCCTAACTTTAGGAATATAAACGCGGACAGAGCTAAAGCCGAGCAATATCTGTTCATCAATGTAGAGTTCAATCTGTAATTATAATAGCACTCCGGAATAAAAAGCTCTGTATGATAAAATGCAGGGCTTTTTTATTTATTCACATTTAAACACAATGAAAGTTAAAAATGGCAACCAATTGTGTTAAAATTTTTATTGCATAGTTATATTAAATCATTGCTGGGCACTTATTTCCATCTGATTTTCAGCTGTTTATAATTTAGTTCTTTGGCGTTTTTGTAATCGTGTTCAGTAAGCATCTCATTTACAGATGCTTTATCTAGTAGGGATATTCCAAGAACCTGTAAGATTTCGTAGATCGGACGCTCTACTTTCAATTTGTTAGCCACAATGGCTACCAAACAGTAGGTGATGAGCGCACAAT
>BNXH01000040.1 GCA_025999435.1 Bacteroidia bacterium | reverse complement strand
AAAGGTCGAAATCCATGAGAAACGTTGGATTGTGGAGAGAACCATAGCGTGGAAGCTTAACAATAGGAGGTGCTCTAAAGATTATGAAAGAAAAACAGAAAATGCGAATGCCTTTGTTTGTATTGCTGATATTCGTAGATTGACAAGGATAATTTAATTCAAACAGATTCTTAAATAATTTCAGAATAATAAAATAGGAACTTGTGAAAAAGGAAAAACTAAACGACATTCAAATAATAGCTTTCGATGCGGATGATACACTATGGGATAACGAGCCTTTATTTAAAGAGGTGGAAAAAGAATTTTGTAACCTGTTATCCGAGTATGGTAATAAAGAAGACATATCTACTGCTTTGTTCGATGTAGAAATGCAAAACATGGAATGCTACGGATACGGAGCTAAAGCATTCACCCTTTCGCTTGTAGAAACAGCAATAAAGATAAGTAGCGGAAACGTATCCGGGAACTTAAAGTGCTTGAGGACGAATTGTATGAGCATTTTGGAGTACATCCTGTTATATATACTAATAAGGACTGTTATAAGCTGTATATTAAGAAAAATTTTCCTTCTAATATTATCTGGATGTGTGATTTGCATAATGAACCGTCCGATAATACTAACTGGAGGATATGGCAATTTTCACACAAAGGAGAAATTCCGGGTATAGACGGGAATATCGACTTAAATTACTATCGTTATACATTCGATGGGTTTAAAGAATTATTACTACCTTGAGCATCCTAATATTCAAATTTATGAGATACAAATTCGTTATCATACTTTTATGCAGCATACTCTTAACTTCCTGTTTTGAGGAAGATAAGTATATCAATACCAAGAAAGGCAATTTTGAAGCTTTATGGAAAATAATGGATGAGCATTACTGCTTTTTTAATTATAAGAATATTGATTGGAACGAAATCCATACACGTTATTCGGAACGCATTAGCGAAAATATGGATAATGAAGCTTTGTTTACTGTACTGGGAGAAATGTTGGCTGAGGTTCAGGACGGACATGTTAATTTAGTAGCCAATCATAATGTCGCCCGCTATTGGAAATGGTTTGAAGATTATCCGGATAATTTCGATTCCAAAATACAAAAAAATTATATTGGAACCGATTACGGTATTGCCGGAGGACTAAAATATAAGATACTGGAAGATAATATAGGATATATTTATTATGGTAGTTTCTCCAGTGGTATTGGAGAAGCGAATATCAATCAGGTACTTGACCGCATGGCTGTCTGCGATGGAATTATTCTGGATATAAGGGATAATGGGGGCGGATTGCTTACCAATAGTGATAAGCTCGCTTCACATTTCTTTAATCAAAAAACGCTTGTTGGCTATATCATGCATAAAACAGGTAAAGGACACGACGATTTTTCAAAACCATATGAGATATATGTAGAGCCATCGGATGGTGTTAAATTCCAAAAGAAAGTGGTATTGTTGACTAACCGTAGTTGTTATAGCGCAGCTAATGATTTTGTCAATTCTATGCGCTATGCTCCTAATGTTACAATTGTCGGCGATAGAACCGGTGGTGGAAGCGGACTTCCTTTTTCGTCCGAATTACCGAATGGATGGTCTATACGTTTTTCGGCATCACCTATATTGGATGCTGAAAAGAACCACACAGAATTTGGTATCGATCCGAACGTAGATGTCGATATGACGGATGAGGATATAACTAAAGGAGTGGATACCATTATAGAAAGAGCCCGTGTGATTATAAAAAGCAATTGAAGGAATCTCAGCTCTATTTAATATAAAATATCATATTGATGTTAATATTTCGAAAATCATATATGTTGTTTGTTTCTTTTATGTGAAAATTATGTTGTAAAACAGTTTTTATTGCCATAATGTTTTGTTTAAAACTATTCAGATGAAAAACCTTTTTCATAACTTTGTCCTGATTTTAGAGATATTTAAATTATATTATTTTACGTTTTAATATCCAGAACTATGGAAAAGATAACAAAAGAAGCGGCGTTGAAATATCACAAAAATGGTCGTCCCGGCAAGATAGAGGTTGTGCCCACAAAACCATACAATACTCAAACCGATTTATCCTTAGCTTATTCGCCCGGAGTTGCAGAACCTTGCCTTGAAAT
Source organism: Bacteroidia bacterium (assembly GCA_025999435.1). Lineage (GTDB taxonomy): Bacteria > Bacteroidota > Bacteroidia > Bacteroidales > Dysgonomonadaceae > Dysgonomonas. The sequence goes on along the minus strand of BNXH01000040.1, from coordinate 13,516 downwards.
AGAAAAAGATCCGCAATTAGCTTATGATTATACAACAAAAGGTAATCTTGTAGCCGTTATCTCTAATGGAACTGCTGTTCTTGGATTGGGCGATATTGGAGCCTTGGCCGGAAAACCAGTGATGGAAGGAAAAGGACTTTTGTTTAAAATATACGCCGGAATTGATGTTTTTGATATTGAAGTTGATGAAAAAGATCCGGAAAAATTTATTCAGACAGTAAAAGCTATATCTCCTACTTTTGGCGGTATAAACTTAGAAGATATAAAGGCTCCCGAATGTTTTGAAATAGAAAGAAGACTGAAGGAAGAACTTGACATACCCGTCATGCATGACGATCAGCATGGAACAGCCATTATTTCGGCGGCAGCTTTGCTGAATGCGTTAGATATTACCAAGAAGGATATCTCAAATGTAAGGCTGGTAGTGAATGGCGCCGGCGCATCGGCTATTGCTTGCACAAACTTGTATATGAAGTTTGGGGTGCGCAAAGAAAATATTATCATGTGCGATAGCAAAGGGGTCTTGACCACAAGGCGTACAGATCTTAATGAATCGAAAAAAGATTTTGCGATAGACAGTGAGATGAAAACACTTGATGACGCTATTGAAGGAGCGGATATTTTCTTGGGGCTGTCTACTGCTAATGTTTTGACCAAAGAGATGATTCGTAAAATGAACGAAAATCCAATCGTTTTTGCTTTGGCTAATCCTAATCCTGAAATTTCTTATGAGGAGGCGATGGAGTCTCGTGAAGATATTATCTTTGCAACAGGGCGTTCCGACTATCCTAATCAGGTGAATAATGTACTTGGTTTCCCTTATATATTCCGCGGAGCTTTGGATGTTCAAGCAACTTCGATAAACGAAGAAATGAAACTGGCAGCGTCAAAGGCCATAGCCGATTTGGCAAAAGAACTTGTACCGGATGTTATAAACACTGCATACGAAATAAAACGGTTGTCTTTTGGCCGTGATTATATTATACCGAAACCATTAGACCCAAGGTTACTTACTGCCGTGTCTGTAGCTGTCGCTAAGGCTGCCGTTGAAACCGGTGTCGCACGTAAAACGATAGACGATTGGGAAGCATACGGAAACAGATTGTCTGAAATGTTAGGCTATAGCAATAAATTGATTCATCGTTTGACAAACTTAGCTAAAAGTGACCCTAAACGTGTCGTATATTGCGAAGGTAATCATATCAATATGATTAAAGCCGCCGTATTCTCTAAAAAGGACGGTGTCTGCCATCCTATTCTGTTGGGAAGTGAAGAGCGGATTAAGCATATTGCCCGTGAAAACGGAATAGAGTTAAATGGTGTTGAAATAATAGACCATCGAAATATACGTGAGGATGATCGTAGAAGTCGTTATGCTAAGAAATTAAGTGATAACAAATCAAGGGAAGGTATCCGTTATCAAGAGGCATTTGAAAAAATGAGCGACCGCAATTACTTTGGTATGATGATGGTAGAAACAGGGGATGCAGATGCTGTTATTACCGGCATATATAGCCACTATCGTGAGTTTGCGCGTACAGCACTCGAAGTTATAGGTCTACAGCCTCAGTATAAGCATTTTGCAGCTATGCATATTGTGCAAACAAAGAGAGGGCCGTATTTTCTCGCAGATACATTGATAAACCGTTGGCCTGAAGAAGATGTGTTGAAAGAAATAGTAAAACTTTCACATGATACGGTTGAATATTTTGCAACAGAGCCTGTTATGGCTATGTTATCTTTTTCTAACTATGGAGCTGATGATGATGGTAGTCCGAAAAGCATAACGAATGCTATTAAATATTTTCATGAGAAATATCCGGAATACAATATAGATGGAGAAATGCAGCTGAATTTTGCAATGAACAAGGATCTCAGAGACAGGGCTTTCCCATTTAATTCTATTAAGGGTAAAGATGTGAATACATTGATATTTCCAAACCTCAGCTCGGCTAATATATCCAGTAAGCTACTTATAGAACTGGGCATTGCCGGAGAGAGTATTGGCCCGATACAGATGGGGTTGCGCAAAGCTGTACATTTTACAGATATAGAAAGTTCGGTGCGGGATATTATTAATTTGACGATTGTCGCTGTTGTAGATGCAATAGCCCATAGTGGGAGTCTTGAGCAATAAAACTATACTTAAATGGTTGAAAAAGAGGGGATATGTTCAAGGTATTCCCTCTTTTCTGTTTTACTTTTTCGTAGCGCTATTGAGTATTTCTTTCGATCTGGCTATTGCCTGATTAATATTGTCGCAGATGTTCTCTTCGCCTATCATTGCAGGAATTTTAGAACTTTCTATCATCTGATGTACTTTTTCCCTTACTCCCGATAAAATTACTTGTATTTCATCTTTCATCGATTTTTTACATAAACTTTCCAGATTATACAATCCTGTGGAATCAATAAACGGAACCTTTCGCATACGTATAATCCTTATTTTCGATTTATCTCCGATGATGCGCATACTTTCCTCGAATTTGTTGGCAATACCAAAAAAGAAAGGCCCGTCTATTTCATAAACCTCAACGCCGTCAGGCAATATCAGGATTTCATCATCCTGAGTGTATTCACTTTCATTCGTCAGGTCAAGTTGATTTTTGATAATGGAAACGTGTGTGACTTCATTTATTCGCTTCAAGAATAAAACAACAGCCAGCAAGAGTCCAACTTCAATTGCAACCGTTAAGTCGAATATGACGGTCAGGAAGAATGTGATTAATAGTACGGCAACGTCCGATTTTTGATTTTTAAATAAGGCTTTGAATGTACGCCATTCGCTCATATTATACGAAACAATGACCAATACTCCGGCCAGACAAGCCATTGGTATATATTGTGCCAAAGGCATTAATAGTAATAATATTAGAAGTAAAACTATAGCGTGTACGATGCCGGCTATAGGAGTCCGTCCGCCATTGTTTATGTTGGTCATAGTACGGGCAATAGCTCCGGTTGCAGGAATTCCGCCAAAAAGAGGCGTTACAATGTTGGCAACCCCCTGGGCTATAAGTTCCGTATTCGAATTATGTTTTTCTCCACCTATTACCCCATCTGCAACGGTAGCCGATAATAAAGACTCGATAGCTCCCAGCATTGCTATGGTAATAGCAACGGGTAACAGGTCGGTTATGGCAGCCATATCTATATTGGGAATTTCGGCTTCAGGCAAGGCTGCGTTTATCTTAAACCGGTCGCCGATAGTGTCTATCGAATCGATACCGGCATAAGTTTTGAGTAGATACACTCCAATAGTTACCAATATAATAGACACTAAAGATCCTGGTACCTTTTTGATAAAACGGGGCGTGAAAACTATAATGAGAAGACTAATTATGCTGACTAAAGTATTCCACCAGTTTATAGTGTCAAAGTGCTTAAAATACATTATCCATTTTCCAATAAAATCGCCCGGAGCTTTTTCTCCTCCAAAATTCAGACCAAAAATATCTGCTATTTGAGTCGTAAATATCGTTACAGCAATACCACTCGTAAATCCGACAATAATAGGATAGGGAATAAACTTGATAATTTTTCCAAGTTTGAATATTCCCATCAATACCAACATGATTCCGGCTATAATTGTAGCTATAATCAGACCTTTTATACCATGCGTCTGAACAACGCCATATACAATAACAATAAAAGCCCCTGTAGGTCCTCCTATCTGGACCCGGCTGCCTCCAAGGAAAGATACAATAAATCCGGCGATAATAGCTGTGATTATACCTTGTTCAGGAGAAACGCCGGAGGCTATACCAAATGCAAGTGCGAGAGGTAGGGCTACAATGCCGACTATAAGTCCTGCCATCAGGTCTTTTACGAACTTATTTTTATCATACGTTTTTAGGGAAATAAAAAACTGAGGCGTAAAGTCCTTCCTGATGTTTTCGAGACGTTGTTTATTTTTCATATCAGAACGAAGGAAATAAATTAATATTTTTAATCTATTTATACAAAAAACCAGTGTTAAATAATCGTTGCTTTTTTATCGAATTATAGGTTACAAAACACTTTCTGTCTTATTGAAATAGAATGTAATTATAATTTTTTAAGAATGCAAAGGTACTAAATCATTTGATATAGACATAATAAATGTTAGTTTTGTATAAACTATCATTTATATAAAGACTATCATTAGTTATGGAAAAAAGTATTAAAGGAACAGAAACCGAAAAATCTCTGTTGAAATCGTTTGCAGGAGAGTCTCAGGCAAGAATGCGTTATACTATGTTTGCAAGTGCCGCAAAGAAAGAAGGATATGAGCAAATTGCAGCTATTTTTCTTGAAACGGCAGACCAGGAAAAGGAACACGCTAAGCGTATGTTTAAATTTCTCGAAGGAGGAATGGTAGAAATTACTGCAATGTATCCTGCCGGAAGAATAGGTACAACAGAAGAAAACCTGACAGAAGCTGCTGCCGGCGAACATGAAGAGTGGGCGGTAGATTATCCCGCTTTTGCTGATATTGCAGAAAAAGAAGGTTTTAAAGAAATTGCTGTAATGTACCGTATGATTGGTAAAGTGGAGAACATGCACGAAGACCGCTACAAGGCTCTTCTGGCACGTGTACAAGGTAATGGAGTATTCTCCCGTACTGAAGCTATCGATTGGCAATGCCGTAACTGTGGATTTGTTATCAACAGCAAGAATGCACCTAAAACATGCCCTGCCTGTTTGCACCCACAAGCTTATTTCGAACCATTGAAATGGAATTTCTAATTTGAAATTCACATAAAAAATAGCTGCAAATTTTGCAGCTATTTTTTTGTCAAGACCGCTTATTTATTTTTCCTTAATGAAGCCGGTAATTATTTTGACCAGCTCTTTGCTGATGGGTGTATCGGGGTTATTATAGCTATTTTTAATTTGCTCCGTCATATCCTTTGTTTCGCTGATCTTCAACACATGATCCATATTCTCAATGATTACTTTTTCAGCGTTTGGATTAGCTTTAGCCAGGAGTTCCGCTTGATCTACTCCTACCTGAATATCTGTCGTTCCTTGTAATAGCAAAGCCGGAATAGTCAATTTGCTTATTTCTGTCTGTGGATTGTATTTAAACCAAGATATCATATATGGTTGCACACTTGGGCGAAATAAATCGTTGAGATAGCCTGGTACATCCGGAATAGTTTCGCCATGTTCAAGTTTATCAATATACGAGAAAACCATATTTTTTATAGCTTCCGGCTGTCCTTGCAACTGTTTGCCCAATTGCTCTTTTAAAATGTCCGGAGCTGGCATGCCGGCTCCGGCTATAGAAATATATTTTGCTACTTTGGGATTATTCTGAGCAGCAATCATTCCTAATAAAGAGCCTTCGCTGTGTCCGATAAGGATGATGTCTGAAAATCTTTTGTCTTCAGATAATTGATCTATCCAGGCTTTTACATCATCAACATAAGTATCGAATCGTAAATCTTCCTCTTTTTGTTCTACTTTGCTTTTAGCTATACCTCGTTTATCGTAGCATAGGGTAGCTATATTGTTGTAAAATAAAGCATCGGAAAGCATTTTGTATGCATTGCTTTTCATGCTGGGTTGATTGCCGTCTCTATCTGTTGGGCCCGAACCTGCAATGATTATCGCAATAGGGATAGGAGCTATATTATCCGGAACTTTTAGGGTTCCGTCGATATTTCCAACACTTGTTTTCAGTGTGGTAGGTTCTTCTCTCATTAGTAATTGAGCTGATACCGTTAAAGATATGAGCCAACCGATTGTAAAAAAGAAAATACTTTTCATCAGATTATTATTTTAAGGGATTAGGGTTATTACAATATAGTCTATTAGCCGGGATAGAATTTCACAGAATATTATCGCAATGGTGAAAGATATTCCTCCTGTTACACCTTTTATATTTGCTGATACGGTATAGGCATTATATTTTAATACGATAGACCATACTATAATAAGGATGCTTATGATGCTAATCGTGGCTATCATGACAAGATTTTCTTTTACAACTTGCATGATTTCATGTATGTTAGCACTATTTGGATCGCCTATGTGAAGATGAACATCAGGAAAAAGTCCAAACAAGGCCACCAAGATAAAAGGTGCTTGAGAAACCGCCATTGTGCCGGCAATGTCTATCAACCGGACGGAAGTCTTAGACACTATTCGGGCTGTAATATAAAATATCGATGTCATCGATATCCAAGCCGATAATTGATAGTAAGCATGCAATATGTATGGGCTTTCGGAGCTACTGTCAGCAATAGAAGGACCTATTATGCCGCCAAAATGAACATTTCCCAGGTATCCGAATATCGATAATATAGCTAATACTATAATCCCAATGATCAGAGCTTTACTTCCTGCAATGAATTTAAATGGGGTGAATAGCCATGATCTTAATGTCCTATTTTTCATATACTTTAATTTTATCGATTATGTCATCTAATAAATTTCTCACAGTAGGATAGCTCAAACCGAGGTCTTTAGCCATATCTTTCAGGCTTCCGCTATTTTTCACGAACTTGAGGATAAAATCCTGATCTTCGACAGAAAGACGAGCTAAAACGGGCAGACCGTATAGCCCATGTACTTCTGTACAACAATTTTCACAAAATAAACTTTTTACTTTTAGCTGCTTCTGGCAACTTGGACAATTACAAGGTAACATAATTTGAATATTTTTTTTACAAATATAATTCATTGTTTAATAATATTAAAATTATTTTTAATATTGTTTATTTTATAATTGAAAAATATTTTGTAATTATCCTGACATAGCAATGCTGTAATTCCGGAAGTAGGAGGGTAAATATGTTGGTGGGTAATTACTCTTGAAATAGGCTCTTAATTTTTGAAATATTTTTTATATCTTCGCATTGTAATTAAGTCAAGGTACAAGGCTATTTAATATTCGTATATATAAAGAATATTTTTAGTATATTCTGTTTTTTATATTGTACAATTTTGTACATGAATAAACTTAAAGCTGGAGACAAGTACCTATAACACTAACTGAATATTATATGAGAAAGATTTTTATCGTTTTTCTGATGATGGCATTTGTTTGTTTTCACCAGAGAGTTGATGCTCAACAAGGTATAGCGCTAAATACAAAAAGGGTGACATTTGAATATGATAAGGAAAATGTTTATGTCGGCATTCCTTTAAATTTACAAGACTATTATGTCGAATTGGGTGATTCCCTGACATTGACTCCTCTGATAAAATCAGGTACAAAGATATTGGAACTGCCTAAGCTCGTCTTGATCGGACAAGGGAAGCAAGGTTTTTATTTGTATAATCGGAATTATGCGAATACTAAATCATATAGTCATCCGCAAGTTTCTAATCAAAAGAATCAATTATATAAGATAACGGTGGCTTATGAGCGGTGGATGGATAACTCAAGATTAGAAATAAAAGTCGATTTGAATAAGATAGGAGGAGTCCCGCTATACAAGTTTACGGAAGTTCTGAAAAATAGTATTAGGGAAAAAGTAGTGCCTACCAAACCTGAATTTTTGGCAGACAGGTCGTCACGAATCGAAGGTGTCGTTTCCACTGAAAGCGTTGTTTTCGATTTGCGCCATTCAAGTAAAAAGTCATTTGACATAGCCAATCAGGAGGAGATGGATAAGATCAAGACGATGCTCGATTGGTTGATGTTTGATGAAAGTGTCTCGCTTATAGGCGTCTATATCACCGCTTATACATCTATTGATGGGATTTATTATGAAAATGAAGAATTAACTAAGGAACAGGCTTTGGCGTTTAAGAGAGTTTTACAAACCGAAAACAATTATCCGGAATCTTTGTTTTTCACAGACTGGAAAGGAGAAGACTGGCCGGGTTTGACAGAGCTTGTCAGACAGTCATATATGCCTTATCAGCAGGAAGTATTGAATATTATAAATACTGTCGGTGTTTTTACCGGTCGTGAATTGAAGCTTATGCAGTTGGCGCAAGGTAATCCTTATAGATATATGCGGGATAATTTGTTTCCTCAGCAATGGCGGATAGAATGCAGGGTCGTATATAGAAACAAATAACTGTAAAGAGGCTTTCAAATGGAAGCCTCTTTTTAGTTTCGAATATATTTTTATATTTACATACGAATTAAGTAATCGATGTCGTCCAGATAAAAAAACAAAAGAGGAGAGTTAGTTTAGTAATTGCTAAATAACTGATCGCCCATCCCGAAATTATAAATTAGACCGGCTGGTACTGTTTTTTATATTTGCATAAACAATTTGACTGTGGCTGCTAAAACCAAAATAAATTTTATCCTTCCTTTCAAGCCTCGTCGTCCTGCAGGTGGTTTCAGGGTGATGTATGAATATGCTAACCGTCTGGCTAAAAAAGGATATCGGGTGCATTTGACTTTTCCTATTAAAACACCCTATATGAAGTACAGGTTGCCCTATCTTCTGCGTCGTATATTATCAAAGCTGGAAGGATTTGATAGAGATAAATGGTTTGATTTTGACGCTGGTATAACCATGTCATATGTTCCTGAGGTTAAGGATAAGTATGTAGAGGATGCCGATATAGTTGTTGCTACATGGTGGTCTACAGTATTAGAAATGGGGGCATTGAGCGAAAGAAAAGGAAAGAAGATAAATTTAATACAAGGTTACGAAAATTGGGAAGGCCACGAGGATCTGCTATATTCTTCATATGACATGAAAAATACAATAAATATTGTTGTTGCTTCATATTTACAGAAGATAGTGAGTCAATATACAAAAAATAGAATTGAACTTATAGAAAATGGTATTGATAATGCATTGTACTATATCCAAAAACTGGTGGAGGCCAGAGAGCCTGCTACGGTTGCAATGATGTATTCAAAACAGGAAATAAAAGGCTCTAAATATGGTTTGGAGGCTCTGAAAATAGTAAAAAGCCGGATTCCTGATTTGAATGTCGAATTGTTTGGAATTTCTTCTGCTCCCGAACACCTGCCATATTGGACAAAATATTATCGCGATCCGGATAATCTATGTGAAATATATAATCGCAATGCCATATTTATTTCCAATAGTTTTACTGAAGGTTTCGGATTGGTTTCCGTGGAGTCCATGTTTTGCGGATGCGCTTTAGTCTGTACGGATATTGAAGGACATCAGGAGTATGCATTCGATAATAAAACAGCGTTATTGACAGACGTTGCTAATCCTTCGCAAATGGCTGACCGTATTTGTTATTTAATAGAAAATAATGAATATCGTATAAATTTAGCTCAACGGGGAAACTATTATGTACAGCGATTTTCTTGGGAAAATTCGATAGGGAAAATAGAGGATATTATTAAAAGTATACTTTAATTAAACATTTTAAGAACATTTTGTAAATAAAAGTGTTTTAATAGTAAATTCAGTTTAATTGCGATTATATCAATAGATTAACGCAGTAGGCTTCCCAACCTTATCCAGAATTGAACTATATTCCTCTTGGTTAAAATTTATTTTCTATTGTAAATAAGTTATTAAAATTCTTGTAGGTTTTTATATGATGAGGGTGTGTCAAAAGGTCTTTTACACGTCATTGCGAACGAAGTGAAGCAAAGCATATAATGACTTATTTTCTACTGCTGTTTCTAAAGTCAGATAACCCATAGAATCATTCTTCAATTGGTTGAATGAACGTACAAAAATTCAAAGAGCGCAGAAAGTCAGGTCAACATCTGGACTTTTAGTACATATGATGGGTAAAATTGCCATCGCTTTTATTTATCTAATTTTTTAAATACTGATTCGCATTATTAGATATCCCTTTTAATATTAAGTATATTGAAGGAGGTTTTTATTAATTTCACCTAATGAGTAGAGAAACAATGAATATATGGTTTTATATTTTGCTAGGATGTCAGTGTATGGCTTGGATATATATCATTTTTAGTATAATGACAGTCTCTTCCGATATTGAATTATGGGGAGAGGAGGTTGACTGAGATAAACAAAGAGGTCGGAAGAAACATCTTCCGGCCTCTTCATTTATATATTTAGCAATCAAAAGGTATATTTTAATCCGATTTGACCTCTCCAACGAGAATAATAGTCACTATATGAACGCATATTAAAATCAGCATCATGCAAGAACTGGAACTTACCACTATTATAAGTGATAGGACTGTAATATGTTGATGTACTACTTTGCAGAGAAGTAACTCTACCCCAATTCTTGTTAAGCATGTTTCCTACATTTATAATGTCAAACGAGAGTTCTAAAGAATGTACATTGCTTCCTACGTTGAAGTTATACTTCTGTGCAAAATGGAAGTCGAAATGATGTTCAAATTTCTCATTATCTGCATAACGTCCAAAATATTCTCCACGATGTTTACTCAAATAAGAATCATTTGCAATCCAGGCTTTCATATTTGCTTTTTGTGCATCTACAGTATAAGCAGTAGTTGCAGTAAATGCCATTTGATCGATTTGCGCATCGGTAGGGATGAAAATCAAATCATTACCATTTGAGCTATCACCATTTATGTCTCCATTGTAATAGATAGAATATGGTGCACCCGACGAACCTGTATAGATAAGGCCAACAACTGAAGTCCAGGATTTAGCATATTTTTTAGTATAAAATGCCGATAAATTGATCCTGTGAGGTTGATTGAATGCTGAGAATCCTAATTCCGGATCGTTGGGGTTTCCTGTGGTATAATTGTAAGCCCAGTTTGATTGAGCAACAGAAGATGTACCACTATTAAGAGATTTCGATTGAGTAAAGGTATAAGATGCAGTCAAGTCTAAACCAAAGTTGAATTTCTTTTCACCTGTCAAAGACAAGTTGTAAGAGTAGCCCTTATTGGTATTTGATAGAGCATAGATATATGAATAGTCAGTACCGGTTGTTGCTCTTTGGAACATTGGACGTTTATCAAAATCTAAGCCTGAGACGGTTTCCCCCAAAGTCTTTCCATTGAGATCATAAGCCAGATTTTGATAAAGAATATCATTCAGTGTTTTTGAATATATTGCTTCAGCAGTCCAGTTGATACCACCCAATTCGAAATCAAATCCTAAATTGAAACGTAGATTTTGTGCAAATTTAAAGTCATCGCTAAACACGTTAATTGTTTGAGCGCCCGAAGCTGTCAGCTTATCTACATTTTCCTTTTGTTTATTAGGATCTAAAATCAAGGATAGATTACTAGTTGCATTGGGATTGCTAGTAGAAACCGAAACATTGTATGTTGAAAATTGTACACCTGTATTCGAGAAATTATTACTTAACCAAACAAAAGGAATACGACCGGTGAAAATACCAGCGCCTCCACGAAGAACATATTTTTCTGATTCGTCAATCTTGTAACGGAAACCTAAGCGAGGAGAGAACAGTGGGGAACTGCTCAATTTCTGATTTGTTTTATAACCCCAATTTTTAGATGCCGCAAAATCATTAAATCCTTTATTTTCTACAGGAGTATCAAAAAATACAGGTATGTCCATGCGAAGACCTAACGTAACATCCAATTTGTCTGTTGCATTCCATCTGTCTTGTGCATAAAAACCTAACTGTCCTGCTCCAAAAGCAGCTTCCCATTTAGGATCTCCTGTTACACTGACATTTGCCTGCTGATAACGATACTGATTGATCTTGCCTGCAAGAAAATCATCCACTGTATTATAGTAATACGTACCGTAGGCATCTTGTATAAATAAGTTGGCAAAATTATAGAATTCGTTATGTGTACCAAAAGTAAAGGTATGATTATCTTTATAAAGAGTCAGGTTATCAGTAAACGACCAAATATCCTGATCGAGACTATTTGCCATAGAAGACCGTTCGTTTCCTATATTCAAATAACCATCCCCAACGCTTTTAATCTGAATCATTGGAAATGGAGCTCCAGGATCACGTAGATCACGTACACGAACATAAGAAGCACGGAATTCGTTACTTAAATGATCAGAAAAACGACTCTGTAATTCTGCAACAAACGTGTTCGTTTTAGAAACGAAATCGTAACTGTAATCCGAAGAGTTCAGGTTTGTAGCATTACTAGAACTATTTAACTGTTTGGCAGAAACCAAACTCCAACGGAAAGACGCATTATGTTTGTTATTGATATTCCAGTCGAGTTTAATACCTCCTTTATCAGATCTTGTATAATCGTCAGAGTTTTTTGATAGATCTCCGTTATATGTTACTCCCTGAGCCGTTGCCATTTCTTTTATTTTATTTAAAAGCTGTGTGGCTTTTTCTGCGTCTACTTTCGATGCAGAAGCTCCTAATCCATAAGCATTCGGGAACTCTTTATTTGCTTTTTCATAATTAGCAAAGAAGAATAATTTATTTTTAATAATAGGACCTCCTAATGTAATACCGGCTTGATATTCTTTTTGCTTGCTATATTTTTCACTGGTTGCTCCATTCATCAAAGTGTATTTACTACCAATCAGATTTTGGTTGTTCCCAAAGCCATAAACAGATACATGGAAAGCATTAGTCCCCGATTTTGTAATAGCATTAATGCCCCCTCCTGTAAATCCTGATTGACGTATGTCGAATGGAGCAATATTGATTTGAAGCTGCTCTATTGTTTCCATAGATACGGGCTGAGTACCTGCTTGCCCACCATTAGAACCATTGGATGTTAAACCGAAAACGTCGTTATTCATCGTTCCGTCAATTTGGAAGCTATTGTAACGGTTATTAACTCCCGCAAAAGATATTGCGCCACCATTACTTACGCTTACTTGGGGATTTAAACGAATAACATCCGCAATGCCATGCGTAATAGAAGGCATGCGGTTGATATCTTCCGCATTAATACTTGCGGCAGCACCGGTTTTGTTAGCGTCGATTCCGGATTTACCTACTATAACTACTTCTCCCAATAATTGGGCTGACTCCGTTAACTTTGTGGAAATATTTGCAGTTTCTCCCAAAGTGAGGCTTACTCCTGAATAAATAGCAGTCTCATGTCCGACATAAGAAATCTCTACTTTGTAAGGTCCGCCAACACGCATACCTTGTATAGTGTAACGTCCGTCTAGATTTGTCACCCCTCCATACATAGTACCTGAAGGTTCGTGAATAGCCCGGATCGTTGCACCAATGACAGCTTCATTGTTGCTGTCTGTAATCTTACCACTCAAAGAGGAAGTCGTAACTTGCGCATTGGTAAAAGTAGTGATTATAAGCGAAATAATTAATAAATAAGATTTCATTTTTTTTACCATAATTTTCTAGTTGTTTAAATAATATGTCTTAAAAAATCTATTTAATATTTAGGCGCTAAATACTTGTATTTTTTTTATAAATATGTTACGCTCCAAATAAGATTATGTGAAGTTGCCACGAGCGAAGCATATGGGGATAAATTAATAATGCCAATCAGCAGTTAAAGTTATTGCTGTAATGTAAAAACGTTCGATTTCTTTCATCCTTATTCTTCTGCGCGCAATCACAGATTGCTTATATTCTCAACATATGCTCATCACTGCCGCGCCCTGCTGGGCTTGTCCTTACTTTTGGCATTGCCCAAAAGTAAGCAAAAAGCTAGCGCTTCGTCCCTCGGCGACCCACA
>BNXH01000039.1 GCA_025999435.1 Bacteroidia bacterium | reverse complement strand
TGTTGTTGTTTTGCAATTATATCACCGGAATTTCTACTTGTGTTTGTGTAATAAAGAAGTAGATTATTAGACAACTCGTTAATTATTTCGTTACGAATACGTAGCGGATTTACGATTACCTTGTTGTCGCCGTAGAACTCCATGAAGTTAAATCCCCCGAATGCAGCGGCATACTGATCTTGTTTTCCTCCTGCATGCATAAGGTCTTCCCTCTCTATTTGGTATGCGAGGAAAGCTAAATCGTATTCACCCAAAGGTAAAGATAACCATTCGGTATATGCTCCTAATATAGCAACAGCCAATGTCGAAGATGTTCCCAATCCCGAACCGAAAGGCGCTTCCATAGCACAAGTAAGAGTCAATGATAAGGGCTTCTTTATAAAATCCTTTACAACCCTGTTATATAAACCTTTCATCAAGTCGGCTTTATCGTTTTCAATGGTAAGTTCGATTGCCGAATCGTATATATATTCCTCATTGGTTTGAGGTATGCGAAATACGATCTTATTGTCGTCGCGTGGTTCTATATTGGCATAAGCATACAGGCTTATTGTAGCATTGAGTATACATCCTCCAAATATATCCGAGTAAGGCGACACGTCTGTCCCTCCTCCTGCCAAACCTATCCTGAAGGGTGCTTTACTTCTTATTATCATTTTCTAAAAAGTTTGTTCTACTTAAATATTCTGCAAACTTATACAGATTTTCGTAATATGCATCTACCTGCTTATAGATTTTATCCTCTTTGGGATACTTGTTTCCCACTAAAACAGTATACATACCAAGTTTGTTTCCAAATTCCATATCCGATTTACTGTTGCCGACCATTACCGATTGCCGGACATTGACATCAGGAAAATCGCGCTGTGCCTGAAAGGCCATGCCTATATTCGGTTTCCTGTTTATTGAAAAAGAATCTGTATCGGTACATATATATATATTCGATATTTTACCTCCCGCTTTTTCTATTTCGCCCGACATATAGTCATGTACTTCTTGCAGGCTGCCGGCACTCATTATTCCACGACCAACACCCCTCTGGTTAGTTATCACAAATATATGGTCAAACTTCCGGGCAAGCTCCGCGATAGCTATTAAGCTGCGTTCAATAAAAACAAATTCGGAAATATCTTTTACATAATCGTCAGGACGCTCTTCATTAATCACTCCATCTCTATCCAAAAAAAGATATTTATACTGATTCATGGCAAACAATATTATTTCAAACTAAAATCTTTATTAGCTTTTTCAAAATCGGAAGGGATGCCAATATCTATAAAGTAATTATCAAAGTCCCGGCCATATATCTCTATATCGTGAAGGTGAGCCTCCATAATATCTTTTTCGAAAGAGAATTTTTCAGGTAAACCGAATGACGAAAAAATATCTTTATTTATAAGATACACTCCTCCATTGATAAGACCTTTGTCGCAATACTGCTTTTCGTTAAAGCGGGTAATACGTTCTTTATCATTCAATTCAACCGATCCATAACGATCAAAACCGGTCATCGGTTTAAGAGCCAACGATATTGAAGCATTCTTTTCGGAATGAAAATCAGAGAGAACATCTGTATTTATATCGAAAAAAGTATCTCCGTTTATCACATATGCCGACTCTCCGAAAACTTGCCGGAAAGCCAGTTTAATGGCTCCTCCTGTACCCAGGGGTTCATCTTCCTTAACGTAAGATATCTGAAACGGAAATGTTTTGTTTTCGAGCCATTCTAATACAACATCGGCTTTATATCCTAACGATAGTATTACATGTCCGAAAGCTTCCTTATTGGCATAATTAAACAAATGGTAAAGAAATGGTTCCCCTGCTACTTCAGCCATACATTTAGGCACATCTTTTACTACGCTTTGCAAGCGAGTTCCAAGTCCGCCAGCCAAAATAATACATTCTTTCATTCGGTCGTTTCTACGGTTGTTTTAAATTTAGGTAATACAAATTCACTTTTCTTATGGATTTTCGGATAGTATATATAGTATTTGTAAAACATAAAAAAGAAGAAAATACCATACAAAATAAAATTGAGATCTATCCAACCTTTGAAATTAAGAACCATCGTATACAGAACCATCGTTAAAGCAAAGATATTCACACCCCAATCTTTTGTAAAGCAAAGTTTCATGATAAAAAATTGATATAGGAAGTAAAGAATAGCCCCTGGAATACCTACATAGAAGAAAAGCCGAGAATATCCGACATCACTACCCCAGAAACCCGTATATCCTCTACCAAATAGAATTGTATGTAAATCTTCAGGAAAAACAAGCATTTTTTCCAGTCCATTAGAGGATTTTGTTTCCAACCGCCCATGTTCGAATAAATTTGTAAATAGTTCGAAAGCCCATGTCGAAAATCCTGAAAAGTAAGACATTGCAAAAACGTATCCGCCAATCATAAGGAAGGAAGATGCTATAATAAACTTTTTTGCCTGCTTCTTCACCGATCTGTTATCTTTTAGGTATAAGACAGCAATAAGAGCGAGTCCGAGAGCCATCCCGACAACGGTCGTCCGAGCCATGAACAACCCAATATAGAACATAAATACATAACAGGCAACAAGCAATATAAACCCCTTAGCGCTAAGCTTCATCCGGATCAACAAATATGACGCTGCTATCAAACCCATCCCACTCAATGCTCCGGCCCCAAAAAAACCGATTCCGTAGCCCATGAGACGTTGGCTTCCGGCTTCATCCATAATTTCTTCTGTATATTCTTCCTTCATCTGCAAAGAGAAAAAGAAATCGTGAATACCTTCGTTCAAGTACATAAGAAAAGCAATCAAAGACTGCAATGTTATGGCTGCTACTATATACAAAAGAAATGTATTGAATGTTGGGTTCTTATGAGCTTTGAATATAGACGATACAACCAGATATGCTGTAAAAAACCATGCAATTTGAGTTCTAAAATAACCGATAGTATCGTCTGGAACTTTATTTATCCAGGATAAGCTATAGTAAATAAAAAATAAAACAAACAGCCCCGACAACGCTGTGACTACTTCTTTGAATGGAAAACGATGATAAGCATACAGTCCCAGCCCAATTATACCTGCCAAAGCCACAAAAGAAGAACCATTCACTTCGAGAGCCTGCGGATATATGAAGTAAAACATCAATATCAGCGGTATCAGCATTG
The DNA here is from genome assembly GCA_025999435.1 of Bacteroidia bacterium. Taxonomy (GTDB): domain Bacteria; phylum Bacteroidota; class Bacteroidia; order Bacteroidales; family Dysgonomonadaceae; genus Dysgonomonas. The sequence goes on along the minus strand of BNXH01000039.1, from coordinate 12,876 downwards.
GTATCATCTCCTTAACTTTTGGCATGCTAGTTTATTTGAATACAAGTTTGTAAATAAGGGACTTTTTATATTTGAGCTTAAAAGTACACTTTGTATAAAAAATTGCAAAATCCCTGGCTGTATAATTTTCCTCAATATACAATGAAGATTCCTTCAGCCGGTTCACAACCTTAAGCCCTAAACGGGAATTTGCACACAGTCTTAACCAATGTACCGATAATAATTTCAACAAATATTCTCCATCGCAAAATGGTTTATCTTTATTAAGCTTTATCAATAAGAGCATCAATTGCTCACATTTATCTATATAACCGAAAGATGATTTGGAGGGAACACATTCCGCAACAGATGCATATATATCAAGAGAATCATCATCGGCCGGTAATCCTAACTGTAGACAATGTATTTTAAAAACTTTCTTCTTGTTTTCCAATTGAAGAGCCTCATGCAACGATGATATCTGATGCTGATGCACCCTGTATAATAACAGGGGTTCATTTATATTTCCAATCTTTGTCTTATATATAGCTTGTGACCAAAGAGCATAGTCTTCGACATGCAGGTATTCCGGTTCAAATTTTAGTCCCAGTTCTGTAAATACACGTTTGCGTATCATAACAGCCGGATGACATATACCGGATTTAAAAAGTATATAAGCTCTCAATTCCTTATCGAGTAACGGGCTGTGATGCAGATCTTTTTTATTGGGATTCTCTGATCGAAAAGCATAAAATAATGTACTGACAATACCATGGTCTTTATTCTTCTCCAAAAACCCGACTTCTTTTTCTATTCTCGTTGGTAATGAAATATCATCAGCATCCATACGGGCTATATACTCGCCTTCGCACAAAGCAATACCTTTGTTCAACGTTTGGATGAGTTTTAGATTTTCTTCGTTGTCAACAATTTTTATACGAGAATCTTGCTTCGCCAATTGTATCAATAAATCACCGGTACTGTCTGTCGAACAGTCATTAATCGCTATAATCTCCAGATTCTTATAAGTCTGATTCGAGATAGAACTTACGGCCTCTACTACATATTTTTCAACATTGTAGCAGGGAATTAAAACAGATACTAGCGGCTGATTCATTTCTTGTTGGTAACTATTTCATTATAGACTGCCATATAACGGCCGACCATCTTTTCGACTGCAAAGTTAGCAAGATATGATTTTCTGGCATAATCCGACATCTCTTTTTGTGTTTTTTCGTCAGAGAGTATTTTTTTTATTTTTTCTGTAAAGAGCTCTGTCTTGTTCTCCAAAGCATACCCGTTTTTACCATCCAGCACTTCAGTTATTCCTCCTACTTGTGAAGCAACAACAGGTACCCCAAAAGCTAAAGCTTCTAATAAAGATAAGGGAAGCCCTTCATAGTTGGATGTAAGGATAAACAAATCGGCATACCGGAGATAAGAGAATGCTGAATGTGCTTCTCCAAGGCAAAATACATTCGGGGGTAAATTCTTCACTTCATCTTTATTCCCAATCCAGACAAATGCGTATTGAGGGACACTCTTTGCGATGTCGACAAACAGATCGAACTTTTTTTGCTTCGATATCCGGGATATGCACATCACAGTTTTGGAAAAAGTTTGCTTAATTTTTTCTAAATCCGATGTTATCATATCATTCTTATCTATTGTAAGCATATGATGATCTGCAACACCATTATATATACATTCTACATTTTTATATATTCCTTCCTCCTGCATCATATCTACATCGTACTGACTTACTCCCACTATGCGAAAAGCTCTATTTTTCAGAATCTTTTCAATAGTAAGAAATTTCCGGAAAGCCTTACGTATGGAATCGAATCCATGTACCGTATAAACAATTTTCCGGGAACTGAAAGCCAACCGTCCTAACACTCCCATTTTAGATGAATGAAGGTGTATAACATCCGGTCTGTATTTTATGCGATAATATAACAATTTAAAGAAAAGTGAGAGATCTTTTAAGGATACTTCTTTTCTATGTCCATTCAGCTTAAGGCGTATAAAATTATTTTCCAGATCGCTCCAGGCTTCACCATTACCTCCATATAGGATAAACAATTCGTGTTCAGGACTAAGGTTTCTAACTATATCCGCGACTATAGTCTGGGCACCACCGTATTCAGATACTGTTATAATCTGAAATATTCTCATCTTACAATACTTATGATTTATAATCAAATACAAATATACTATTTTTATATTCGAAGATGAGACATCTTATCTATTTATCAGATTATTTTATATTTATAAAGATTTTTCTTTTCCAATTGAAGTAACCAAATATAGAAACGACGAAAAAGATAAAGAACAAAATGCCGGACATTATGTCGTGTTGTAGAAAAAGTAAGCAAGAAGATATGAAGTTTGCCGGTATAACTAATAACCATTGCTCTGCCCACTTTCGGGAAATCATCCATAAAGCGACAATATTAAGAGATGTAGTGAGTGAATCTCCAATAGTAATCACAGACTGATTTTCACTAAACTGATTCAAAATCAACCAAATAAAAACAAAGACAAGAACAACTGTAATAATAATAGGTAAAATATATCTTTTTTCCACACGAGATATTAGCTCCTCCCCTGTCTCTCTGTCTCTATTTCGTGTAACCCAAGCAATCCATCCATATACAGATGCAATTAAGAAGTAGGCATAGATCGCCATACTTGCATATAGCTTAGTGGTATAGAATATATAAATATAAAATATTGCCATAACTATACTGGCAGCCCACATCCAGGCATTAGCCCGATATTCCAGAAAGAGGTATATCAAACCTATGACAGCCCCTATTATGCTTATCCGGTTATTTTCAATAAAAACGAATATATCTTCCATTTTCGCAATATTATTATGGAGTACCGAAGTATGGCTAATAAACGATACTCCATAAAATAACGGTTTTAAAATCTATATCTTATACGTCCCATCAGATTTGCACCGGCTTGAGGAAAAACACCTTTGTAAATTTCTTTGCTGCCATCGGGAAAAGTATAAGGGTCTACCCATGCATTTGCATTGTATTTGATACTGGCCAGATTATTGATAAGAAACTGGAAGTCCAATTTTCCAATCTTCCGGATACCTAAAGAGTAAGATGCGACCATATCGGTAACCAGATATTCAGACAAGCGATTATCCGGATTCGATGTATTATCGTAATACATACTGCCAACATACTTATTTACGAATGAAAGGCTGAAGTCTTCTTTTTCAAAAGGTTTAAATGTCACACTAAAACTACCGACTGCCTTTGGTGAAAAGGAAATATCTGTCGATTTATAAAACTCTGTCACTTGCTGATATGGTATCAACGGGTCATAAGTATCAGGGTCATATACTGTGTAATATGCCGTATAATTCTGTATTTTGTTTCGGCTCAAAGTGACATTCCCATCCAATTTCAACCAGTATACCGGCGTATAAGCTATAGCCAGTTCTATTCCTGTACGATAGCTGTCAGGAACATTTTCTTGCAGTTTATAGCCCACATCGTTGAGTTTTCCGGTCTGAACAAGTTGATCTTTATATTTCATGTAATAGATATTTGCACTGAAAGCGAATACCGAATTCGTGTATTTATAGCCTAATTCGTAATCATACAGGCGTTCGGAAGTTATGTCTCGCGCTCCCCCTCCTTTCAGAGATTCTTTCAGGTCGGAACGGAGCGGCTCCCTGTTGGATATGCCAAATGATGCATAGAGTTCGTTGTAATCGGCAAAACGGAGCGATAACCCAACCTTGGGATTTATAAAATTATAATAATTCTTATTCGTAAGATCAACAAGATCATCATCCAAACCCTTCATGCGATAGTCTATGTAACGATCTTGAATCTCCGCGAAGAAAGACAAATTATCAAGCGGTCGGTATTCTGCTTTCAGGAAGAAGTTGGCATCTTGTTTTACTGCTGAATTCCGGTTCCATTCATACCCATCCGGAATATTTTGATTGTACTTTGCCCAAAGTAATCTACCATAATGATCTCCATCATAATAATTGTACATACCACCCAGGGCCAAGGCAAATTGATTTCTGTCATACTTCAAATTGAGGCCTCCCACATACAAGTCGTTCATCATTTGTTTTCGATGGATAACATCCGATTTCTTATACGTAACCCCATCGACTACTTGATTTTCAAGGCCGTAATTCGCAAACTTCCTACCGGTTTTATAATTTTCATAATATCCGTAACCATGATTATAACTCAGATTTGCATTTAAAGTCAAACTATGGGACAAATAGCGCGTATACAATAATTGTCCGATATTTGAGTAATAATTATCAGTCTCATTATCATAATACCGGGTGCGGCCGTTATCGTCCTTATACTCTCCGGCAGGGTTATAGCGTCTGTCTATATCCACCATGCCTGGGTCTATGCCTTCCCACGTAATTCCGGTATGTTGCACACCATCCATATAGATCAAACGGATAAGTTGTTTATCTGTATAATGGGATACAGCTGCATACAGATTCCGATGATCAACCTTTCCGTTTCGTATATATCCATCACTTTTCACATAAGAATAACGGGCATCGACAGACAAGCCATTTTTCATAATACCTGTTCCGGCAGCTCCCGATAGCAAGAACGTATTATACTGTCCATACGCAGTAGACAAATCAGCATACGGTTTTGCCCTTCCTCCCAATGTTTGCATAGATATACTGGCGCCAAACGAGGCCGTTCCGTTGGTAGACGTCCCCACCCCTCGTTGCACCTGTATGCTTTGCAGAGAATTGGATAAATCAGGTAAGTTTACCCAATATACTTCCTGACTTTCAGGGTTATTTAACGGCATACCATTCAATGTAATATTAATACGGTTAGCATCTGTTCCACGAATACGGAACGATGTGTTACCAACCGGTGTTCCACCCTCAGTGTAGGAAACGACTGACGGCAAAGTTTGAAGTAATGCCGGAATGTTTTTGGTAGCGTTTTCTTTTTTTATTTCACTCTCATTCATGTTAGATACCGCTACCGGGGCATCATTAGAAACACGTGTAGCAGAAACAACTACAGCATCGAGCTTGACAACTTTCAGGCTATCCGCCTGCTGAGCATGTAATCCGCCTGTCAATAAGATAGCAGATAAAGTAATAAATACCTTTTTCATTTAAAATACCATTTTTTGAACATACCAAAACATATGTCCTGATGTTAAACAAAAAAGGGGTTTTAATAAGATTATTTCCCGAAGTTTAAAATATGCATACGCGCGAAAAGCATAATTTCTACTCCCTACGCCGGTATTATCCGGATCAGGTATATGGGTATGATCTCAGCCCGTTCTATTAAGGCACCCCTAAGATTTCGTCGCAAAGATAATTATTTGCTTATAACTATGAACAAATTTATCTGCTAAAAGTTTAATTACTCAATGAAATGGGCCAGCCTCTCGGCTGACCCATTTCCAAATTACCCTTGTTTTAAGGGTAACAAAAAACTATTTCTTTATCTTAATCTGCGATACATTCATTCCTAAAATGGCGGTAGTCACCGCATGCACGACCGAATCCGTTACACGCATCGTAGGAAGCGGCTTCTCAATATATTTGATTTACATTATCAGAGCCGGGTAAATGTAAGATAAAATTACTGTGCCGCCGTTACCTCAGTAAACTTAATATAGCATTTTACCAATGCCGGGGGCACCGCTATCGTCGGGGTAGTTGTATCCAGCGCCGTCATTACGGTAATCTCATAACTTACTTTATTTGGTCCTAGCGGAATCCATGTATAACGCCTGTATTCAGGCCCGTTATTATTGGCATCATAAATACCTACTTGTCCCCAGAATGCTCCATTGCTGGTATTGTTTCCCGTGGCATTAGTCCATGTGCCGCCGGAGTTTTGGTCACCTCCCCATCTTTGAGATGGCATCGTCAAAAGACCGGCATTACTGATGGAGCCGCCATAGAGGGTCTCGTAGTTCCATATCACAGGTACGTCGGTGCTCTGATTATTTCTCACTTGTATGTTAAGATACTGGTTACCGTGTCTAATGCTGGTTTGAGAGGCAGGTACTCCGGCCCTTACTGAAAACTTACCGTCGGGGGAGTTACATTGCAAGGCATAATATTGTGTGCCTGTGTCATTCCCTGTATTATCCGTGACAAGCATAAAATTGCCCATCACTGCGGTCTCCGCTATCGAAGCACTCAGAATGCTACCTACGTTTACTTCATCACAGCCTGTGATGTCGGTATTAGCATTGAGAAAAGGTGTAAGGTCGAAAGTAATACCTGCTGGCGCCTGCTGGGCTAGTGTAGGTACGCCCGATAGTGAAAAGCTAAGCACGCCGTTGCCTACCGCCAGCATACCGCCCGCGATGGTTGCCGTTACATCCGGGTTGCCGGTAGAAACAAGCGTGGCGCCGTTGAAGCTGCCGCCATTGCTGCCCGTGTACGGTATTTGCAACACGGTACCTGCTATGATAGGGGTAGCGTCCACAATCTGCTGATTCGGACTCATTTGCGTTCCCGCGCAATTCAAAACAGCGGCCGCGACCTCTGAAGAAGCATTGGCAAAGAGCCTCCATTGCGAACCGTCCCAGAACATATAGCCTACGGTGGTGAAACTAGAATTAGCTCCTGTATTATATACCAGTAAGCCGGTAGTAGGATTGGGTATCGTAGTGTTGTCGGTAGAACTTGTCAACGTTACTCTTGGAAACAATACTCCTTTATTTGTTGAAGCCACATTCAAAGCCGCCGTAGGATCGACAGTCCCGCTTATTCCGACAGATACGCTTCCCATCTGGTAAATATTATCGGTATTTGATGTAGCTGCATTCGAGGTTCCGGAGATATTCCACGGGGAAGCTCCGCCGACCACTATCCATCGCGTGCCGTTCCAGATATGCAGACCTGCAGGAGTTCCGGTATTGTAGACCACAAGGCCTATGTGTTTCTGCATGTCCCAACTGCCTGTAGCTCCTATCGAAGCTGCAAAATCGTTACCTGTGGTTGGGCTAAAATTGGAGATGAGTACCCGTGGAAAATTAATTCCTCCATTGGCATTAACGGTATTATCATTGCTTTTGACGTCAAGTATCGCCCCATTGTTCGGTGGAGTATCCGAGCCTATCGTCACCTGGGCCGGCATTGACAGACTCACACCTAAAATCGCCATTAATAACGGCAGCATTTTAAATATTATTCCATATTTGGTGTTTTTGCTTAAAGTTTGTTTCATATTTTATTACATTTTTTAGTTAAAAAATAGATTATTTGTCGTTATCTTTAATAACGAGTAGTTTATTTTTCTGTTAGAATCGTTATCCTATAAGAACTTCCAATACTCCATTCCATACCGGAACTTTCCCAATCGACGGACAAGAATAAATTCGCCTGTGTTCATTTTAATAGTGCAAATATAGCAAATATTTCAATATTCTATTTTTTTTAGGCAAAAATTATTTCTTTAAGAAATTTTAAGGTTCGATGGATAGTATACTGAATGTGAGACAGGTAAAATGATAAGTATCAAACCCTGTAAACTTCAAATTTTCTATCCCTTTTGACGCTTAGGGCAAAAGAAGTACAAGCAATTCAAGATTGCGCGCAACAGGTAGAAATTGAACAATCACATGTGGCAACAAATATTTTATAAAACTAAGAGCCTGTTTAAATTTTACCAAAACATTTTATTATAAGTAATGGAAAGTATTTATTACAACATAATTTTCGTTTTTGTCATGCTGACGATAGGAAGCATCTCTTGTTAGTTCTGCTTTTAAGGAACAAGATCCTTCGTGCCTCAGGATGACAAAGAGAATGTTGCATTAATTATCATAGATTACTTAGCTCTTTATTCGTTCATTTTCAGTCTCTTTTTATCTGATTTTTTCCTTTCTTCAGCTTGAATAGCCCGCTATTCGCTCTTCAGAAAAGAAAAAATAGTTCTGAAAATCGGAACGAATAAAATTTAAACAGGTTCTTAGTTTGTATATCAAAATGAACTATTTTAGTTAAAAAAAGATTTTTTCATATCGGACGATGTTACAAAACGGAAAAAACAGAGTCGTATAAATAAATGAATAATAATATTAACTTTGTTGCTAAATTATAAATATTATGAGAAGATATAAAAACAAACTATTTGCGATTCTACTGAGTGTGTTAGCTGTAATCTCGTTTACGTCATGTGATGGTTATGAGTGGCGGGAAGCTCAATTAGTCAGATATTCAACAATTACAGCAGCATCAAATGGTGCAATAGTAGAAAACATAGCAGTTAATTACGACTTTGTAGAAGTTAGCGGACGTTACGACCGGATAGACGACATTCGATTCCATGGTGGATATATAGATATAAACACTAGAGATTACATTCGTGGATTTGATCTAAGACTCTCAAACTCTGACGCCTATTTATCGGTTGATGTGCTAAACAGTGTCGGAGGAAGACTTGAGGGTCGACAAGTTGACGATTTTCTAAATGCTGTAGTCGAAGTAGTTAGACGCAACGGATATGCTACTATATATGTAGATGGTACAGCCAGCAATAGAGCAAGTTTCGAGCTTGTTTTCTTTATTGATATCGATGCCTATGTTAGCTACTAACATAGACGAAATACAGGAAATAGACCAGTCTACATTATCCCTCAGGGATAAATATATTCAACTTAAGCGGATACTTGAAAGAAACTGCAAAGACATCACTACCGGTGAGTCTTTGCAGTTTCCTTCTTTATTTTCGCGCCTTGTTTTTATCTCTCAGAAATACAAATTACCCAAAGTTTTAGAATGGCGTTTGCAGAATATACGGATAAAGACAAACTTCCTGCTTCGTAACGAAAACAACTTAATTTCTCCATATCAGTACCGGCAAGCAAAAGAAACTTTAGAAGCCTTTCTATTATTCCTGCAAGATGGAACATGTGAACTTCCAACCGAAGAAGAAAAACCCTCTCCTGCCGAAATCCCGTTAGACAGGATACGTGTTCAGGTCGTAGAATTAAACAAGGAAAAAGAAATCATTGTTTGCCAATCGGATATTTTGCCCGAAAACGTACTAAATGTAAAATATAACGTTTCGGCTATCAATGACATTTTTAATGAAACAATAGAACAATTGTGGATAGGAGCCCAACTTAATCTGATAGATATAAAGATTGACGAAAAAGGGCGCTACATCCCGGGAATGATTGTACTCGAACCCGACTATCTGATCGATGCCTCGGCTATGGCTGAATGTTTTCAATCCTATAGCAGTTCTTATCTTCATTATTTCCGCAGGAAGTTTGAACCAACGGCTAATACACATTATATATTGCTTGGTAATCTGGCTAACTTCTTTTTAGATGAACTTATTTATGCCGAAGATGCTGCAAACCTGACTTTTGAGGAATCGTTCCGGAAATCATTCCGGCTGATGCCTTTTGAATATTCGTCCTGCCCTGAAATACAGGATAACATTGCGTTTCGCGACTTTATGGCAAAAGCCCGCAAACAATTTGAGAATATCAGGCGGGTTGTTCTGAACGATATGCCGGCAAATGGATTCAATATATCCGATTGCACTTTAGAACCTTCCTTCTTTTGCGAAAAGTATGGTTTTCAGGGAAGGTTGGATTTACTTCAATTATCAGACAGCGAAACGGGCATAGATCGTATAATAGAACTAAAATCGGGGAAACCTCCTTATCCACCGGAAGATGTAACGAAGATAGCAACTAATCATGAAACCCAGACAGCGATCTACCGACTGATGGTTCAATCGGTATTCAACAAAGACCCACGACATATTTACCCGACTATTTTATATTCTTCGGCAGACAATCCGGGTGAGAATCTCCGCTTTGCCGCCGCTTACCGCCGGTTAGAAAAAGAAATAATTAATGCACGAAATCGAATCATTGCTACAGAACACGATTTATACGTTGGCAATGTGGCCTCTGTTGAACAGATATTTCACAAATTATTTGACTTGGATAGCTACGGACAAGTTCCCCAGTTTTTTTCTGATAAGATAAATGAATTAAGGAAGATATTAGATAAAGCGACGGAACCGGAAAAAGCATATTTCTTTCGATATGTGAATTTTATCAGCCGCGAACTCTATCTGCAAAAGACAGGCGATGAAGGATACGACCCGGCAATGAGTGTTTCCGCTTTATGGAATACCACATTCGGGGAACGCAGAGATGCTTTGGAGTTAATAGCCAATCTGGAGATAGAAAATATCGACGATAGCGGACGGGATATGACAATCCGTTTTCGTCGCGATGATTCAGGCGATTGTGTCAATTTTCGCGAAGGTGAAATATGCATCTTATATCCGAAACAGAGCGATAAAGACTCTATCCTGACTAATCAGATACTGAAAGGAACAGTAGTAGAAATATCCGCGACGCACGTTCTACTGAGATTCCGTTACAAACAAAGAAACCATCGTATTTTTGATCGTTACCGTTACTGGACAGTAGAGCACGACAAGCTTGACCATACTTACAATGCTATGTTTAAAAGCTTGTTTGCTTTTCTTTCTGCTCCTGCTGATAAAAAAGAATTGCTTTTAGGTTTAAGAGAACCCGTTTCGACTGATAAATATCTTACTAAAGATAATCTGACCAAAGAAGAAAAACAAAAAAACGTTATTGAGAAAGCATTAGCCGCTGAAGACTATTTCCTCATCGTTGGGCCCCCCGGAACAGGTAAAACTTCCATATTTGCCCGTCAGTTAATAGAACGGTTTTATGCCGGTGAAAATATCAATATTCTTGTCATGGCATATACAAACCGTGCCGTCGACGAGCTTTGCGCTTCTATATCTCAAGCCTTTTGTGAAGATGAAACGATTTGCGATAAATATATCCGTATTGGCTCGGAGCTTTCCTGCGGAGAAGCATACCGCCGGCGACTGTTGCAAAATATATCGCATAACGCCAATAGCAGAAAAGAATTATTGGAGACAATCGGATCTACACGCATCTTCGTCGGTACGCTCGCATCCATAACGGGCAAACCGGAATTATTAGGTCTGAAAAAATTCGACGTAGCCATCATAGATGAAGCATCTCAGATCCTGGAACCGCAAATTATCGGATTATTGCCCTTGTTCGATAAGTTCATTATGATCGGCGATCATAAACAGCTATCCACAATAACCTTACAAAACGAAAATAAATCGAAGGTCTCGGAAGAAAAGCTTAATGCCATAGAACTGTACGATTGCCGTGAATCTCTTTTCGAACGGTTATTCCGCATTGCAAGCAAAAAAGAATGGACGCATACTTACGACACATTGACCTATCACGGACGCATGCACGAAGATATAGCTTTGCTGGTAAATACTCCGTTCTATGACAACATACTTAAAGTTGCCACCGACAGACAAAGCGCGCCTCTAAGGTATGAATCCTTTGATGATTCTGATAAATTCCAATCGCTGATAGCTACCCGGCGGGTTGCCTTTATCCCTGTACAAACCATTGACGACTCTAATTTATCGAATAAGGTTAATTCGGCAGAGGCCGATATTGTTGTATCTCTATCCAAGGCTTTACTTGATTTGCACAAAAGAAACGGAATAAACTTCGACACAAGCAGGGCGCTTGGTATTATAACCCCTTATCGTAACCAGATCGCATTAATCAGGCACAAACTGGAGGAAACTGAAATCCCCGAATTCAAAAATATTATGGTAGATACGGTCGAACGGTATCAGGGAAGCCAGCGCGATGTTATTATTTTATCTTTTTGTTTCAACAGACCTTATCAATTAGGATACTTTAGCAATATGAATCAGGAAGGCACTGTGGATCGCAAATTAAACGTAGCTCTGACCCGTGCCAGAGAACAATTGTTTTTAGTGGGAAACGATCATATTTTAAATTTAAATCCAATCTATAGGGAGATTCTTAGTACAGGGCAAAAAAAAATGAAGAATTAAAAATTAAAAATGAAGAATGGCGCGAAGCGATGAAAGCTTATAACCCGTACCCGCAACTGACTTGTAACGATATTGTCCGGCGCTGGTTTTATCTATAGATATAGTGATAATTTGAGAATTAGCGAATTTGTAAATTAGCAAATGGCGCGAAGCGACAGTAACAGTCAACAGTCATCAGCCAACAGTCAACAATGGTGCGAAGCGACAAAGGCTATAAGCTAAAAGCTAATGGCTAATTGAGTGTAGAGTTTTGTTACTTTTTAGTTAAAAAGTTACGAGTAGACGAGGTACGAGGTACAAGTTGTTGACTGCTGACTGTCGCACGTCATTGCGAGGGTTCGCCCGAAGCAATCCATTAATAATCAATACTCTGGATTGCTTCACTCCGTTCGCAATGACGAAAAGGTCGATTGTTTACTGACTACTAACTACTAACTACTGTTTACTGTAGAAGTTTGTTACATTTTAGTTAAATTCTGGTTTGTCATGCTGACGATAGGAAGCATCTCCTGTCTCCCGGGTATCGGGATCCTTCCCTGCGATCAGGATGACAAAGAGAGTAGCCGCGCAAGCAAGGGGCTAACGGCTAAAAGCTATCTGCTAACGGCTAAAAAATAACTGTAGAAGTTTGTTACTTTTTAGTTAAAAAGTTACGAGTAGACGAGGTACGAGGTACAAGTTGTTGACTGCTGACTGTCGCACGTCATTGCGAGGGTTTACCCGAAGCAATCCATTAATAATCAATACTCTGGATTGCTTCACTCCGTTCGCAATGACGAAAAGGTCGACTGTTTACTGACTACTAACTACTGTTTACTGTAGAAGTTTGTTACTTTTTAGTTAAATTCTGGTTTGTCATGCTGACGATAGGAAGCATCTCCTGTCTCCCGGGTATCGGGATCCTTCCCTGCGATCAGGATGACAAAGAGAGTAGCCGCGCAAGCAAGGGGCTAACGGCTAA
>BNXH01000038.1 GCA_025999435.1 Bacteroidia bacterium | reverse complement strand
ATATTAAAGAATTGAAAATAATAAAGATGCCGACAGCAGGAGGTAACTATGCTTATCGATTATCCGGTACAACGCAGGATATACAGGCAGAGATTCCGGTCTCATCATTTGGTTTTGTCAGCATCGAATTTTCAGGTCAACTGGCAGTTGTAAAGACACGCCCTGGATATGCGATGGCAATCGCAGGGGAAATCGATGGAAGGGCATCTCAATATATTTTGGGAACCGTGGCTGGTGACGATACTATTTTGCTGATACCCAGAGAGAATATTAATAAAGAGGAGGTGATAGCTTCACTTTCGACATTTATACCGAACATTCAATAGATTAGAAATTAAATGAATACAAATGAACTTGTATTGGATAAGCCAATGGAAGAGCAAGAGCAACTGACTATACAAATAGCAAACGAAAGCCATCTAAAATACGTACAGACCATATTGGATACAATAGAAGCAGCGGCAAAAGTACGTGGTACAGGAATCGCGAAACGTTCGCCGGAATATCTTGAACTGAAAATAATAGAAGGGAAGGCTATCATTTCTCTTGTAGATCAGGAATTTGCCGGATTTTGTTACATAGAGTCATGGGGTAATAAACAATATGTGGCTAATTCCGGGTTGATAGTAGTAGAAAAATTCCGGCAACACGGATTGGCTAAAAAGATCAAGCGACATGCTTTCTCTCTGGCCAGAGCCATGTTTCCCGATGCCAAGGTTTTTGGTTTGACTTCCGGAGCTGCGGTAATGAAAATTAACACCGAACTGGGATATATGCCGGTGACATTTGCCCAATTAACGGATGATGAAGCCTTCTGGAGAGGATGTCAGGGCTGTGTCAATTATGATGTGCTGACACGTACCGACAGAAAATACTGCATATGTACTGCTATGCTTTTCGATCCTGAAAAGCAGAAAGATAAGAAAGAAGTAAAAGACATAATAAAAGACCTAAAAAAGCAATTGAAGAAATGAAAACGAGCATGAATAGCAATTCGCCAAAGCTTATAATAATTTTATCATGCAAGTTTCCATACATCCTTTAAAAACAAAATTATAGTATGAAAAAGAAAGTTGTTTTAGCATTCAGTGGAGGGTTGGATACATCGTTTTGTGCCAAGTATCTGTCTGAGGATATGGGATATGATGTGTATACAGCGATCGCCAATACCGGCGGTTTTACCCCTGATGACTTGAAAATAATAGAAGAAAAAGCATACAGACTAGGCGCTGTAAAGCATGTCAGCTTAGATATTACACAAGAATATTACCGGAAGAGCATCAAATATATGATTTTCGGTAATGTGCTTCGCAATGGTACCTATCCCATTTCTGTAAGTTCCGAACGTATTTTTCAGGCAATTGCCATTATCAATTACGCGAAGGAAATCGGAGCCGACGCCGTGGCTCATGGCAGTACAGGCGCAGGAAATGATCAGGTACGTTTCGACCTTACATTCGATGTGCTGGCTCCTGGTATCGAGATTATTACCCCTACCCGTGATATGATTCTTACCCGCGAGTACGAGATAAATTACCTGAAGGAACATGGCTATGAAGCTGATTTTACCAAGATGGAATACTCCATTAATAAAGGCCTTTGGGGTACAAGTATCGGAGGAAAAGAAACCCTGAAATCAGAAAAAACTCTTCCGGAAGAAGCTTATCCGTCTCAATTGAAAAAACAAGGTTCGGAAACTTTGACTATCGATTTCGAACAGGGCGAAATAGCCGCTGTGAACGGAGAAAAATATTCCGATAAAGTAAAAGCTATTCAGAAAATAGAAGAAATAGCATCGGCTTATGCCATAGGACGCGACATGCATATCGGCGATACCATCATCGGCATCAAAGGACGTGTCGGGTTTGAAGCCGCTGCGCCGCTTGTGATTATCAATGCACACAAAATGCTTGAGAAACATACGCTTACCAAATGGCAGCAATACTGGAAAGACCAAGTAGGCAATTGGTACGGGATGTTCTTGCACGAAGCACAGTATCTGGAGCCTGTGATGCGCGACATAGAAGCATTCCTTGTTAGTTCGCAGGATAATGTTACAGGAAAGGTAATTGTTGAATTGAAGCCATATCATTATACCCTTGTTGGTGTGGAAAGTGATTTCGACCTGATGAAAGCTGATTTCGGTGAGTACGGTGAGGTAAACAAAGCATGGACGGCGGACGATGCCAAAGGATTTACCAAGATATACGGTGTTCCGACTAAAATATTCCATAGCGTGCAAAAGAAAAATAAAGCCCCCTATCCCCCAAAGGGGGAATGAAAGCCCTATTTATATGAAAACGATAAATACATACTTCTCCCCTTTGGGGAGGCCGGGTGGGGCTATTAAAGCAGGAATTATAGGCGGGGCAGGTTATACTGCCGGGGAATTGATACGGATATTACTCAATCATCCTCAGGCAGAACTGGTGTTTGTAAACAGTACCAGTAATGCCGGCAATAAACTGACCGATGTCCATAGCGGATTGTTTGGCGATACGGATATGCGTTTCACCGACCAATTGCCTTACGAGAAGATAGACGTATTATTTTTTTGTACGGCTCATGGCGATACGAAGAAGTTTTTGGAAGCCAATGATATGCCGGCACATCTGAAGATAGTAGATTTGTCAACTGATTATCGTCATAAGGCAGAAGGAAATAAGTTCGTTTACGGACTACCGGAACTCAATAAGGAAGAGATAAAAAAATCTTCTTATATCGCTAATCCGGGATGTTTTGCGACTGCAATACAATTAGGTTTATTACCTTTGGCAAAGGCTGGTTTGCTGAATGACGAAATCCATGTGAATGCAATCACCGGATCTACCGGAGCAGGGGTAAAACCATCAGCTACATCCCATTTTAGCTGGCGTGAGAATAATATCTCTGTCTATAAAGCTTTCGAACATCAGCATCTGCAAGAAATAACCGAGTCGTTGGTTCAGTTGCAAAACGATTTTTCTCAGGATATTAATTTTATACCCGTTCGTGGAAATTTCACACGTGGCATTTTTGCTTCTGCTTATTTGAACTATGACGGTACATTGGAAAATGCGGAAAAACTTTATCAGGAGTTTTATAAAAGTAGTCCTTTTGTAATAGTTACAGATAAAAATATAGACTTGAAACAGGTTGTTAATACCAATAAGTGTGCCATCCATTTGGAAAAGCACGGTAAGAAATTGTTAGTCTTGTCATGCATCGATAACCTTGTCAAAGGAGCATCGGGGCAAGCTGTACATAATATGAACCTGATTTTTGGGTTGGATGAAACAGAAGGACTAAAGCTGAAAGCCGGCGCGTTTTAAGTAGTAAGTTGGAAGTATGCAGGATTATAAGAATTTGAAAGTTTGGGAGAAAGCTCATTCTTTAACTTTAGGTATATACAGAATCACTACGTCTTTTCCAAGGGAGGAAATATACAGTTTAACTTCTCAATTAAGAAGATCAGTAGTCTCTATTCCTGCAAATATTGCAGAAGGTGCAGGCCGAAATACGAAATCAGACTTTGCCCAATTTTTAAATATAGCTCTTGGCTCTTTGAATGAAAGTTTATATTATTTACTTTTAGCCAGAGATTTGAATTATATTAGCAACGAAGAATACGATAAGTTGGATAGAGAAGCTGATGAACTGAAAGCTATGCTAATTTCGTTGATTAATACTATTCGGAAATCTAACTCATAACTTATTACTTATAACTTACTACTCGAAAATGAACATAACCTATATAACGAACTTTCCATCTATTGACGTTAAGCATTGGTCGGGACTAGTATATTACATGGCAAAAAGCCTTGAACGAGAGGCTGATATGGAATATATAACCGGTCTGGAAGAGAACTGGCCTTTATCTTTGAAAATTAAAAATAAAATATATGGACGAAATAAGATATATAGGGCTGACCGTTCGCCGGAAATCGGTAAGGGATACGCCCGGCAAATATTGAAGCAATTAAAGCAATCGACGGATATAGTCTTCTCTCCCAGTACAACGGTTTTGTCGTATTTAGATACCAATAAACCGAAAGTTATATATACCGATGCCACGTTTGCATCAATGATAAATTATTATAACTACTTTACTAATCTTAGCACTCAATATACAAAAGAGGGAATGAAGACAGAGCAATTGTCGCTGGACTCGTGCAAGCTGGCAATATTCAGTTCGCAATGGGCTGCCGACAGTGCAATCCGCGATTATAATACAGATCCGTCTAAGATCAGGATTGTACCTTTCGGAGCTAATCTGCCACCGCAGAATTTAGGACTGGAAGATATAAAAAAGATTGTAGAAAAAAGAAATGGCCGTACTTGCCAGCTCCTGTTTTTGGGCGTGGAATGGCATCGTAAAGGTGGGGATATTGCTATCGAAGCGGTAAAATATCTGAACGAAAGTTTGAATTTGCCTGCCGAACTGCATATCGTTGGTATCGATGATTTGCCTGTTGAGGATTTGCCTCCTTATATCATCAATCATGGGCGAATAAGCAAGGGGACACCCGAAGGTGTAAAGAGGATAGAAGACCTGATAACACATAGCCACTTTCTGTTTATTCCTTCACGAGCCGATTGTACTCCGGTGGTATTTTCTGAGGCTATGTCTTACGGTGTGCCGTGCGTGTCATCTAATACAGGCGGGATTCCGTCGATACTTAACGAGGATAACGGGATAGTGTTGCCATCGGGTATTGCTCCTGAGGAATATGCAAAGCGGATATATGAGGCCTTTATCGATAATAAGAGGTATAACGAACTGGCTTTGTCAGCATTCAATGATTATAAAACACGCCTTAACTGGGATGTAGCTATGGGTAAGGTGGTAGAATATATGAAAGAATTATAGTGAAAATTATAAGGATAGATATGGAAAAATAATATTTATTGTATCTAATAAATAAAATAAACCTTATAATGCTCGGAGCTATGAAATTTGAAGTCGATAAACAGACGCTAAAGGATCTGGAGATTTTTGGATTGAATAAAGCGGATAAGACCGTATTCAACCTGTTTAACCACACTCAATGTATTGGGGGAAGAAACCGCCTGTATGAAATATTGAGAAATCCTTTGTCCGATTATGAGCAGATTGAAGAAAGAAAAGATGCCATAGCATTTTTCCAAAAACATCTTCCATCGGGACTCGATGTGGATAAAGACGCGCTTGATTTTTCCGAATATTATTTACGGCATAGTGGCCGTGTACAAAGGCCACCAACCCGGATTGCCGCAATAGAAAGAAAGATCATAGGGAAAATAACTTCAAGCAATGATTATTATCTGGTAGAGAAAGGGGTAGAAAGTCTGGTGAACCTATTGAAAGGTTTCTATAAGTTTTCACAACAGTTGGCAGAGAAGTTGAAAATAGCTGATTGCCCGGCTCTTTTACTTAGAAATAACGATGAGATACTGCGCTTGTTCGAACAGTTGGAGTTTGACCGGGTAAAAGATTCAAAAAAGTTGTCGGCTTACGATACAGCCCGATTCGATTATCTGTTTCGTTATACGAACAGGAAAGACGTTTTGTTTATCCTCGATATGGTATATGAATACGATGCATTTCTTTCGGTGGTAAAAACAGCAGAATTGTACGACCTGATTTATCCTGAAATAGTGCCTGAAACAGAGAATGTCCTCGATATAGAAGACCTGAAGCATCTCTTTGTAGATGAGGCGGTAGGCAATGACGTACATTTCGACAGGTCGGCTAACCTGTTGTTTATTTCCGGACCGAATATGGCAGGGAAATCCACATTTCTCAAAGCGCTGGGCGTAGCTGTGTATCTGGCGCATGCAGGACTACCTGTTCCTGCAAAAAGGATGAAACTAAATGTACTGTCCGGCTTGTGTACGACAATTAATATTTCCGATAATCTTAGTTCGGGTTACAGCCATTTCTATGCCGAAGTTATGAGAATAAAGGATGTGGCTACCCGGCTGAAAACCAATAAGAATATGCTGGTCCTCTTTGATGAACTATTCAGGGGAACAAATGTAAAAGACGCCTATGACGGTACTTTGGCTATTGTATCGGCTTTCGCTCAAATAAAAACCTCGTTTTTTGTAATTTCCTCTCATATCGTGGAAGTTACAAATGAACTGCAAGGAGAAGACAACATCAAATTCAGCTATTTTGAGATTGAGCAGCAGAATGGGCATCCGGTATATACGTACAAATTGAAAGATGGTGTCACAGATGTCCGGCTGGGTATGTATATCATCCGGAAAGAAGGTGTAATAGAACTAATAAACGAAATAAATAAGTCAATTTGAAAATTTGAAAATGTGTCAATTGGCGCGAAGCGAGAGAAATTTGAAATATTATAATAAACAGATCAATAATGAAATTATTCGATGTATTTCCACTATTCGATATTAATATCGTAAAAGGTGAGGGGTGTTATGTGTACGACGATAAGGGAAATGAGTATCTTGATTTGTATGGCGGACATGCTGTTATTTCGGTAGGACATACCCATCCTTATTATGTGCAAAAGATTACAGATCAATTGAATAAAATAGGGTTTTACTCAAACTCAGTAATAAATAAACTCCAACAGGAAGTGGCGCAAAAACTCGGAGAGCAATGCGGTTATCCTGATTATTTCCTGTTCCTGATCAATTCCGGAGCTGAAGCAAATGAGAATGCAATCAAACTGGCTTCTTTCCACAACGGACGTAAAAAAGTGCTTGCTTTCAGGAAAGCCTTTCACGGGCGGACATCCGCGACAGTAGCCGCGACAGATATACCGAGTTATTCGGCGCCGGTGAATGTGAATCCAAACTATGTCTTCGCCCCTTTCAATGATATTGAATTTATAAAGAAGGAATTGGCAACGGAAGAATATAGTTCGGTTCTTATTGAAGGGATACAAGGCGTTGCCGGAATTCATGTGCCCGATACCGGTTTCCTGAAAGAACTACGCGAGGTATGTACAGAAACAGGAACAATACTTATTCTTGACGAAATACAATCGGGATATGGACGTAGCGGTAAATTTTTCTCCCATCAATATGATGGTATCCAGGCCGATATAATTACCGTAGCCAAAGGTATCGGTAATGGTTTCCCAATGGCAGGGGTATTGATCAATCCGGTGTTCAAAGCAGTATATGGTCAGCTTGGAACAACATTTGGAGGCAATCATCTCGCTTGCGCCGCAGCTATCGCTGTACTCGATATATTGAAAGAAGAAAACCTGATAGAAAATGCTTACAGTGTAGGTAACTTCCTGATGGAAGAGTTGAGAAAATTTCCTCAGATAAAAGAAGTTCGCGGGCGTGGGCTGATGATCGGTATGGAATTTGACGAACCGATCAAGGAAAAACGGACAAAACTGCTTTTCGAAGAAAAGGTCTTTACCGGAGCCACCGGAACCCATGTTTTCCGCCTTCTTCCTCCATTATGTCTGACTATGGGACAAGCAAAAGAATTTTTGGAAAGATTTAAGAAAGTCTTATAAATATTATATCTTAGCAACACGGTAAGTAAATGATAAGATTTATTGTCATATTTGTCATGCTGAGGAACGAAGCATCTCGTGTCTCTTTTTGGGGTCAAGATCCTTCCCTACGGTCAGGATGACATGCGACAGTAAATATTTTAGATTACTTAATCGTTGTCAGATATTAGCATATGAAGAAATATATTATTATAGCCCTTATTGCTGCAATGCTGTTAGGATCCATCGGCATAAGCCTTTATTATGCTTACAGTAATGGGTATATACGGATGAACTATCCTTCATATGCCGAATATCCGATTCAGGGCATAGATATATCACATCATCAGCAAAAAATAGATTGGCCTGTACTGGATAAGCAAGCTGTACAGTTTGTTTTTATCAAAGCCACAGAAGGCGGAAACCATAAAGATTCGTTGTTTCAGGAAAACTGGCGCCGGGCACGGGATAATGATATTCCGGCAGGAGCGTATCATTTTTTTACATTCTGTAAAGCCGGAGAAGAACAGGCGCGCAATTATATCCATTATGTGCCCAGGGATAGTATAGATCTGCCCCCGATTGTCGATCTGGAATATGCAGGTAACTGCCGGATGCAAAACCGTAAAGAAGACCTGATACATGAAATATCGGTTTATCTGGATATTATAGAAGATCACTATCGGAAAAAGGCTATTATATATACAACAAACGAATTTTACAAGAACTATATGGAGAATCAGTTCCCTGATAATCCGGTCTGGATACGGGATATATTGTCCAAACCCAATTTGCCCGACGGGCGCGACTGGCTTTTCTGGCAATATACCAACCGGGGACGATTGGAAGGAATTAAAACAGTGGTCGACCTGAATGCCTTTGCGGGAAACAAGGCTGAGTTTAAGAAACTAATGGAAAAGGGTTGATCTTTACTCATTTTGCGGAATAAAGGCTTTAATAATAAAGAAGACCTCAGAGAATATGCTTGAACTTGACAAAATAAGAGAAGTTGATTTCAGCTTATAAAAAATCTAAATTATGCCAGGGCATACATATTGCCCGGCATATTTTTTATAAGACCTTTCATCTCCATATCGAGTAAAAGAGAAAACAACTGATATGCAGGAAGATTCAAATAACCGGCTAACAGATCGATATGCAATGAATCTTGGGTAGAAAGTTTATCCACAATAGCTTGTTCATCGTCGGACAGTATTATAAAGAGCTGTTGTTGCTGTGGCTTCTTTTTCTTAGATTGCTCGTCCCAACCCATTTGTTGCAGAAAATATCCTGTCGACTGAAACAAGTCTGCCCTGTGCGATGCAATCAGTTTGTTACATCCACGCGAATATTTATCAGTTATCTTACCTGGTACGGCAAAAACGTCTTTACAATACGAATTTGCTATTTCAGCTGTAATCAGCGAACCTCCTTTTTCATCCGATTCTACAACTATAACAGCATCGCATATCCCTGCCACAATACGGTTGCGCCTTACAAAGTTGAAACGTTCAGGCTCAGTCTTACTCCTGAACTCGGATAAAACACCGCCATGACGCGCCATTTCGGCTGCAATCTGACTGTGCGTCGACGGATATATAATATCCAATCCATGAGCAAGTACACCTACCGTAGGCAGATTGTATTTCAATGCCGCACGATGCGCCTGAATATCTATTCCGTAAGCAAGTCCGCTTACTATTAACGTATCGGGCGCTATTGCCGATATATCTTGTAAAAAGGTATCACAGAAAGAACTACCATAGGAGGTGGATTTACGGGTACCGACAATGCTTATAACTTTCTTCGCATTGAAGTCGATATCCCCCTTGAAGTAAAATAATACAGGGGCGTCGGCACATTCCCTTAATCTGCCGGGATAATCCTTATCGCTAACAAAATAAAGCTTGAGATTATTCTTTTCTACAAATTCAAGCTCTTCGGCAGCTCTTTCCAAAATCGCAGGATCAAGTATTTCATCTATAATTTTTGCAGGCAGATTGATTTTATGGCGAAGATCTTTTTTACCGGACTTGAATATTATTTCTTCGTCTCCAATGGCTTGCAGAATATTACGGGCAGTAATATCCCCTATTCCGGCAATCATAGTAAGGGCTATCTGATAAAGCCGCTTATCAGAAGATGAAACCATAATTAAAGAGCTATAGGTTGATAATCTATGATCCGGCCGTCTTTCATATGTACTGTACGGTCGGTTATGGAAGCCAGATGTTCGTCATGCGTTACAATTACAAAAGTTTGCCCCAAGGTATCGCGCAATTTGAAAAATAGCTGATGAAGTTCGGCTTTATTTTCCGTATCTAAACTTCCGGACGGTTCATCGGCAAGGATTATGGCCGGATCATTAATCAGGGCACGGGCTACCGCCACCCTTTGCTTTTCTCCTCCCGAAAGCTCGTTTGGTTTATGCTCCATCCTATCC
Source organism: Bacteroidia bacterium (assembly GCA_025999435.1). GTDB lineage: Bacteria > Bacteroidota > Bacteroidia > Bacteroidales > Dysgonomonadaceae > Dysgonomonas. Next base: position 6,233 of record BNXH01000038.1, on the reverse strand, counting down.
GGCAATCCTAGCAAGTCGAGTAATTCCTTAGCTCTCTTTTTGGCTTGAGCTTCTTTCATTTTACCGATGAGAGCAGGCATCATTACATTTTCCAAAGCTGTGAACTCAGGCAAAAGCTGATGAAATTGAAAGACAAATCCTATATTTTTATTTCTGAAATCGGACAAACGGCTATCGCTTAATTTACTGAGTTTTTGGTCATTTATTACGATCGTCCCGCCATCCGGTTTATCTAATGTTCCCATTATCTGGAGGAGGGTTGTTTTTCCCGCGCCACTGGCCCCGACAATGGATATAATTTCACCTTTCCCTACATGAAGGTCAATCCCTTTCAGTACATTCAGTGTTCCAAAACTCTTGGTAATACCTTCTACTGTAATCATATATGCGCATATAGATATTAAATTCCTATTCCGAAATAGTCGAAACCGGAATCGCTCATATCCTGTTTATTGTATATATTCCTGCCGTCAAACACAACGGGCTTTTTCATCGTTCTCTTTATTACATCCCATGTAGGCAGACGGAACTCATTCCATTCTGTCACCATCAAAATGGCATCGGCATCGAGAGTGGCATCATAAATATCTTTTGCATATATAACACTGTCTCCCAAATGGTGTTTTTTAGCTTCTTCCATTGCTACCGGATCATAAACTCTTACTTTAGCTCCGGCTTCGATTATTTTGTCTATCAGTACCAGCGACGGAGCCTCGCGCATATCATCGGTTTTAGGCTTGAAGGCCAATCCCCATACGGCAATTGTTTTTCCTTTGATATCGCCATTATAATATTTCATCAGTTTTTCGAAAAGAATATTTTTCTGGCGCTCATTTACGTTCTCCACAGCTTCGAGAATCTCCATTCTGTAACCCAGTTTTTTTGCGGTTTTGATGATTGCCTTCACATCTTTAGGAAAGCAACTGCCACCATATCCGCAACCTGAATATAAGAATTTGGAACCGATACGGGCATCCGAGCCTATTCCTTTACGTACCATGGTTACATCTGCCCCTACAATCTCACACAGATTGGCAATATCATTCATAAAGCTGATGCGTGTAGCAAGCATGGCATTGGCTGCATACTTGATCATTTCGGCAGACGGTATATCTGTATAAATAATACGATAATTATTTAATGTAAATGGCTTATATAAACGCTCCATCAGTTTCCGGGCTTCTTCCGATTCAATGCCGACAACCACACGGTCGGGTTGCATAAAATCCGTTATAGCCGCGCCTTCTTTCAGAAATTCGGGATTAGATGCCACATCGAATTTAAGATCCGGCAAACCTCTTTTATCCAGCTCGTCCTGAATGGTTTTCTTTACCAATTTAGCAGTTCCTACAGGAACAGTACTTTTGGTTACAATAAGCATGTATTTATTGAGGTTCTTGCCAATTGTATGAGCTACGTCCAATACATATTTAAGATCGGCGCTGCCATCTTCGTCCGGAGGAGTACCAACGGCGGAAAAAACAATATCTACTTCGTTAAGAATCGAGCTCAGGTCGGTAGTAAAACGCAAGCGCCCCGCCTTAAAATTGCGGTCTACCATTTCATCGAGTCCAGGTTCGAAAATAGGAATAATTCCATTTTTCAGATTCTCTATTTTCTTTCGATCGATATCTACACAGTAGACTTCTGTCCCCATTTCTGCGAAACAAGTTCCTGTCACCAGACCTACATAACCTGTACCTACAATAGCTATTTTCATTTCAAAAATTAGTTAACAAGTATATTATTTGTAAACGTTTGATTTTTTCGAAAAACAAAGGTAATATTTATCTTTTACTTATTTACCTCCCCCTGATATAAAACAGGGTAAACCCATCAAAAAAATGAAGAATTAAAAATTAAAAATGAAGAATAGCGCAAAGCGATGAAAAGTGAAGAACGAAGAGTGAAACATTGTCCGGCGCATAGTTTTATCTATAAATACAGTGATAATTTTTAATTTGAAAATTAGCGAATTTGAAGATTTGAAAATGAGTGTGGAGTTTGTTACTTTTTAGTTAAAAAGTTACGAGTAGACGAGGTACGAGGTACAAGTTATTGGCTGATGACTGTCGCACGTCATTGCGAGGGTTTACCCGAAGCAATCCATTAATAATCAATACTCTGGATTGCTTCACTCCTGTTGGCTCCGCCGATTTTCAATTCGCAATGACGAAAAGGTCGACTGTTGACTGACTACTGACTACTGGCTACTGCTGACTGTAGAAGTTTGTTACATTTTAGTTAAAAAGTTACGAGTAGACGAGGTACGAGGTACAAGTTGTTGACTGTTGACTGACTACTGACTACTGACTACTGGCTACTGCTGACTGTAGAAGTTTGTTACTTTTTAGTTAAAAAGTTACGAGTAGACGAGGTACGAGGTACAAGTTGTTGATTGTTGACTGTCGCACGTCATTGCGAGGGTTTACCCGAAGCAATCCATTAATAATCAATACTCTGGATTGCTTCACTCCTGTTGGCTCCGCCGATTCTTCGAATTCGCAATGACGAAAAGGTCGACTGTTGACTGACTACTGACTACTGGCTACTGCTGACTGTAGAAGTTTGTTACTTTTTAGTTAAAAAGTTACGAGTAGACGAGGTACGAGGTACAAGTTGTTGACTGTTGACTGTCGCACGTCATTGCGAGGGTTTACCCGAAGCAATCCATTAATAATCAATACTCTGGATTGCTTCACTCCTGTTGGCTCCGCCGATTTTCAATTCGCAATGACGAAAAGGTCGATTGTTTACTAACTACTAACTACTGACTACTGTAGAAGTTTGTTACTTTTTAGTTAAAAAGTTACGAGTAGACGAGATACGAGGTACAAGTTGTTGACTGTTGACTGATAACTGTTTACTGTTACTGTCGCTTTGCGCCATTCTTCATTTTTCATTTTTAATTTTTCATTTTTTTGAAAGGTTTGTCCTGGGAAATAGGAGTTTGTACTTGTAAATTCCGTATAATTTTAGTTATCTTTGTCTGTAAAGCAGTTTATTCGCTAGCGAACAGTATATAATATCAACTTAATTATGGGATCCGCTTATACATTTGAGGACATACTCGGCATTGTAAATAACGAAATATCAAAAATAGAGTATAATATCGATCCGCAGTCTCTTTTTGAGCCTATTACCTATATACTTTCACTTGGAGGTAAGAGGGTGCGTCCGGCATTGACACTCATGTCCTACAACCTGTACAGGGATGATGTTTTACGGGCGGTGCCGGTGGCATTGGCTATCGAAGTATTTCATAATTTTACACTTTTGCACGATGATCTGATGGACAGAGCCAATATGCGGAGAGGGGAACCTACCGTACATATAAAGTGGGGTGATAATACGGCGGTACTTTCGGGTGATGCCATGTTGATAGAAGCATATAAAGAGATAGCCAAAGTCGATTCTGAATACTTAAAGCCTGCCCTGGACTTGTTCTCTGTTACTGCGACCGAGATCTGTTGCGGACAGCAATACGATATGGAATTTGAGCAGCGCATGGATGTTACTATTCCCGAATATCTGGAGATGATAAGGCTTAAAACAGCCGTATTGTTGGGATGTACTCTGAAAGAAGGAGCCATAGTAGCAGGGGCTCCGGATGCAGACGCTAATAATCTGTACGATTTCGGCATTAATGTAGGATTAGGTTTTCAACTAAAAGATGATTTGCTCGATGTGTACGGCGACAGTACCAATTTTGGTAAGCGTATAGGTGGAGATATTCTTTGCAACAAAAAAACATTCCTGCTGATAAATGCATTGGAAGACAGCGCTTCTAAAGGTGAATTGATGGAGTGGATAAATAAAACCAACTATAGTGAAGAGGCTAAAATAAAGGCTGTTACAGCTATTTATGACAAATTGAACCTGAAACAAAAATCAGAGGAACTTATCAACAGGTACTATAAGGAGGCGATAAGTTGCCTCGATAAAGTAAATGTGGATAGGAACAAGAAGAAAGAACTGTATAGTTTGGCGGAAAATCTCATGTCACGGATTTCTTAATAATAAAACACACTCACTATGCCATACAGACGCTTGCCAAATACAGATAATGCACGGATAAAGGCATTGAAAACAGCGATTGAAAAACATAATTCTATTTTCGGACGAGGAATTATATCGCTTGAAATTTATAAACTGGAACTAATGCTTCGCAATTTTGAAGGTGCATATATCCGGTATAAGAATAGTCTCGATACACAAGCTTCGGCTAACAGGATATTTCAGAAATTAATCAAGAATGCACGCTTATATGTATCACATTTTATACAAGTGTTAAATTTTTGTGTGATTCGCAGTGAAATTAAAAAAGAGACAAAACAACTTTATGGTATTGAACCTGATAACTTTACGGTTCCCGACCTGACAAGTAATGATTTGTTGCTCTATTGGGGCGAAAATGTGATAAACGGAGAACAGACACGTATCAGGCAAGGTGGAGCACCTATCTACAATCCGGCGATAGCTCGTGTAAATGTAGCATTCTCACAATTTAGGGATGCCTATTTTGCACAAAAAACATATCAGAATACAACCGCTCGCGAGTTGGAAAATTTGAGTATGCAGCGAAAAGATGTAGATAACACATTGACGACACTGTGGAATCAGGTAGAAGCCGCTTATGCTAATTTTCCGCCTAAAGAGAGATTGGAAAGGAGCAAAGAATATGGTGTCGTCTATTATTTGAGGCGGGAAGAAAGAGAAAAAGCTGATTTACAAGATGAAGATAATTGATACACATTCTCATATTTATTCCGAAGAATTTGACAACGATATCGATGATGTTATTGCCCGGGCGCGAGCCGCAGGCGTGGAAAAAATATTACTGCCTAACGTAGATGTTTCCTCTCTTTCGCGATTGCATGATACGGCCGGTCGGTACAAAGACTATTGTATTCCTATGATGGGCTTACATCCTACAAGTGTGGGTGAAGATTGGCAAAGTGAGTTGGATACGATAAAACAACAATTGAAAACACGCTCCTATATCGCTATTGGTGAGATCGGGATTGACCTTTATTGGGATAAAACATTTGAGCAGGAGCAGAAATACGTTTTTGAAGAACAATTAAGATGGAGTATAGAATATGGCCTTCCTGTCGCTATTCATTCGAGAGATGCCATAGCCGAGTGTATAGAATGTGTCAGGAATGTAGGGCCGGAAAAATTAAGGGGTGTATTTCATAGTTTCGGAGGTTCGATAGAAGAATTGCAAAGCATTTTGTCGCTGGAGAATTTCCTGCTTGGAATAAACGGAGTTGTCACATTCAAAAATTCAACATTATCTACTGTATTGAAGCAAACCGATCTTTCCCGTATAGTTGTGGAAACGGATGCTCCTTATTTGTCACCGGTTCCTTATCGGGGAAAAAGGAATGAATCGTCATATACATTGTTTGTTGTGCAAAAGTTGTCGGAGATATACGGTATAACAGACGAAGAAGTTGGTGAAATAACTACAAATAACGCCAGAAAGCTTTTTAACCTTTAGAGTTTATGAAATGGAGAGTTTCAACCAAATATATTGCTGTCTCCATATATAGAAACATATTGGGCTACATGTGCCTATAATCAATATTTCGGAGGTTGATAGTCTATCAGTTTTTCCAGTTTATTGATGTATATATGCAGCATGTACAGAGGAATAAGCCCGAATAGGCAGAAGGAACAGTCTATTAACCTCCAGTAAAGCGGAATACCTCTGATTGACCCACAGATCATTGCCAAAGGAATTACGCCCAAGCAGGCAATCATCCCGAAATATACGATCCATTTGTTGCGGATTGATTTCACGTAAAGCCCGATAAAGGCGACAGCTATTATCAAATGTGAGAATGCGAGCCAGTCGGTTCCGTAAGCGATGAAAGGATAGTCGCGATTTGTGTTCGTCAATCCTTCATTTATGGTAGCAATCCACCCTTTCAACCCAAGGTTGGCAAGTTATAGAAAAAATCATTCAGGTACAAAGAAATAGTAAATGGGATTTAAAAGAAATAGTAAACGGCATATTTTATCTGACCAAGAACGGCTGTATGTGGCGGGATTTACCCGGAGAGTTTCCCCTTGGCAAACAGTTTATTGGTATTATCGCAAATGGGTAAAAGATGGTACATGGGAAATTATTAACCGGCTTTTGATTATAGATAACAGAATAATGAACGATAAAAAATACAGGCCAACAGTGGCGATAATAGACAGTCAAAGCAGTAAAAACAGCC